>DASYEM010000145.1:0-12478 GCA_036499025.1 Parvibaculum sp. | reverse complement strand
GAGCCCGCGCGAATTGGTATGCGGTTCGGCGATATGCAGGCCGATCAACACGGCCTTGTCTGTGGTTTTCGAGAAAAGCGGCTCCCACGGTCTGGTGACCGGGCTTTTGCGGAAATGCGGCGCGAAGCCGGGCGGGATATCGGGCGAGATCTGTTCGGCGGTCATGGCTCATGTTCTCCAATTGCATATGGAGATCACTTTATGAGCCGCCCCCGCCGCGCCAAGACGGCGTTTTCGCAATGCCTGTCCCGAAAGAAGGGCGGGGCTACTTCCAGCGTTCAGCCGCCTTGTCATCGCTGGCCTTCGCCTCGACCCAGCTTTCGCCTTCTCGTTTCCAGAACGGCGCACGGGTCTTCAGATAATCCATCAGAAATTCGGCAGCCTTGAAGGCGTCTTCGCGATGTGACGATGCGGTGACGACGAGCACGATATTGTCGCCGGGATCGAGCCTGCCGACGCGATGGATAATCAGGCTCGCCTGCAATGCCCAGCGTGCGCGCGCTTCTTCCTCGATCTTGCCGAGTTCGCGCTCCGTCATGCCCGGATAATGTTCAAGCTCCAGCGCCACATCCCGGACGATGCCGGAGAAGGTCACGACGGCGCCGACATCTGTGCGGGCTTTTGTCAGTGCCGCGATTTCCGCGCTGACGTCGAAGTCTTCGGTCTGGACACGGATCATGGCTCGTCTCGCTCGCGGGCCTCGCCCTTCGAGACGCGGGTTTTGCCCGCTCCTCAGGGTGAGGGTTACATTCTGATTTGATCCTCACCCTGAGGAGCGCTTCGCAGAAGCGCGTCTCGAAGGGCGTGGCCTCTATCCCCCCGTCACAGGCGGAAAGAACGCAACTTCTTGCGCGCGGCCGAGCGGCGCGTCGAGGGCGACATGTTCCTGATCGATGGCGGCGCGCACCACTTTCAGATCGGCGAAAGCCGCCTCGTAGCCTTCGCCGCGCGTCTTCAGCCAGTCGATCAGCGCGCCCACGTCGCGCACATGGTCGGGCAGCGTCACATCCTCCTCGGGCGTGCCGGTTTTCTGGCGCACCCAGGCGAAATAGAGAAGTTTCACGGCTGCGTGTCCGGCTTGGCCGCGGCAGGCGGCGCGCGTTCCGGCACCGGCCCGGTGAGGTGGTCGATGCCGGTCTTGAAATAATCATAGCCCGTATAGAGCGTCAGGATGGCGGCGGCCCAGAGCAGGACGATGCCGACCTCGGTGACGCCGGAGATGAGTTTGTCGCCCGCCGGGCCCGCCAGCAGGAAGGCCAGCGCGATCATCTGGATCGTCGTCTTCCATTTCGCCAGTTGCGACACCGGTACGCTGACGCGCAATTCGGCGAGAAATTCGCGCAGGCCCGAGACCAGAATTTCGCGGCAGAGAATGACCAGCGCCGCCCAGAGCGAGTAACCGGCAATGGTGCCGACGCGGGTCAGGGCGAGGAGGACGGCGGCGACCAGCAGCTTGTCAGCGATCGGATCGAGCATCCGGCCGAGATTGGATTGCTGCGCCCAGGCGCGGGCGAGGTAGCCGTCGAAGAAATCGGTGATGGCCGCGAGAATGAAGATCCCGAGCGCGACCCAGCGCGCCCAGTCGCCTTCATAGACGACGCACCCGACGACGACGGGCACCATGAGGATGCGGGCATAGGTCAGAAGATTGGGCAGGTTCGTCGGCATCACGGCCTCGTTTGAACGGGTCCCCCCCGTCATCTTGCAGCATAGCAAACCTGAAGCGCCTGTCAGGCCGTCGTATCGGGATTTCCGTGGAAGAAATCGTAGACCGTGCGGGCCACTTTGGCACTGATCCCGTCCACGGCCTCGAGATCGGAGAGGCCCGCGCGTGAAACGGCGCGCGCCGAGCCGAAATGTTGCAACAGGGCCCGCTTGCGGCCCGGCCCCACGCCCGGCACATCGTCCAGCGGATTGACGCCGATGGCCATCTTGCGCCGCGTGCGATGGCTGCCGATGGCGAAGCGGTGCACCTCGTCGCGCAGGCGTTGCAGGTAATAGAGGACCGGGTTGCGCGGTTCCATCATGAAGGGTTCGCGGCCCGCCATGAAGAAGCGTTCGCGGCCCGCGTCGCGTTCAGGTCCCTTGGCGATGCCGACCGGCACCACGCTGTCGATGCCGAGTTCGGCCAGCACATCGCAAGCCACTTTCAATTGTCCCGCGCCGCCGTCGATCAATATGAGGTCCGGCCATTCGGGCTCGGGCTTTGCCGGATTGTCTTCTTCCGCCTCGTCGGGGCGCGGTTCCGCCTCGCCGCTGGTTTCGCCGCTTTCTTTCAGCAGGCGCGAAAAGCGGCGCGTCAGCACTTCGCGCATCATCGCGTAATCGTCGCCATCCTCGATCTCGCTCTTGATGTTGAATTTGCGGTACTGCGACTTCATGAAGCCTTCAGGCCCGGCGACGACCATGCCGCCGACCGCCTTCGTGCCCGAGATATGGCTGTTGTCGTAGACCTCGATGCGTTGCGGCGTCTCGGGCAAGCCGAAGACTTCGGCGACGCCTTCGAGCAACTTGCGCTGCGTCGAGCTTTCCGCCAGGCGGCGGCCCAGCGCTTCGCGCGCGTTGGTCATCGCATGGCCGACCAGTTCGCGTTTCTCGCCCCGTCGCGGCACGCCGACGGCGACCTTGCGATTGGCGATGATCGACAGAGCTTCGGCCAGCAATGCCTTGCCCGGCACTTCATGGCTCAGCAGCACGAGGCGTGGTGGATGGCGGTCTTCGTAAAACTGCGCGAGGAAAGCATCGAGCACCTCCTCGGTTTCCTGTTCCTTGTCGTGGCGCGGAAAATAGGCGCGGTTGCCCCAGTTCTGCCCGGCGCGGAAGAAGAAGACCTGAATGCAGGTCTGCCCGCCTTCCTGATAGGCCGCGAATAAATCCGCTTCCGTCAGCGTCTGCGGATTGATGCCCTGATGCTGCTGCACCTGCGTCAGGGCGCGGATGCGGTCGCGATAAATCGCGGCGCGTTCGAAGTCGAGCGCCATCGAGGCGTCCGTCATATGCGCCACGAGTTCCTTCTGCGTCCGGCGAGAACGGCCGCGCAGGAAGTCCCGCGCTTCTTCCACCAGCGCGTCGTAACCCTCTTTCGCGATCTCGCCGGTGCAGGGCGCGCTGCACCGCTTGATCTGGAAAAGCAGACAGGGTCGGGTGCGGCTTTCAAAAACGCTATCGGAGCAGGAGCGCAGCAGGAAGGCTTTCTGAAGCGCGTTGAGCGTCGCATTGACGGCGCCCGCGTTGGCGAAAGGCCCGTAATAGTCGCCCTTGCGCGAGCGCGCGCCGCGATGTTTCACGACTTGCGGAAATTCATGGTCGCCGGTCAGCAGAATGAAGGGGAACGACTTGTCGTCCCGCATCAGCACGTTGTAGCGCGGCTTCAGCCGCTTGATGAGATTGGCTTCGAGAAGCAGCGCATCCGTCTCGGTCGCGGTGGTGATGAATTCCATCGCCGTGGTGGACGAGATCATCCGCGCGATGCGGTTCGAATGGCCGGTCAGCTTGGCGTAATTCGCCACGCGTTTCTTCAGGCTGCGCGCCTTGCCGACATAGAGCACCTCGCCGTCATGGCCGAACATGCGGTAGACGCCGGGGCTGTCGGGAAGGATTTTGACCTTTTCGGCGATTAGTTCCGAGCCGGTCGAGGCAAGCACGTCCGCCAGCGCCGCCTTGGGCGGGCGGGGCTTTCTGGCCTTGTCCTCCGGTCCGGCTTCCGCCGGACCTGCGGTTTCGCCTTCGTCCTGATCGCTCATGCTTCTCTGTCGGCTTTTACCCGGATTCGGGCTTCGCCATTCTATCTGGGACGCCCACGCCGGATTTGCTTTTCGCGAAGGCGCTTGGCTGTGGATAAGTTTGTTGAAATCCTCAACACCGCAAGGGTCAAGCGCTTGTCATGATTACATTTTTGTGATCGCGAGAGAAAAACAATGGACTTCCAAGCCTTTGAAATTTCTATGTTTTTTGTAGCGAAGCGGCTATTCCAAATATGGCGGAAAGGTGATTAAGCCCTGAAATCACAGGATATTCAGCATTTTTCGTGCTGTGCACAAACGCTCCGTAGGCGGCGCGAGAGACTTTCAAACCTTTGATTTCATTGTGGCTTTCGGAGGCTTCAACACACACTCCGAAAGGCTCATTTTGCCCGTTCAATTTCGACGCCGACGCTGCCCGCCTCGGGGATCGCGGCGAGCTTTTCGACGCGGATGCGAGCGACGATGACGCGTTCATCCACAAGGCATTGGGTGGCGATCTGCTCGGCCAGCGTTTCCACAAGGTTCAGATGCCCCTGGGCGACCAACGCCTTGATCTCGTTCACGACCGTCTCATAGCAGACGACATTGGCCAGCTTGTCGCTATGGGCGGCCTCGCTGACGGTAAGATCGACATTGACCCGGATCGGCTGCGTCCGACCATGTTCATGCGCATAGACGCCGATATGCGCGTCGAGCAACAGGTCGCGCACGAAGACGTGGCGGATGGCGCGCGCCGCATCGGCGATTTTCAGCGGCGTTACGTTTTCGGGTTGGCTCATGGTCTCGCCTCTCGGCAAAAAATACATATGGGGATCGAGATGTCGGATGTCACTTCTTTGGAGTCGGTAGCGTGCCGGCGATGACGTCAGGCGTTTCCCAGGCGAGATGCTGACCGCCGTCGAGCGCGATCATCTGGCCGGTCATGGCGGGCGAGGCGAGAATAAACCTTATCGCAGCGCAAATCTCCTGCGGAGACGTGCCGCGTTTCAGGATCGTCGCCTCGGCTTCGCGGGCAAAATCCTCAGGGCTTTGATGCGTGCTGGCCAGCGTCGGGCCGGGGCCGACGCCGTTGACGCGGATGCGCGGCGCGTAAGCCTGCGCCATCAACCGTGTCATGTCCCACAGCGCCATTTTGCTCATCGTATAGGAGAAAAAGAGCGGATTGGGCCGCCAGACGCGCTGGTCGATGATGTTGACGATGTTGCCGCCGTCACGCGGTATTTGCGCATTGAAAGCGCGGGCGAGGAAGGCGGGCGCGCGCAGATTGACGTCCATGTGGTCGGTCCATGACTCGTAAGTCATGGTCGCGGCCTGATCGGGCTCGAAGACCGAGGCGTTGTTGACGAGCAGGCTCAGCGGCCCGAGCGCTGCCGCTGCATCCGGCACCAGCTTTTCCACCGCCGCCGCGTCGCGCAGATCGGCGGGCAGCACGACGGCGCGCACGCCTTTCGCCTCGATCTCGCGCACGAGATCGGTCGAATCCTGATCGGGCCGGTTGTGGCGAATGCAAAGTGCGACGTTCCAGCCGTCTTCGGCCAGCGCCAGCGAAATCTCGCGGCCGATGCGCCGCGCCGCGCCTGTCACAAGTGCGGTTCTCATGCGGCGCTCTCCGGCTGATAGATCGCGTAATGCTTGCGTGTCCGCGTGACGACTTCCCATGTGCCGGTAAAACCCGGCGGAATGACGAAAGCGTCGCCTGCGCGCACCACCGTCACCGCGCCCTCGGCATCGGTCAGGCGGCTCTCGCCTTCGAGAATGTGGCAGAACTCGGCTTCCGTATATTCGATACGCCAGCTGCCGGGTTCGGCTTCCCATATGCCGGAGAAAAATTGACTGTCCGGCGTTTCATAGGCGTTCCATGTCCGGCTGGCAGGGGCGCCCGCGATCACGCGGTCGGGCGCCGGAGCGCCCGCTTCCGGTTTGCCTGCGGTGCTTATGGGGATCAGTTTCGGCATATGTCCGTTTCTCTGGTGTTCGCGGGCGGACCTTAGCACGGACCGAAAAACTCTCGTCCAGCCCGCGAAAGGTAAACGGATCGGCAGGCTTCTTGCTCGGTAGGGGAAAAGGGCAGATCTCCGTCCGGTTTCGGCACGGGATCTGTCTCGAATTGATGAATAAGGGCTATCCCATGACGACGACGACCCATGATCAGACGCTGCCGGCGCCCGTCACCGTGCCCGCCGTCCCCCGTTCGTTCGATCGTATCGTTGCCGAGACCCGTTCCGGCTCTCGTTCCCGCCTGGGCGTGACGGTGCATACCAACTTCGCCGATGCCGAAATCGCCTGGCGCGCCTTCGAGGCCGACGCCATTGGTCTCGGTTTCCAGAGCTTCGACTGGCTGAAGGCGTGGCATTCTCAGGTGGGCGGCGCGGAAGGCGTCGAGCCTGCCATCGTCATGGTCTCGCTGGACGGGCTGCCGGTCATGCATGCCGCTTTCGGCATAGAGCGCCGCATGGGGCTTCGCTGTCTCGTCTGGCTTGGTGGCAAGTTCGCCGACTATAAAGCGCCGATGCTCGCGCCCGATTTTGCGGAGCGCGTTTCGCCCATGCAGTTTTCTCTCGTCTGGCAGCGCATTCTGTCGGCGCTTCCGGCCCATGATTTCATGGCGCTGGAAAATCAGCCGGACTTCATCGGCCATCACGTCAATCCCTTCGCCACGCTCGGCGGCGAGCGCGCGCCGGATTCCGGCTACACCTTCGCCTTGCCCGCGACTTACGATGAATTCGCGCAGCGCTTCCGGCCAGAGACGCGTCGCACCGATCGCGTCAAGGAGCGCAAGCTCTCCGAGCTCGGCCATCTCGAATTCCGTATTGCCGAAACCAACGACGAAGCGCGGCGCATGACCGCCGATATTCTCGACCGCAAGGCGACGCAGCTTCGCGCGCAGGGTGTCGCCTCGATTTTCGAAGATGCGGGCTATCGCGCCGCTTACATCGCGCTCGCGGCGCTGCCGCCCAAGCGCAAGCTTCTGCAGGTCGCGGCCTTGACTCTCAACGGCGAATTTCTTTCAGGCTCCATCGCCCATATCCGTCAGGGCCATGCGACGCTGATGGTTCACACCTACGAAAATCATTTCGCCAAGATGTCGCCGGGCCGTCTGCATTTATTGAGGCTCATCAAGACGAGCATCGACGAAGGCCACACGATGTACGACCTCTCGGTCGGCAGCGCGCCTTATAAGGACAGCTTCTGCAACGCGCCGATGGGCCTCACCAATCTCGTCGTCTCGGCGAAACCCTGGGGCATGGCGGCCGCCAGCGCCGAACGCACGCGCCTCAATCTGAAGCGACGCGTCAAATCCAACGCGAGACTGATGGGCTGGCTCCGCGCGCTGCGCCTCGCGCTGCTGCGGAAGTAGCTTATTTCGGACGCTTCTCCCAAGGCTCCAGCACGCCCGCGACAAGACGCGGAACCGGCCGCTCCATCTGTGCGATGGCAGCGGCTGAAATCTCTTCATGCGTCAGCCAGCGCGACGTCTCGCCTTCGATGACAAAGCCGAGGATGACCTGCGCATAGGTAATCTCCGTCTGCAAAGCCAGCGCCTGCGCCCGCCGTTCGGCAATCGATGCTTCACCGTCTTTGCCGAGCAGAATGGACCGGCTCCCCATCACCTCCACAAGCCGCCCGCCCGGCGCGATCATTCCGTCGAGCGCGGCGCGCAAAATTTCCGCCGGCGGATGCATCCATGTCAGCGCCAGATCGAACGGCGCCAGCGGCTCCAGCGCATCGAGAAACGCGTTCTCGTCGTCATAGGAGACGTTGATGGGCTTCAACTTCACGTCGAGCACGTCATTGTTGAACGTGAAGGCGTCCGCATGACGCGACACCAGCACAGCCTTTTTCGACCGTGCGACGGCGTGAGCCGCTGCGGCGGAAAGCATTCCGGTGGTACCGAGGAGGAGGGTAGTCATAGCCTATTATCGATTAGACCGCTGCGGTTCCTCCACCAAAATCGTCATCCCCGGACTTGATCCGGGAATCCATCTTTCTTCGGGCGGCAAGACGTGGATGGCCGGGTCAAGCCCGGCCATGACGATTGGAGTGGAGCGGTATCGTTTGATACTGCTCAGGTCGCCGGGATTGCGGCAGTGCGTGGCGCGGGAAGCAGATTTTCTATTGGCTCCAATCGCCAGAGAATCAAGGTTGCGCGACGGATAAAGAAAAGTAGAACGACAGCGAATGTGCCTACAAAGCTCCGGTACAGAAAAACTGCGAGAGAAAATGCATAATTATCCGGATTGTTGACGACCTGTCCGAAATCGACGTGAAACACTTCCAGAAAGTCCATCATCGTGCCGTGACTTAACTGGTTGAAGACGAAGGCGAGCAGGATCATGGGGCGAGGTGCTGCTACAACATCGCCACCGTGAATGGCGACGAAGGCGTGATGGGTCGCGTCGAACCAGTCATAATAGGCACCGGAGAGATAGAGGCCGGTTGACGGAATGATAAAGCCAAAGACCAGCAGCGCTGCAAGTCGGGTGAGAAAGAAACGCCACCGCCGGGCTCTGAATTCCTTGATGCGCTCGCGCAGGGTGTCGATTGACTTCTGCGTTCTGGGTTTCCGACCTCTTTGACGAAACGCAAATTCACCGAGTTCGATCTTTCGCAATTCGGACATCATTCTGTAGGCGAGGTAGATCGATCCGACAAGGATGGCTAGAGCGGCGACTACCACATAGAGCCGCATCGCCACATCCGACGTCAGATGCGGCCACGCCATCGCCCACCAGAGTTCGATCTGGTCACGCGCCCAATAAAAATCGCGGTAGATGCTGTCATCCATGGCTCTTCCCCCAAAGAGTGTCTGGCTTAAGGCCATCATCGCCAATTGCGGGCGGCGGAACAAGTCCGGGTGGTGACGGTTATCATCTGAGTGAAGACCTTTCCCAAAAGCTGGGTAGGCGCGCTAGAGTGGCCCGGCACCTGGGGAGGGGCGAATGAGATTGATTTCACGCGTGACCGGCATTCTGCTGCATCCCGCCGCCGAATGGCAGGCGGTCGAGCCCGAGCCGGGGCATGTCGAAGCCTTGTTGCCTTACGCGCTGACCTTGGCGCTGATCCCCGCAGCGACGACTTTCGTCAGCATGTCGGTCATCGGCGTGGAGATGTGGGGCGGCGGGGCGTCGAGGCTTGGCGCGGTGGACGGGTTTCTTTGCGCGGCTTTCACCTATGTTCTGACCCTGGCGCTGATCTACATTTCAGCGGCGGTGCAGAACGCGCTGGCGCGGACTTTCGACGGCGAGAAGAATTTCGATCAGGCGCTGAAGCTGGCGGTTTATTCCAACGCGCCTTATTGCGTGGCGAGCGCGCTCACCATCATGCCGATGCTCGGCTTTGCCGGCATTCTCGGGCTGCTCTATGGGGTTTATCTCAACAGGCTCGGCAGTCCGGTTTTGATGAAAGTTCCGCAAGAGCGCTCGCTGATCTATGCGGCGGCGGTCTTCATCATCGTCTTCCTGATCGGCCTGCCGCTCGGCATGTTGCAAATGCTGTTTCTGCCGTGAGGTGGATGTCGGATCAGTCTCCGGCCTGACTCCAGCCATTGCCGATGCCGCGGAAGAAATCGCGCGTGCCGTGGCCGATGGCCTTGGTCGTGTCGCGCACGCCATGGCCGATGGTCGTCGTTACGTCGCGCGTCGTCGAGCCGACCGTTTTTCCGGCCTTGCCTGCATCCTGCCCGATCTGATGTCCGGCCTGACCGATGCTCTTGGGCTCTTCATGTGTGGCGGGCGCATTGTTCATCGAGCCGTAATTGGTCGCGCCGGTGGTTTTCCGCTCCGTCGTAACGGTGGTTTGCATCGTCGAGGACTGCGCGGGCTGCGGATAAGCGCCGACGTCCCGCGTTTCGACGGTCGTGCTGTTGCTTTGCTGCGTCTGATAGTCCGGCAGCACCGGATCGCCGGTGGTCGGATCGATGCTCTGCGGCGTCCCGGCGAAGGCGGCGGGCGCGAAGGCCATGCTGGCGGCCAATCCGAGGATCGCGGCTGTCATGCGCATGGGGGATCTCCTGTTCAATTCCGTCTTGCCTATAACGTACAGCGAAGCCCTGCCGTTCCGTTTGGCCATATCGGTCAAGATCGCTCGGGAATGTGGCGAAAGCCGGGCATTTTGGGCCGCGTGGGTCAGAACAGGTCTTCGGGCGGAAGGATTTTCTTCTTGCGCGGACGTTCCCAAACGACGCCCGGAAAATCTTTCAACGGCCCAAGCTTTTCGCCTGCATAGGTCCAGTCCTGAAGCTCCGAAATCCGCAAATGGTAGCGCGGCTCGCGGCCCGTGCGGCTCTGGAAGAGGGCGCGCGGAATGTTGACCATATGCGGCGATCGGTCCGTTTCGGAGTAAAGCGGCGTACCGCAGCGGGCGCAGAAATGCCGCGTCGTTTTCGTCGGCGCGTCTTCGTAATGCGAGATGTCGTCCTCGCCCTCAAGGATGCGAAAGCGCTTGCGCCAGCTTCCCACATAGGTCGCATAGGCCGCGCCATGCGCAACGCGCGCGGCTCGCCCATGATCGTGAAAGGCCCAGCGCGCAGGCACGTCGATTTCCAGCGTCACCGCGCCGCAAAGGCATCGCGCCTGCGCGGCTTTCGGATTGGCGAGAATTTTGGGTTTGGCGGGCATGGCGGCGAAGCGCTTAACGCTTTTTGCCGCGATATTTGTTCGCACGCGTGCCCGGCTTGCCGCTCGACGAGCGGCCCTTAACCGGCGCCCCCGCCGCGACCTTGTCCTCGATGGCCGATTGCCGCGCCATCGGATCGTCGGCAATCGCGAGTTCGGTCGCTTCGAGGCGTTTGATCTCGTCGCGCAACCGGGCCGCCGTTTCGAATTCGAGATCGGCGGCGGCTTCCTTCATCTTGCGCTCCATCTCCGCGATATGGGCGCGAAGATTGTGGCCGATGAAAGCCTGATCGGCGTCGCCGGTATCGACGCGCACATGGTCGCGCTCGTAAACGCTTTCGAGAATATCGCCGATATTGCGCCGAATGCTCTCGGGCGTGATGCCGTGTTCGATATTATAGGCGTGTTGCTTTTCGCGGCGGCGATTGGTTTCCGCTATGGCGCGTTCCATCGAGCCCGTCATCTTGTCGGCGTAAAGGATCACGCGCCCATCGACGTTACGCGCCGCGCGGCCGATGGTCTGAATGAGCGACGTCTCGGAGCGCAGGAAACCTTCCTTGTCGGCATCGAGGATCGCCACCAGCGCGCATTCGGGAATGTCGAGACCTTCGCGCAGCAGGTTGATGCCGATCAGCACGTCAAAAGCGCCAAGCCGCAGGTCGCGCAGAATTTCGATGCGCTCCAGCGTGTCGATGTCGGAATGCATGTAGCGAACGCGAATGCCCTGTTCATGCATATATTCGGTCAGGTCTTCGGCCATGCGCTTCGTGAGCGTCGTCACCAGCACGCGCTGGCCTTTCTTGGCGACCTCATGGCATTCGGCGATCAGATCGTCGACCTGCGTGCCGACCGGACGGATGATCGTCGGCGGATCGATAAGGCCGGTCGGACGGATCACCTGTTCGGTGAAAGCGCCCTGCGTCTGGTCCATTTCCCAAGGCCCCGGCGTTGCCGATACGAACATCGACTGCGGCCGCATCGCGTTCCATTCCTCAAAACGCATCGGACGGTTATCGACGGCGGAAGGCAGGCGGAAACCATATTCGGCCAGCGTCGATTTGCGCCGATAGTCGCCCCGGAACATGCCGCCGATTTGCGGCACGGTGACGTGGCTTTCGTCGGCGAAGACCAGCGCATTGTCGGGCAGATATTCAAAAAGGGTGGGCGGCGGCTCGCCCGGCTTGCGGCCCGTGAGATAGCGCGAATAGTTTTCGATGCCCGCGCAGGAACCCGTCGCTTCCATCATCTCGATGTCGAATGTCGTGCGCTGTTCAAGGCGCTGGGCTTCGAGCAATTTGCCCTGGCCCTTCAGCTCCTGAAGCCGCACTTGCAGGTCGCGCGTGATCTCTTCGACCGCCTGGTTTAGGGTCGGCTTCGGCGTCACGTAATGCGAATTGGCGTAGAGCTTCACGCTCTCGAACTTGTCGGTCTTGTGGCCAGTCAGCGGGTCGAATTCCGCGATCTCCTCGATCTCGTCGCCGAACATCGCGATGCGCCAGGCGCGATCTTCATGATGCGCCGGGAAAACGTCGATCGTGTCGCCGCGCACGCGAAACGCGCCGCGCGCGAAAGCCGCGTCGTTGCGCTTGTATTGCAGCGCCACGAGGTCGGAGATCAACTGACGGCGGTCGATCTTCTCGCCCACCTTCAGCGAAAAGGTCATGGCCGAATAGGTTTCGACCGAACCGATACCGTAGATGCAGGAGACGGAAGCGACGATGATGACGTCGTCGCGTTCGAGCAGCGCGCGCGTCGCCGAGTGGCGCATGCGGTCGATCTGCTCGTTGATAGAGCTCTCTTTCTCGATATAGGTGTCGGTACGCGGCACATAGGCTTCGGGCTGGTAGTAGTCGTAATAGGAAACGAAATACTCGACCGCATTCTCCGGGAAGAAGCTCTTGAACTCGCCGTAAAGCTGCGCCGCCAGCGTCTTGTTCGGCGCGAGGATCAGGGCAGGGCGCTGCGTCCGCGCGATGACCTGCGCCATCGTATAGGTCTTGCCCGAGCCCGTGACGCCGAGCAGCACCTGATCGCGCTCGCCGCGATTGACGCCTTCGACCAGTTCCGCGATGGCGGTGGGCTGATCGCCCGCCGGCTCATATTCGGAAACGAGATTGAGCC
>DASYEM010000144.1:0-27159 GCA_036499025.1 Parvibaculum sp. | reverse complement strand
CAGCACATCGCCGAATGCCGCGCGCGCATCGCCTTTGAAGAGAATGAAACGCCAAGGCGCGAGCTTGCCGTGATCGGGCACGCGCGAACCGGCGCGCAGGATGATTTCGAGCTCACTCGCATCAGGGCCGGGCGCCGCCATGGTGAAGGGTTTGACCGAACGGCGCGTCAGCAACAGGTCGATGGTTTCCTGGGAACGGGACAATGAATTCATCCTTGGACAACAGATTTTCACGCGAGGGACGGCGAAGGTAAGCCCTTGCCCTTTACAGACGCAAGCCCACCCAGCAACATCATTATGGGCAAAATATTGAGGGGGACTCCGTGACAATCTCACGGTGGCGGGCGGGGCTTTGCATCTTCATGGCGGTGAGCGGAGCAAACGCGGAAACGGCGTTTGCGGGCGCGTGGCCACAAGCGCCGGGCGCGCTTCAGATCATCGTGCCTTTCACGAACACGAGCGCTTCGGAAACTTACGACGGCGCAGGCAAAGTGACGGGCCGCAATGGCTATAGCAAGCAGGAGCTATCGCCCTACAGCGAATATGGTCTCGGCAAAAACATCACCCTCGTCAGCAGCTTCGCGCTGACGCATGAAAGATCGAGCTGGCTTGGCTCGACGATTTCAGACCGCTCCCTCTCCCGGGTCGAAGCAGGCGCCCGCTTCGCCCTCGGCACCTGGCAGGACACTTTCTTTTCCATTCAGCCGCTATTGGCCTGGCACGGCGCGCAGAGCACGGGCGACGCTTTCGCTTCGCGGCGCGGCGACATCGACGGCGAAATCGACCTGACGATGGGCCAGAATTTCAAATGGCTTGGCATGGAAGGCTTTACCGACAATCTGATCGGCATTCGCGTCAGGCCGGCAAGCCGACCGAGTGAGATCAAGGCCAATCTTACCATCGGCGTACGACCTCTCCAACGCACAATGATCATGCTGAAAAGCGAGAGCTACGCCTCTTTCTCGGGCGGCGGCGGCGCGGCGCCATCACAGATTCAATCGAACAAGATCGGTCTCTCGCTTGTCCGCGAACTCGACAAGACCGTGTCAATGGAATTGAGCACGATGGCAAGCGTCTCGGGCCGCAACACCATCAAGGAAAGATCACTGGGCTTTGCGCTCTGGTACAGTTTCTAGGATCGTCATGCCGCCTTCGGGCGCGGCGGCGAAATTGGCCGAGCCGCGCGCCGCTCTGAGCGTCGCCAGCGTATCAACATCTGGCGGCGCATCCTGTCCGCTTCCCGCCGCGCGCGCTTGCAAGTCGCCGAGCGAAAAATCCATTCGCGCGTCATAAGTGCGATCCGTCTGGTTTCGCAGCCGCTGTTCGGCTTCATACCATTGGCGCTTCAAACCGCTATCCGGGCAGGTCGCAAGCTCCGCCTCCGACGTCGCGCCCCAGCGCCGCTCCGGGCAATGATAAGGATCGAAGGAAAATGCAAACAGCCGCACCCTCGCTTCCTCAAAGGCCATGGTCCGCACGGAGCCATCGCTCGCCTGATAGCTGATCGGGCATTGTGCAGCCTCTTGTGTATAAGCAGCGGCAAGATCACCCGGCAGATCTGCGCCCGCATAGGCAATGCTCTTGTCGGCTGTCCGCGCCATCTCCAGAAACTTCGACACCTGATCGCGCAACTCCTTGAACGAGACCTTCAGGCGCGCGTCGCGCGACGGCGTTGAGTAAGTTTCCCAGTCGCCGGAAGTGCCGTAGATATTCTCGGGCAGCCGCGAAGGCTGCTGTTGCGCGTTGAGCCCGGCCTTCACAGCAATATCGACGGCTTCCGCCCGGTAATGCAGATCGTCGCACAGCCCCTTCACCATGCTTCGCGTCTCGACCACCGGATCGTAGACAATGTCGTGCCCGGCAACCGCGCGGCGCACATAGTCGTAATAATCGATGGTCTCGCCGTTATAGACAAAGCGACCCGACTGCCACCCCGCTCCGCGCACTGTGCCGAAAAACTGTTCGTCGGACCAGTCGGCGAGTTGCGCATCGGGCGTCGGCATGACCACGCCGCCGACATAACTGCCATCTGCACCCTGATGTGCGCCGATCAACGTCAAAGGCCGCCAGTTCTTGAACCCGGCCCCCATCGGCGCGGAAGCGCGCACGAAGCGGCGCCCGTAATTGCCGCGCGTCACTGAATTATCGGGATGGCTATCGATGAATCGAATGCGACCCTCCCCGTCCACATCATAGACAACAGCGACATGGCCGTTCGGATCGTAGATATTCGTGCCCGGACGGATGGAACCTGGTGCGATCTTCACCGGATAGAAATCGAACAGCTCGCCGCGCGTTGCTCCCGGCGCGAAGCGATACATCGCGCTCGAAATCGCATTATTGAGATTCCAGAAAACGGTGCGCGCATTCGGCCACATGCCGTCGGTCGGCGGTCGAATATCGGTGCGCTCGTAGACATAATTGCCGTAACGCGAATAGCGCAGATCATTGGAATTGCCGACCGCCGCGACGCCGCTCGCATAGGAAAACGGCAAGCCGTTCTTCCAGGCGAAATAAGCGCGCAGCAAGTAAGGAAGATCGGCGCAATCGGCGAAAAAACTTATGCCTGCGGGATCGCTCGCTCGATAAATATTGGCCGGGCTCTTCAGACATTCATCTGCGGTGCGGCAGTTGCTCATGCCGAGCGCATGCACAAACTCGCCATAGGCGCGCTCATCGCTGGCGCTCCATGCGAGCTTGGTGACTTTCCACTGGAAGCCGATGGGCGCGGGAACAGCGGCGGCGTCGATATTCTCGCCACCGCTCACTACGGGCGACATGGTTGTCACGGGTGCCATCGCCTGACCGCGAGGAAGCTCGAACCCATCTGCGAATGCCACGCCGGTTCCGGCGCAAAATGCCAGCATGGCAGCCAGCCAGCCTCTCATGATGGAAAGCCTCCGAAATACGCTCTGTCTGAGCGGAGTTAACCACACTCGAATGTGACAAGTCCGGCACGTCGCCCGGACTTCTTCTGCCGCTCCGCTATTATTTAAAGATTGACTTATTTAAGTAAGTTCGAAATCATAGCTCTCATGAAAACCAGCTTCGCAGCTTTGGCTGACCCGACGCGGAGGCGCATCATCGAAATGCTGAGCGGAGGCGAACTCTCCGCCGGAGAAATCACACGTCGCTTCGACGCCAGCGCCCCGGCGATCTCCCAACATCTGAAAACGTTGAAGGCCGCCCGTCTCGTTCGCGTGCGCATTGATGCCCAGCGCCGCATCTACACCATCGATCCCGATGGCCTCGCCGAAGTCGATGCATGGCTCGCGCAGGTTCGACGCTTCTGGAATCCGCGCCTCGACGCTCTTGAGCGCGAACTGGTGATTGCGGCGAAAAAGGACAAAAAGAAATGAACGACAAGGGCCAGATGTCGAAGGTTGCCGCTGTGCGGTTCGAGCGCTTGCTCCCCGGCCCCATCGAGCGTGTCTGGGATTATCTGACCAAAGCCGACCTGCTCCCCGGCTGGTTCGGCGATGGCGAAATCGAGGCACGCGTCGGCGGCAAGGTCAGCCTGATGGATGGCCACATTCGCGGCACCGTCACGCAATGCCGGCCGCCGCATGTCCTGAGCTATACGTGGAACGTCTTCGATCCCGGCAAGGCCGTGTCGCCCTATCCAGAATCCTATTTGACTCTGACGCTCGAACAACAAGGCGAGAAGGTTCTGCTGACACTCAACCACTTGCCGATCCTCGAGCCGTTCGAAAGGCAGAACGCGATGGGCTGGCACACGTTCCTCGACATGGCGGAAGCAGCGATGCGCGGCGAACCAGCAAGGCCGCGTGCCGACTACATGAAAAAGAATGCCGAAATTTACGGCGTCGATCTGAACAACATCGTCAGGTGATCGCATGAGCAACTACGGAACACTTATCGATAAAAATACAGTCCACTTCGAGCGCCTGCTCACCGGTCCCATTGAGCGCGTTTGGCAATATCTGACAGAGCCCGAGCTACGCGGAAAATGGTTCGCGGCAGGCGAAATGGAACCGCGCGTCGGCGGCGCATTGGATTTGACTTTCAACCAATCCCGTCTCGTGGGAAATGACGGGCCGCCGCCTGAACGCTTCAAGAAATATACAGGCATCCACAAAAGCCAGCATATCGTGACGCGTTTCGACCCGCCGCACTTGCTGGCTTTCACCTGGAGCAACGGCATCGACGGCGAGCCGTCCGAGGTTGAAATCACGTTGACGCAGCGCGGCGACAAGGTGTTGCTCGAACTGACGCATCGCCGCCTCGGCAATCGCGAAGCGGCAGTCAACGTCAGCGGTGGCTGGCACGTCCATCTCGGCCTTCTCGCCGAACTGCTGGCCGACCAGAAGCCGACACCCTTCTGGCAAGCCTTTGACGGACTTGAAGAACATTACGAAAAGCAAATTCCGAAGGCGTAACGAAAAGGGGAAGCTCTCGCTTCCCCTTTTTTTATTCCGCAGCCGCCGCAGTCTTGGCCGATGCCGGTTTCAAATCCGGCGGCGTACATTCGGCGACCAGCGCCTTGATCGCTTCATCGAGTGATTGGACCTTCTGCTCTTGCGAACCGAGACGCCGGATCGAGACCGTGCGCTCTTCCGCCTCGCGTTTACCCGCGACGAAAATCACCGGCACTTTGCCGACCGAATGTTCGCGTACCTTGTAGTTGATCTTCTCGTTACGAACATCGAGTTCGACACGAATACCCGCCGCTCGCAACGCTTCCGCCGCCTCCGTCGCATAGGTGTCCGCATCCGATGTGATCGTCGTCATGACGACCTGCACGGGCGCGAGCCACATCGGCAGTTTGCCGGCGCTGCTCTCGATCAGAATGCCGATGAAGCGTTCGAGCGTGCCGAGAATGGCGCGGTGAAGCATCACAGCATGTTTGCGCGTGCCGTCTTCCGTGACGTAAGTGGCATCCAGCCGCTCGGGCAACACGTAGTCGAGCTGCAACGTGCCAACCTGCCATGAGCGACCGATAGCGTCCTTCAAATGAAATTCGAGCTTCGGCGCATAGAAAGCGCCCTCGCCTTCCGCGACGATGAAATCATGTCCGGTGGCGCGCAATGCATCGCCAAGCGCCTTCTCGGCGGCATCCCAACGCTCGATGGTGCCGCCGAATTTCTCCGGCCGCGTCGCGAGCTTTATGACAACATCGGCAAAGCCCATATCCTGATAGACAGCATAGAGCAGATTGACGAAGTGCTCTGTCTCGGACTGGATTTGCTCCTCGGTGCAGAAAATATGCGCATCGTCCTGCGTCATCTGACGCACACGCATCAAACCATGCAATGCGCCATGCGCCTCATTGCGATGACAGCAGCCGAATTCGGCCATGCGGATCGGCAGATCGCGATAGCTCTTGATGCCTTGATTGAAAATCTGGATATGCGCCGGGCAATTCATCGGCTTCAACGCCATAAGGTCGCCTTTGCCGGTGAGGACCGGGCCTTCCTCTTCCGTGCCGGGCACCTCGTCAGGTACGACAAACATGTTCTCGCGGTACTTGCCCCAGTGGCCGGAAGCTTCCCAGAACTTCGACGCCATGAGCTGCGGCGTCTTCACTTCAACATAGCCGGAATTGTTCAAACGACGGCGGATATAGGCCTCGAGCTGGTTGTAGATCGTGAAGCCCTTGGCGTGCCAGAAGACCGAACCCTGCGCTTCTTCCTGAAAATGATAGAGGTCCATCTCGCGACCGATCTTGCGATGATCGCGCTTCTCGGCTTCCTCGATCATCGTGAGATAGGCTTTGAGTTCGGCATCGCTCGCCCAGACCGTGCCATAGATGCGCTGAAGCATCTCGTTGCGGCTGTCGCCACGCCAATAAGCGCCCGCAAGTTTCGTAAGCTTGAAAGCCTTGCCGAGCTTTGACGTCGATGGCAGATGCGGCCCGCGGCAAAGATCGAGCCAGTTGCCTTGCTTGTAGACAGACACATCTTCGCCTGCCGGAATGCTCTCGATGATTTCGGCCTTGTAAAACTCGCCAATGCTCTTGAAGAAAGCGACCGCATCGTCGCGCGTCCAGACTTCGCGCGTGATCTTCTCGTCGCGGTCGACGATCTCGCGCATCCGCGCCTCGATCTTTTCGAGATCCTCCGGGCGGAAAGGTTCGGCGCGTGAAAAATCGTAAAAGAAGCCGTTTTCGATGGCCGGCCCGATCGTGACCTGCGTACCGGGAAAAAGCTCCTGCACCGCTTCGGCCATCACATGCGCCGCATCGTGACGAAGCAGTTCAAGCCCATCCGGCGTCGAGACCGTGACGACCTCAACAGCGGCGTCCTTGTCGATGATCGTCGCAAGGTCTTTGACCTCACCGTTCACCTTCAACGCGATGGCTTTTTTCGCCAGCGACTTCGCGATGCTCTCGGCAAAGGCCAACCCATTCAACGGCTCCGCAACCTCGCGAACCGATCCATCGGGCAGTGTCAGCTTTATCATTTCGTTTCTCTCAAATCGGTCCGCAAAGACCATCGTCCATATCGCCAGGGCGCGTACCAGGGCGCCGGATCGAGCGCCACCGGCACCGGGTCGAAACCGTGGCTCCCCCAGGGATGGCAGCGCGACAACCGCGAAAGGGCCAGCCAGCCGCCTCGCCAAGATCCATGCCGCTCAATAGCCTCGATCGCATATTCCGAGCAGCTTGGTCCGTGCCGGCAGGCCGGCCCGATCAATGGCGAGATGAACCAGCGATAAAGCTGAATCAGTCCGCGCATCCCAAGCGCCACGGGATCATATCGCATGTCGAAGCCCAAAGGCCCGCCCGGACCAAAATCGGTCGAGGCTCTGCGGTATCATTATAGGGATTTATGAAGGCGGCGCGCGACGCACGCCTGGAGGCCCGGCCGTTCAGGCCGAGCCGGTGCTAGTGGCGGTCTCGGGCGTGCGCGGCGTCCCACTCCCCCGAGCCTTGGCCATGGCTTCATCGACCGCTTCTTCCACCGCGTCGAAGACGAGCAGCGTCGAGGCGTGGCGAGCCTTGTACTCACGGACGGGCTCGAGAACTTCGAGATCGGCCCATTTGCCACCGAGAATATCGCGGGGCGGCTCGCCGCCCTCCTTCAACATGCGGCGCATCTCGCGGCCGACCTCGTGAAGTTCCGCCGCCGTCGCGCCAATGACATGCCGTGCCATGATCGAGGATGATGCCTGGCCGAGCGCGCAAGCTTTGATGTCCGCGCCATAGCCGACGACCTTGTCGCCGTCCATCTTCACGTCAACCGTCACC
The DNA here is from genome assembly GCA_036499025.1 of Parvibaculum sp. Taxonomy (GTDB): domain Bacteria; phylum Pseudomonadota; class Alphaproteobacteria; order Parvibaculales; family Parvibaculaceae; genus Parvibaculum. The sequence continues at coordinate 19,949 of DASYEM010000144.1, read as the reverse complement.
TTGGAGCCGCAGAGCTTCGACACCGCCGTCACGGTGGCATCTGCTTGGGCAAGCCGCTCCGTCAGCGGGATGTCCGCCGCGAGCTTCAAAATGCGCGTATTGTAAATCTCGTTCAGCATTTCCGTCTCAGCTTGCCACCCGCCATTGCGTCCCTTGCGGTCCATCTTCGATCTGGATGCCGCGTCCCGCAAGTTCATCGCGGATACGGTCGGCTTCCTTGAAATCCTTGTTCTTCCGCGCCGCATTGCGAGCGGCGATCAAGCCTTCGATCTCGTCAGCATTTATATGGGGTGCGATGCCCCCGCCTGCAAACCAGGCCTCCGGGTCTTGTTGAAGCAGGCCGATTAGCCCGCCCGCACCCAGAAGAGCGGCCTTCAGCCTGGCTTTCTCGCCCGCGTCGGTCGCCGTATTCGCCTGTTTGGCAAGATCGAACAAAACAGCCAAGGCCTTGGGCGTATTGAGGTCGTCAAGCAGTGCTTCCATGAAAGCCGCAGATACGGCCTCGTCTGCCGTCGCCTCGACATCGGAAAGCGCGCGCAAAGCGCCGTAAAGCCGGTCGAGCATTCGTCGCGATTGCGCAAGCCCTTCCGCCGTCCAGTCGAGCGGCTGGCGGTAATGGCCGTTCAACAGCGCCAACCGGATCGCTTCGCCCGGCGCTTCCTTGATGAGGTCGTGGACCAGCAGCACATTGCCGATCGACTTCGACATCTTCTCTTTTTCGATGTTCACGAAGCCGTTATGCAACCAGAAGCGCGAGAACAGCTTGCCGCCATGCGCGCATGTGCTTTGCGCGATTTCATTTTCGTGATGCGGGAATTGAAGATCGATGCCGCCTGCGTGAATGTCGATGGTCTCGCCAAGATGCTTCTCGATCATCGCCGAACATTCGATATGCCAGCCCGGACGCCCGCGTCCCCAAGGGCTTTCCCAGCCCGGCTGCTCCGGCGTCGATGGCTTCCACAGCACGAAGTCGGTGGCGTCTTTCTTGTAGGGCGCCACCTCGACGCGCGCGCCGGCTATCATGTCGTCGAGATCGCGTCGCGACAGCGCGCCATAGGCTCCATAAGACGCCACATGAAACAGCACATGCCCTTCCGCCGCATAAGCGTGACCGCTCGCGATGAGGCGCTCCATCATCGAGATCATGTCGGCAATAGCGTCGGTCGCCTTGGGCTCGATGTCGGGCAACAGCACACCGAGCGTGCCCATGTCCTTGCGATAGATGTCGGCATACTTGTCGGTGATGACACCGATCGCCACACCCCGTTCCTTCGCAGCGGCGATGATCTTGTCTTCGATATCGGTGATGTTCCGCGCATAGACGACATTGGGATAAAGCCGCCGCAGCAATCGCGCCAGCACATCAAAGACGACGGCGGGGCGCGCATTGCCGATATGCGCGAAGTTGTAGACCGTAGGCCCGCAGACATACATCGTCACGCGCGCAGGATCGGCCGGCTCGAAGATGTCTTTCGAACGCGTCAGCGTGTTGTAGAGGGCGAGTTTGGGAAGCGTCGTCATGTCGTCGGGCCTGATCTCTGAAAACAGCACGGGGTTTTTGCTCTCGTCCCCTGCCGGAGGGGCCTCAAGCGGTGGTGGTCGTTCGTCCACAGGTTCGACAGGTCGTCATGGCATTTCCCAACGCCGCCGCGCAAAATAGGCGACGCCCTTTGTTAATCGCCTTGATCTTCTCCGGCAAGACTTAACATTGAGGAAAAGCCCCGGATTCGACGCCCGATTTTGCGGGTTTGATAGGTTCGGGCGCCTTGATAGCGGCTTTCCGCAAGGCTATATGCATCCTTGAGACGATGTCACATCAGCTACAGCATGGCATATAAGACCCCGTGCTTGATGGGCAAAACGGGCGAATTGGCCCCGTGACTTGACCTGGCCCCCGGAAACGAAGGGCGTCGGGAAACCCCAAACGAGATTGGTCATATGGACATGAATGTTGCAGTTGATGAGTTGTCGCCCCGTGTGAAAAAGCCGAGCCGCGAAGAGGCGGAAGCCGCCGTCCGCACGCTCATCGCCTGGGCCGGCGACAATCCCACCCGCGAGGGTCTTCTGGACACGCCGGGCCGCGTCGTTCGCGCCTATGAAGAATTCTACGAAGGCTACAACGAAGACCCCTACAAGGAGCTGACGCGCACCTTCGAGGAAGTCGAAGGCTACAAGGACATGGTGATGCTTCGGGACATCAATCTCGAATCCCATTGCGAGCATCACATGGTCGCGATCCTGGGCAAGGCGCATGTCGCCTATGTCCCGACCAATAAGGTCGTCGGCATTTCGAAGCTTGCCCGCGTCATCGAAATCTATGCCCGCCGCCTTCAGACGCAGGAAACGATGACGGCGCAGATCGCCGACACGATCACCAAGGCCTTGAAGCCCGCCGGCGTCGCCATCCTGATCGAGGCAAAGCATCAGTGCATGACCACGCGCGGCATCAAGAAGCCGGACGTGGCGACCATCACCTCGCAGTTCACCGGCGTCTTCCAGACAGACCCGCGCATGGAAGCCCGTTTCATGCAGATGATCCGCGGTTACTGATCGACGCGTTTGGATTTCACTTTCGACGGGCCCCGCTCTTCATCAGAATGGCGGGGCTTTTCATTTATGGACCACGCATATGAGCACCACCTCTCCCCTTTTCAGCCCGCGCGGCTCCGAAGCCGAGATCGAGGAAGGCACGGCCTTCGCGCCGAAGTTCGACGCCGACGGGCTGATCCCCGCCGTCGCGACCGATGCGACGACGGGCGAGGTATTGATGTTCGCCTGGATGAATGCCGAGGCGCTTGAGAAGACGATCCTGACCGGCGAAGCCTGGTACTGGAGCCGTTCGCGTAAAAGCCTCTGGCGCAAGGGCGAGACCAGCGGCCAGACGCAAACCGTTCGCGACATCCGCATCGATTGCGATCAGGATGCGCTATTGCTGAAGGTAGACGTCGGCGGCGATGGCGGCGCCTGCCACGTCGGCTATCGCTCCTGCTTCTTCCGCTCGGTGCCCATCGGCGCGGCGGATAAGCCGGTAAAACTGCACATCAAGGCGGAAAAGCTCTCCGACCATAAGCATTCCTGATGATCGACACATTTTTGCCTGCCCTGCCACCTATAAAGCGGAACGGCGGAAGAGCATGATGCGTTGAGTATCAAGATAATGAAACAGCTTCGAATGACACGACCCAAGATCGGCATAGCGTTGGGCAGCGGCGTCGCCCGCGGCTGGGCGCATATCGGCGTATTGAAAGCGCTGAGCCGCGCCGGCATCGAACCCGACATCGTTTCGGGCACGTCCATCGGCGCGTTGGTCGGCGGCTGTCATCTCGCGGGCAAAATGGACCCGCTGGAGGAATTCGCTCGCAGTCTCAATCGCCGCCGCCTGCTCGGCCTCGTCGATTTCCGTTTCCGCTCCTCCGGTTTGATCGGCGATTCCAAACTCGAAGCGCTGATGCATGAACATCTCGGCGATCTCAACATCGAGGATCTCAACCGCACCTTCGTCGGCGTCGCCACCGAACTCGCAACCGGCCATGAAGTCTGGATGCGCGAAGGCAGCCTCGTGCAGGCAATCCGCGCCTCCTATGCCCTGCCCGGCGTTTTTGCGCCGGTGCCGGTCGATAATCGCTGGCTGATCGACGGCGCCATCGTCAATCCTGTGCCGGTCTCGGTTGCCCGCGCGCTCGGTGCGCGCCTCGTCATCGCGGTCAACCTCAACACCGATCCCTTCGATCCGGCGACGCGCCGCCATTTCGAGCAAGGGCAAAACCCGTTTTATGTGTCGAGCCTCCCGCCGCTTCCCGCCGTTGCCGATCTCGGCGAAGAAATCGCCGAGATGGTCGAGGTCGAAGCGAGCGCCGGACTGGACACCGCCGAAGTCGATGAACCCGTCGAGGCTGACGAAAACGCGACGATCATGAGCGGCATTCGCGGCACCTTGAGCCGCCTGCGCGGCAACAAGCGCGAGCCTGAACGCGAGATCGTCAAACGCGCCATCGGCGGTAAAAATCGCGGGCCGGGATTTGCGAGCGTGTTGCTCGCCTCGCTCAACATCGTGCAGGACCGCTTGGCCCGCGCCCGCCTCGCCAGCGATCCGCCGGACGTGGTGATTGCGCCGAAAATCGGCCATCTGACATTGCTGGAATTTGATCGCGCGGACGAGCTGATCCGCCTCGGCGAAGAAGCGGCAGAGGAAGCTCTACCGCTTATCCGCGAGACGATCGATCTCTTGCAGTAGCTCCATCAGCTATTGGTGATGTAGAGGCGCAGCGCCTCGGTCTCCATCACGGTTTCAGCGATGCGATGCTTGACGACGTCGCCGATGGAAACGATGCCGACAAGCTCGCCGCGCTCGATGACAGGCAGGTGGCGGAAGCGGCCTTCCGTCATCATGTCCATCAATTCATCGACGCTGTCATTGAGCGCGCAAGTAACGATGCGCGACGTCATGATTTCGCGCACCGGTCGGTCGAGCGCATCGGCGCCCGAATGCGCCAGCGTTTTCACGATGTCGCGCTCCGACAGGATACCGAGCAACTGCCGATCATGCATGACGACGACGGCGCCGATGCGCCTCTCGCTGAGCAGGCGCGCCGCTTCCGCAAGCGTGATGGTTGGGCTGACCGTAGCGACTTCAGTGCCCTTAGCCTTCAAGATCGTGGCAACGTTCATGGCATCTCCTCCCTTAACCGGCGGAGCCGCAGACGGAGCTTGGGCGCGAAACGCATAAAGCCGCTCGCACTGACCGCGCCGGCAACTACCCGATCCCCATGATGCGACATTCCGCCGCAGCAGGCAAGTGCGCTACACTCGGCTCACCTCGGACGGCGACCCGCGCTGCCGCTCCGCTATCATCGCGCAGGAGTTTCTCCAACGAATCGGCGGCTTTCAGATGTGGCAACGCGTTTACCTTCAGCGCCTCAAGCGCGACATGGAGCTTTGGATCGAGCGCGGCTGGGTAACGCCCGCCAACGCCCAAGCCATCCTCGCCTCCTCTGAAGGTGAAGCAACGATCCGCCGCGTCCCGCAACTGTTGGCGCTTCTCGGCGCGGTACTGATCGGCTTCGCCGCGATGAGCTTCGTCGCCGCGAACTGGTCCGAGATTCCGAAACTCGTGAAACTCGTTCTGCTCTTCGCCGCTTTGTGGGCTGCATGGGGCGCGGCCTTCGTGCTGCATCGCCGCGGCCACCCCGCTTTCGCCGAAGCCGCCGTCGTTGCAGGCCTCGCGCTTTTCGGCGGCAACATCATGCTCATCGCGCAGATTTACCACGTCGACGCGGGCGCACCGGGCTGGGTGCTGCTCTGGAGCATCGTTGCGCTTGCCGCCGCATGGACGCTGCCCTCGCGCGCCGCGCTCGCCATCGGCATCCTTCTGGCGATCCTCTGGTCGGCATGGTCGCCGCCCGCGCTCAATCACTCGCATTGGGCGTTCTTCCTGCCCTGGATCATCGCGCTCATCCTCACCATCCGCCTGAGCTGGCTGCCCGGCTTCCATCTCGCTTTACTCACGGCATGGGTTTGGGCCGGATTGAACGGCGAACCGCTGACGGCGAATATCGGCTGCGGTCGCGGCGATCTCGCCGTGATCTACATACTCGCCGCCTTGTTGCTATGGCTCATCGGCCTGCGCCTCTCTGAGCGTTCTCTGCGTTTCGGAACGGTGCTCGAGGGCTACGGCATCACCATCAGCTTCGCCCTGATCTGGATTTTGCAGGTCATGCCGCCGGACAGCCATGCGAACGCGGTCTCCACCGTGCTCACCTTGATCGGCCTCGCGGTTATAGGCGGGTTGGCATGGCGTGAATTGGACGCCGGTCGGCTCTCGATACGAGACCTCGCGGGCATTGCGGCGCTCGCCATCGGCGCAGCGCTTTACCCGCTCTTTGCCACAAGCGCGGGCGCGGTCGCTTGGGTCTACGCGGCGCTCTTCACCGCTCTCTCGGTCTGGCTCGTGGCCTACGGCACCGGACGCAACAATCGCTTCGCCCTCAACGCAGGCTTCGTCGCCTTCGCTATCGAGATTTTATACCTCTACTTCCAGACGCTTGGTACGTTGCTCGGCACCGCCGCCTTCTTCGCGCTCGGCGGCATCATTCTGATCGCAGGCAGCCTGCTGATGGCGCGCATCCGCAAGCGCGTCGTGGCGGTAGCCGATGAAGGGAAGTCGTCATGATCGCGCGCTTTGGTCGCTTCGGCTCAGCCGTCATCATTCTTGTCGCGTTGCAGACCTTGATCCTGATGTGGATGGTCTGGGATCGCGTTTCGATCCTGCGTTCACACGATGTCGTGACACTAAAGAGCGAACCGGTCGATCCGCGTGATCTCTTTCGCGGCGACTATGTAACGCTCGCTTACGGCATCACGCGCCTGCCGCTCACAAATATGCCCGGCGAAACCGGCTTCGATCTCGGCGACACGATCTATATCGAGCTGGCCGCAGGCGTCGGCACCTGGAATGCCGTCGCCATCTATCACAACTATCCAACACCGGGCGTCGGCCACAAAATCATCCGCGGGCGAGTCGTCGATCAGTCGCGCGATCCCTCGACCATCAGCGTGGCCTATGGCATCGAAAGCTATTTCGTCCCCGAAGGCGAAGGCCGCACGCTCGAAGAAGAACGCAACGCCCGCAACCTCTCGGTCGACGTGGCGCTCGCCTCCGACGGCGAAGCGGCGATCAAGGGAATCCGCATTGACGGCGAACCCGTCTATCAGGAACCGCTCTTCTGACCGTCAGGCCGCTCCGCGCCAGTTCCCATGAAAGCCGAAAGGCACGCGCGTCGGCAATTCGACACGCGCAATCGGACCCTTCGAGATATCGTCCGTGTCGAGCACGATGAAGTCGCTCAGGTTGCGCGCCTGATCGTAAAGCAGCGAGACGACCCAACCGTCACCCTCCGCCGCACTCGCCTTGCGCGGAACGAAAACCGGCTCCATCACATATTTGCCGGTGCCGGGATGATATTCCGTGCGGCGTCCCGTCTTCATGTCGGCATGAACCAGCGTATCGAACGGTTTGCCCTTGCCCGGCTCACCCGTGATCGCCGCATAAAAGCCGTGGCGATAGTCGTGGCCGGTAAAGCGTTCATCCAGGCGCGGGAAATCGCCGCCCAGATCGTTCAGCGCTTCTTCCGTATAACTGTTGCTGTTGCCGTCCAGATCGAAAGTCCAGCGCACCAGCATGGACGGCTGCTCCGACAACCCCACCGCAGCTCTGCTGCCATCGGCATTCGGGAACAACGGCACGCGCTCATATTTCATCACATCGGCAATCACCAGCGTCTTGCCGTCACGATGCACGGTATAGGCATTCATCGGATGATAGACGTAACAGGCGTCGCCCTCGAACCAGCGGATCGTATCGACGCTGGCGTCGCGCGCCATGATGCCGATGCGCGTGCCGACCGAGGGATCCCACGCGATCGTCGGTCCGCCCTTCATGATGCGTTCGACGTCGATGGTCGCGGGAAAAATCGGAAAGATCACATGCTCGTCGGTGGTGATGAAGTCATGCACCATGCTGGCGTAAGGCGCTTTGAACATCTCCGAGCGCGTCATCTTTCCGCTCGCATCGACGACCTGATAGGAAATGTCGGGCGTGCCCGGTCCCGCCGCCATATAGCCGAAGAAAAGCATCTCGCCGGTCTTCGGATCGAACTTCGGATGCGCCGTCATGGGGCCTTCGTATTTGCCATCGAAAGTCCATGACCCTTTTGTCTCCAGCGTGTCGCCATCCATCGCCACCGGCTGGCTGCCCTCGTCAATGGCCAGCAGCTTGCCGCCATGCCAGACGATATTGGTATTGGCGACATTGCGCTTGATGCCCTCGGTCTCGGGCAGCGACGGCTCGCCGAAGCCTGTGGAGAAGAGTCGTTGGCCCGCCTTGCGCTGGGCCTTGTACTGGTCGGTATGCACCCAGCGGTTGCGATAGCTCGCTTTTCCGCCCTCCACATTGATCGCGTGGATCATTCCCTCGCCCAAAAACCAATGATGTTCATTTCCGAGCGGCGGAAACATGGGGTTTGGTCCGTTCCTATAGAGCGTGCCCGCCAACTCTCGCGGAATCTCTCCCTCGACGACCACGAGGTCGGGCGCATCGCACTCCGCCATGACGGGAGCGAAGTTCTCCTGCAGCAGCGGGTCTTTGGGAAATGGCTTCGACACGGGCGCCTCCTCCGGGGGATCATTTTGTCTATAACGGTGTTATAAACTAGAGCTGGACAGCCCGTCAAGCCTGACCGATAGAGGGGATTGGAGAATAAATTGATGAGTCTCGACGAAAGCCCCGACACAAGCACAGTCGACAAGCGCCGCAACGCCCAGCGTGCAGCGCTGCTCGATGCGGCCAGCGAAATGCTGATGCGCGGCGGGCCTGACGCGATTTCATTGCGCAAACTCGCAGCCAATGTCGGGACCTCCACCATGGCCGTCTACACGGCCTTTGGTGGCAAGGAGGGATTGATCACGGCGCTTTTCGAAGAAGCTTTCGATCGCCTCGCCGCCGCGCAGAACGCCGTGCCGAAATCGCCCGAGCCTTTGCTTTGGCTCGAAGGACTTGGCCGCGCCTATCGCCGCTTCGCGCTCGACAACCCGTCTTATTATGCGCTGATGATCAGCGTCACCATGCCGGTGAGCGAAACGATCCGCCACGAGGAGCGTTCGTCGAACCCACCCGCGCGCGGCATCTCGCGTTACGCCTCATATCAAAATCTGCATGATGCGGTGCAGGCCTGCATCGACGATGGCAGCTTCCCGTCCGACGTCGATACGATGATGATCGCGGATGCCTTCTGGGCAACCGTGCACGGGCTTTGCAGCCTCGAACTCGCGGGCTTCTATGCGAGCGCGGAAGCTGCACAGGAGCGCTTCAGCTTCACCTGCTTTTCAATGATGCGCGGCGTACTCACCGAAAAAGGCCTCGCCAAGCTCGCCTCACTGGCGGGTGTCGATCCTAAACATTGACGTTTGGAAACTTGCCGAGCGGAAACGGCTTTTCATCGCGCGCGAAGACGACGAAGGCCAGGCACTCGCCGACATATTGAAAGAGGTTGCGGCTGAAATTCAAAAGCTCATCATTCTTTTCTTTCCTGGCAACCAGCAGAACGATCTGCACGACGCCGAGAAAGAGCGCCAACGAAAAGGCGATATGCGCGAGAAAGCCGAAACCAAGCATATAGACAAAGCGCAGCCATAGCGGCTCTTCGGTACTCACATCGGACGTCGACGTATCGCTCATCGTTGCTTTCCTCCACGCATGCCGCCCGCAAAGATGGGCCCATCCGTCATGTGGTTATCGCGCGCCGCATTTCAACGTCAACGCGGATCGCGCCCGGTCCATTCTCCATAGCCGACATTCCCCGGCCCGCCCGAGGGCGAGGTCCGGTAAGGGTCGAAAAAGCCGAAGAAGAAAAGTCCAGCAAGAAAACCGCCGAGATGCGCCTCCCAGGCGACATTGGCCGCCTCGCCCGTCATGGTGATGCCGGTCGGGCCGAAGAGAAAATTGAGCCCGATCCAGACCGCTGCGAAAATCAGCACCCGCCTGTCGGTGAGGGCCCGGCCGATGCTCGCCTGCGCACGCGGCGCCGAACTCGGCCCGGCATTGCCGCCCAACCCGCCAAGCGGGCCGTCAGCCAGAAAGACAAAACGCGCCGCCCCGCCCATCAAACCCGAAATCGCCGCCGAAGCGCCGACAACAGGCATCAGCGAGCCGCCATTCAGGAAAACATGGGTCAGCCCGCCGACGATCCCGCACATGAAATAGAAAAGAGCGAAACGCACCGCGCCGACGCGCCGGGCAACCGGACTGCCGAAGGCAAGCAGCCAGACGCAATTGACGATCACATGCGTCCAGCTTCCATGCATGAAGGTGTAGCTGATGAGCGTCCACAAATCGCCCGCGAAGCCACCCGGAAAGATCATGTCGGGATGCGCCGCGGGGGGAATGAAGCGCGCCGGAAAAAGCGCGAAGAGAATAAGCAGTTCTTCCTGCTTCTTATCCGGCAGCCACGCGAAGATCGCATAGGCGCCGATCACGGCCGCGATGAGCGCCAGCACGATGCCGGGCGCATTGAAGGCCGGCGGCTCTTTGGTGCGCGCGAGCTCGTCGTCGAGATTAACCATGAGAAAGGGCCGCCTCCACGAGCGGCAGCCGGTCGTTGCCGAAATACATGTCCGTCTTGTTGACGAACATGGTCGGCGAGCCGAAGCCCCCGCGCGCAATCACTTCTTCCGTGTTCTTACGCAACTGCGCCTTGATGTCGTCGTCCTTTATTCTTTTGCTAACCATGTTCCAGTCGAGCCCGACCTCGGCGCAGATCGCCGCCAACACGTCCGGCTGGCTGATATCCTTGAGTTCGCCCCAATAGGTCCGAAACGTCGCCCAGGAAAAGGCCGGCAACTTGCCCTCCCCGTCTGCGACGATAGCCGCGCGCATCGCATCGATGGAGCGCACCGGGAAGACCGGCGGCTGGCCGATTTCAACGCCGCAATACTTCGCCCAGTCGCGCAGATCCTTGACGTAATAACGCCCTTTCACCGGGTGCGGATTGGCACGATTTTCGTAAACGGTCTGGTTCACTTCGTTAAAGATGCCGCCGACGAGAATGGGCCGCCATTCAATCGTCGCGCCCGTCCGCTTTGCCAGCGCTTCGATGCGGCTGAAGGCGAGATAAGTCCAGGGGCTCGAACAGTCATAGAAGAACTCAAGGGTGGCCAAGGGTTCAGTCCCTTCTCATTGATGATGTCGGGCGGGAGTGTCGCTCGCGTCGCGCCGGGCTGCAAGCCGACCGCCCCACCTGTGGACACAGCCGCGAGGTCTGGCCCGCGTATCGAAGCGAGACGTTTCAAATCTCGATTCCCATGCCAAGGCGCCGGGCGAAATCGGGACACCTCGAAACCGCCTCGCAGAAAAGCGCAGAAACCTGCGGCTTTCCACGCATCTCAGCGAACCATCACCGCTGGCATACCGGTTGCACTCACAGGGTCAGACTTCAACGTCGCGGCACTGAGACAGATCGAAACGATCGCCAGCGCCTCCCCGACGAGAAAATGGCAACCAGGAGACGATACCGTGTTCAACACCGCAAAGACGATACTGGCCAACAAGAAGCTGCCCATGCGCACGCTGGGCGCTCTGTCCGTCGCCTTCGCCTTGACGGGTTGCATCAGCCCCAGCGCCGGCTCCGACGGCCGCTACACGGCGCCGATGGGCAACGCTCCGGTCATCAACAATGAAACACCCTATTCCAGCGCTCTTCGCTGCGTTGCCACGAAGGTCAACAGCAACGAACAGACGATGCGCATCGCGGTCGGCAATATCCGCGACTACACGGGCAAGGAAGAAGCCGACGGCTCTGGCCGCAAGCTGACGCAAGGCGCGTCGCTGATGGCCATGTCCGCTCTCGGCAAGGCCGGCGTGCCGCTCGTCGAGCGTTACGACACGTCGATCACCGAACTCGAACTCAAATACACGAACAACAAGCTCATCGGCGACGGCCAGTCCGGCGACCAGCAGAGCAGCGGCGACTATCGCAAGATCTTCGCCGGTGAAATCCGTGGCAGCGACTTCTACCTCGTCGGCGGCATCACCGAGCTGAACTTCAACATTCGTTCGGGCGGCGTCGATGCTTCGGTTGCCAGCTCATCCTCGACGGGCTGGGGCGCTTCCGCCGGTGGCAAGCTCTACGTCATGAACATCGGCCTCGACCTGCGCCTCGTGAATAGCCGCACGCTCGAAGTCGTGGACTTCGTCTCTTACCAGAAGCAGATCGTTGGCCATGAAGTCAGCGCCGGCGTCTTCGACTTCCTCGGCGGCAATCTCTTCGAGATCGGCGCCGGTGAAAGCGCCCAGGAACCGATCCAGCTCGCCGTCCGCTCCGTGATCGAACGCGCCGTCCTGAAGATGCTGGTTCCGCTCTACCACGTGAAACCGACCGATTGCGATCGCTTCGCTGGCAAGAACAACGACCCGATGGGCAAGATCGATTACCGCCAGTCCTACCCCGATGGCGCCCGCATGGCCCCCGTCAACGAGACCCGCACTGCCGAAGCCGCTCCGGTCCAGCAGCAGCGCCCCGCCAAAGTCGACAACGCGCCCTACGCCTATTACGCCGACATCGACAACAGCGGCCTTCGCGGCAGCGCCAACTAATCCACCGAAATTCGCCGATGGCACGGAGTGCCGCGCCATCGGCTCCATCCCTCAGGTTGCCACCGGCCAAGGCCGGGTCTTGAGAGCCGCTGTCCGGGCTTCATCGGACAGAACCCGACCGCTCATGGGGGGCACCCAAGGCGGTCGGGAGATACAAACTTCAGGGGAGGGTTTTTACCCTCCCCCTTTTTTGTTCGTTCTCTACAACGTGAAGTCGTAAGCGGGCGGCACGCCAAGTTTCACATAGGCATCAATCCCCGCCCGCACGAAGGCGGCGTTGAGCCAGATGATCGCCAGGCAAAGCCCGAACCAGATCGGCAAAGCCGCAAGCCCCCTCAACCGATCCTCCACATCGGCGATGCTGTCCTTGTAGACGGCGAAGATGCCCGCAAACATCGTCACTTCAAGCGCAGGCAGCACGAAAGCCAGAACGGCAAAAACATCGGCCTGCGGATCAGCCCGCACCTTCAGGCAAAGAAACAGAACAAGCGCACCCGCGACCCCAAGGACGCGGGCGTTCTCTGTGCTCCACCTGAAAGAGCGGATAGGCAACGTAAACATAAGTCTCTCCCCTTCAATGCGCAGATCCCCGATCGGCGCCGCGAGGTTTCGCGTCCGTCAGTCTCTGCAAATGGTCGTCGATCAGATGCGGCTAGGCTGAACTAAGGCTGCAGCAGCACGCGAGATTCATCGCGTACCGAAAAATCCGCGTCGTTCGGTTCCGGGCCGCAGGCAGGTTGTGGAATTTGAAGAATGCAACATGTCGGACTCCGTGATTTCGAGGTTGAAACCACCGGCGGAGCCCTGAAACGACAAGAGCCCCGACCGGTTTGGTGGGGCTCTTCGTCAAATCTCGCAAACGCAATCAGCGCAGGCGGATACGACTCGGCCCCGAAGGCGAGTAGGTACCAAAGCGTTCAGCTGAAAATTTGCGGACGTTGTTCATGCGCGTTCTCATACGCCTGAGTCGGATTGTTGCCAACCCCATATTCACTATGCGGACGACTATTTCGGAAGAGCCGATGCAGGAAAGCAACTCATGCCTCCGCGACTTTCAGCAACACGATTCCGCAAACGATGAGAGCGATGGCGCCAAGCCGCAGGAAACTGGCTTCTTCACCAAAGACCAAAATACCGACCGCGACCGACCCGACGATGCCCGCCCCCGTCCACATCGAATAGGCCGTCCCGAGCGGGAGCGTCTTCGTCGCCATGGAAAGAAGCCAGGTCGTCGCCAGCATGGCGAGCAGCATCAGCGCGACAATCGGCCAGCGGGTGAAACCCTCGCTCGCCTTCAGCGTCCAGGCCCAGAACACCTCGATCACGGCGGCTACCGCCAGAATCAACCACGCCATATCGCACTCCATCTGAAATGCGACGAGGCCGTCCCCGTCATGAAACTGGAAGAGAACCGGGCCGTCCCGGTCTGTCCAGAAATAGGGCTTTCGGAGTAAGCTATCAAGTGAAAGGCGGAGTTTGCCCGGCGTCAAAGGCCGTATCATTCCCGGTAAGTGAAATGCCTGACATCGTTCGCATCCGGTCGCTGAAAGTCATTGGCGAGCCCGAAATTCAAGAATTAAGCGATGTCCTCATCGACTGCGTGGAGGGCGGCGCATCCGTCAGTTTCATGCACCCGATGACCCGCGCCAAGGCGGAAGTCTTCTGGCGCAACGTGTCCGAAAGCCTGGCGCGCGATGAACGCGTCGTGCTCGCCGCCGAAGACACTGATGGCACGATCATCGGCACGGTTCAGGTGATATGGGCGCAACCGGAAAATCAACCGCATCGCGGCGACCTCTCAAAGATGCTTGTGCATCGGCGCGGCAGACGGCGTGGCATAGGTGCGGCGCTTCTCGCCGCCGCCGAGCGCGCCGCCTTTGAGGCTGGCAAGACGCTTCTGGTGCTCGATACGGCAAGCGAAGACGCCGAACGCCTCTATGAACGGCAGGACTGGCAGCGTTGCGGAGAAATCCCTGACTACGCGCTGCTGCCCGATGGTCCGCCCTGCCCGACCACGATCTTCTACAAGACCCTGCGCGGCTAAACCCCGGACGGCAAAACGGGGAGAGCTTTCGCCCTCCCCGTCATAGCCAGGAGCCCTGTCTGGCCGCTTTGTCTTAGTAGCCGACGCCACCGCTGTAAGAAGCCATGCCCACGCCGGCATTGCTGGCGGTTGCTTCGGCGCGTTCGGACTTGCGGATGAAGACTTCCGCGAAACCCTGGCGGCCTTCGCTCGCCGCATCGGAGCGGCTGGCGCGACCCTGCGTCGGAGCGCAGGAGAGACCGTTGGCGCCATAGCGAAGAGCTTCGCCTTCATGGCATTCGATGACATAGCCGCCTTCATAATTGGCGCTGTGCTGATCGTCGGAACCGATCATCCGGCCGATCGTCGCCACCAGCATGTCGCCCGGAAGGCAATGGAAGACTTCCGCTTCATCCTTCGGCGAGAACTCGCGAGTCGGCGTCGAATAGAGCGCCATCTCCTCGAGACCCTTCGCGCTGACGCAGACGCCCTTGATCGGCTTCATCACCAACTGCTCACGAACCACCACGTTGAGCGCACCCATCGACATCGGGGCCGGAGCCGCGACGTAGTAGCTGCCGCCACCGCCGCCGCTGCCATTGCCATTGCCGATGCCAAAGCCCGAACCGCCGGAACGGCTGGCGCTGCGGCTGCCCGATGAGCTCGTCGATCCGCCCGAGATATCGCTCGCAAGGTTCGAGTTGGCAACGGCATTGGCCGAAGCCGAAGCTCTGGAGCTCGAGTCGACGTTCACATTAACAACGACGTTATTCGTATTCGTGTTGGTGTTGGTGTTGGTGTTGGTATTTGTGTTCGTGTTTTCGTTCCAGTTGCTGTTTTCGTTCCAGTTGATGTTCTTGCCGCCGCCATGGCCATGACCGTGGTCGTCATTGTCGTCGCAGCCGCAATCTTCCGGCGGCGGAGGCGGCGGGGGCGTCTCGCAACCGCAATCTTCGTCGGGCGGCGTGCCACCATGTCCACCGGCAAAAGCGGGCGCGCTTCCCATGAACGCGAAGGCGCCAAGGCCAACCGCGAAGGTGAACGCGAGTGTCGAGATGAGGGGGGCTCTTTGTTTCATCTTTAATCTCCTGATCCACATGGACCCAATCTGATGCGCCCTTGAGTGCGCTTACCCCCCCATTGCAGAAGCCGTGCCGCTCCAAAAGCCGCACCAGAACGAGAAAGTACCTCCTTCTCCGCATCTCCCGTGCCGAACGGCTACAGGCTCGCGTCGTCTCGTTTCGGTTAATGTCTGTTAACGAACTGTCACTAAGCCGACATGTGTCAGAGGCTTAGAAGAAGAGAACGACACCGAAACTCAAGCATTTCCGCGACGAAAATCAACATCGCGGCTCCTTTGCGCGCGCCCCGATCTAGCTGGCACGCTTTCTGCTCCCTCACGCTCGTAACCCGGTGTTGCCGCGCAACCTGTTCCGCATCGGAACGCGAGGCCGCTTCGGAAAGAATTCAAAAAAGAACGGCCCGAAACGGGACGTTCCGCTTTGATTGAGTTAGCATTCTCGCTATGGGGCACTCCTTTTCTCAAGGAGAGCATCGGGAAACTTCCCGGCCGGGCGAGAAATCCTGGGCAGGGGTTGTAGTGATATGAAACACAAGACGATAAATGCGCTCTTCGATTACTGGAACGCGATGCGCGCGGGCCGTCCCGCGCCGCTGCGCAGCGAAATTCAGCCCGGCGACATCAAGCGCATTCTTCCCCACGTTTTCATCCTCGAGCGCGAGGATGCACTGACCTATCGTTTCCGCCTCGCGGGCACGGGCCTTTGCGGCGTCTATGGCATGGAGTTCCGCAATCACAATCTGCTTTCGATGTGGCAGGAAGATTGTCACGCGAGCCTCGGCCACGCGCTCGCCGACGTCACCGCCAATGCCAATATCAGCATCGTCGAATACACGGCGGCGACCAACGATCACCGCGAAGCGACTTTCGAAATGATCCTGCTGCCGCTCGCGCAGGACAACGGCGCCATCACCCGCGTCCTCGGCGCCGCGGTCCCCGTCGATGAATTTCCCTGGATCGGCGATCATCTCTTCGCCCGCCAATGGATCGACCGGCTTCAAATCCTCGACCCCGAGCGGATGCCGAAACGCGAGCGCGCGGTCGAAGCCGCCCGCCGCCTCGTCCGCGAAAAGCCGCCGCTCGTATCGGCGCATATTTCAAGTCTCGCCAACCGTCGCCCGCCGCTCAGGAGCGAGCGTTCCTATCTCCGGCTGGTGAAAGCGGCGATGGGTTCGAGCGAACAGCAATAGGATTTCTTTGCGGCTGCACCCCGCAAAACAAAAGGGCCGGTGTCCATCAAGGACCCGGCCCTTTTTCTTATGCGCTAAAGATCAGGCGGCGGCGCCGCGACGGTCTTCGGCGATCGTCACATGCTCGGGCGAAAGCGCCGCCTTGCCGAGAATGTCGTCCGAAATCTTTTCGGCGATCATGATCGTCGGCGCGTTCGTGTTGCCGCCAACGAGCGTCGGCATCACGGAAGCGTCCACGACGCGCAGGCCTTCGATCCCGTGCACCTTGCACTTCGTATCGACGACCGCCATCGGATCGTTGCCCATCTTGGCCGTGCCGACCGGATGATAGATCGTCTCGGCGCTTTCGCGGATCCAGGCATCGATTTCGGCATCGCTCTGCTTGTCGGCGCCCGGCCAGAATTCAGGTCCGCGATAAGCATCCATCGCCCGCTGCGCCACGATCTCGCGCACCATGCGCACGCCGTCGCGCATCGTCTTGCGGTCGGTTTCAGTGGCAAGGTAGTTCGGCTGAATAAGCGCGTGATCGGACGGATCGAGCGACTTCAGCGCCACATAGCCTCGGCTTTCCGGGCGAAGCTGGCAGACATGCACCGTAAAGCCGTGCCGGTCCGACTTTGTCCGCGCATGGTCGCGCATCATCGCCGCGACGAAATGGATCTGGATATCAGGGATTTCAAGCTCCGGGCGCGTCTTCAGGAAGGCGCCGGATTCAAGCCCCTGCGAGGCGGCGACGCCCGTTTTGAAGAATGTGTATTGCATGCCGGTGAGAAGCTGGCGCACCAGCTTCGTCTGGGCGTGCAACGTGATCGGCAGCTTGCATTCATAGATCACGGTGCTGTCGAGATGATCCTGAAGGTTCTGGCCGACGCCCGGCAGATCGGCCACGACGTCGATGCCGAACTTGCGCAGATACTCGCCCTGCCCGATGCCGCTGAGCAGCAGCACCTGCGGCGAGTTGACCGCGCCGCCGGAAAGAATGACTTCTTTGCTCGCCTTTACCGTCTTGCGCTCGCCCTTCTGGACATATTCGACGCCGACGGCGCGCTTGCCCTCGAACAGAATGCGATGTGTCAGCGCCTCGACCTCGACCTTGAGGTTCGGACGGTTGAGCGCAGGCACGAGATAGGCGACTGCCGCGCTGCAACGCTTGTTGTTCTTGATCGTCGTCTGGTAGGGACCCATGCCCTCCTGCTGCGGGCCGTTGAAGTCATCCGTATAGGGATGACCGGCCTGCTTGCCCGCCTCGACGAAAGCATCGAACAACACATTGCTCTTCATGGCATTGGAAACGCCGAGCGGGCCTTCACCGCCGTGGAAAGCACTGCCGCCATTCTGGTTGCCTTCCGAGCGCCGGAAATACGGCAGCACATCGGAAAAGCCCCAGCCTTCAAGGCCCATCTGGCGCCAGAGGTCGTAATCGCGCGCATGACCGCGAATATAAATCATGCCGTTGATCGACGACGAACCGCCAAGCACCTTGCCGCGCGGCCAGAAAAGCTTGCGGTTGTTGAGGTGCGGCTGGCCTTCCGTGTAATAGTACCAGTTGACGGTCTCGGTTCCGATCAGCCCGCCGACGCCGGCCGGCATGTGGATCATGAAGTTCGTATCCTTGGCGCCCGCTTCCAGCAGCAGAACCTTGTTCGCCGGATTCTCGGACAGACGATTGGCGAGAACGCAGCCGGCGCTGCCCGCGCCGATGATGATGTAGTCGAAGTCGCTCATGGTGTTTCCTGGACTTTCTCGTTACTCGCCTGCAGGGAATCCGTCTCCGGGCTTTCTATGCGCCCTTGAACGCCGCTCTGCGCGACCCCGATTCCCTTGAATGGTCGGATTTGACCGAATTGTCAGCAATCATGAAAGCTGACGCAAGCGTCATTTCTTCCTGAATCCAGTCAAAAGGGAGCAAATCGGTGAAATTCCCTGTTTGCCATGGCCTTGGCGATAAATTTTCATTAACCCTGCTGGCATATCCTCCGGTGAGGAGCGCCGTCTCAAGTCGAGGCGCGAAGATGAGCTTGAAGCAATGACGACTGATCAGCCGACAGGCCAGGAACGGCGCCGCCACCCGCGCGTGCCCGTGACTGTAAAAGGACGCTTCCTCGCGCCCGACGGGTCTGAGCACGATTGTGCCATTCGCGACATGTCGTTGTCCGGCATCGCCTTGATGTGCGACACGCAGGTCTCGATGGGCGCGCATCTCATTGTCTATCTCGACGATTTTGGCCGTTTCGAAGGCGACGTTGTTCGCGTCTTCGACGGCGGCTTTGCCATTGAAACGGCGCTGAGCGGCGCCCGCCGCGACCGTGTCGCCGAACGTCTCGCCGCCTATGCCAAAGGCGACAACAAGGGCGCCAGCGCCCGTGCCTTCGCGCGCTATGCGCCGGCCGAAGCTGGCATCGAGGAAAGCTCCGTTCTGACGCTGCCCGACGGTCGCACCGCGCCGTGCCGCATCGTCGATATGTCGCTCGGCGGCGCCAATGTCGCGACAGAGCTGCGCGCGCCCATCGGCACCAACGTCTCGATCGGCCGCATGAAAGGCCGCGTCGTGCGCCATACGGAAGAAGGCATCGCCATCGCCTTCACCGATATTCCCGAGCGCGCCAGCGCCCTCTCCCGCCCCTTCGGCTGAACGCTCCTTCCCGTCGCCATCAAGCCTCTCTAGACTGCCCCGCATCGTTTATGGGGGACAAAGATGGCTGCGCAGATTCTCGACTACACACTGAATGACGGCATCGCCGTCTTGACCATGGACGACGGTCGCGCCAATGCGCTCGGCCACACCATGATCGACGCGCTGAAGGCCGCGCTCATCCGCGCCGAGGGCGAAGCCAAAGCTGTTCTGCTGCTGGGTCGCGAAAAGCGTTTCTGCGCGGGCTTCGATCTCGAAGTCATGGCGGCGGGCCCGGAGCACGTAGCGCCGCTCGTCACCTCGGGCGCCGAGCTGCTCATGGACATCTACACGCATGCCCTTCCCATCGTCATCGGCTGCACGGGTCACGCGCTGGCCGCAGGCGGCTTGCTGCTGCTGGCCGCCGACGTCCGCATCGGCGTCGAGGGCGATTTCAAGATCGGCCTGCCCGAAGTCGCCATCGGCATGACCATGCCGGTCTTCGGCCTCGAACTCGCCCGCGACCGCCTTGCCGCAAACCATCTGACCGCCGCTGTCACGCAGGCGCGCATCTACAATCCCGTTGAGGCCGCAAAGATCGGCTATCTCGATCAGACCGCTCCGGTCGCCACGCTGATGGAAACCGCCCTTGGCCGCGCCCGCGAGCTTGGCGCCCTCTCCCAGCCCGCCTTCCGCAACACCAAGCGCAAGGAGCGCGAGGCAACCGTCGCCTTGATCCGCTCGACGCTCAAAAACGACAGCAAGACGTTCGACGGCGCGGCGCATTAAGTACCCGTTTAAGGACTGGCTCCAAGCGAAGCCGACCCTTAAACTTGAGCACGAGTTTCAAACGACCCCAGAGGTGCCCCAATGCCCATCCTCATGCTGAAACGCTTTGG
>DASYEM010000143.1:0-3367 GCA_036499025.1 Parvibaculum sp. | reverse complement strand
CGACCAGCTTTGCGCGGTCTTCTCTAGCCAGCCCGTTCCAGCGTTTCACGGCGGCTGCGCTCATGCGGATCGAAACAACCTGCTTCGGATTTTCCACCTTGGGGCGCCCCCGCAGCGCCTTGATCGCCTGTGCCATGCCGGGGGTGACGTCCTTCATGGGGCGCATCTTGGCGAACATTTCCGCCGTGATCTCCGGCGCTTCATCATCCACGATCACTTTCCGAGCCATAGTCTACCTTCCTCTTCCGTTGCGAGCCTGAGGCTGATGACGCGCCAGCCTGTTCTGGTTTCCGAATAGACGAGCATCACCAATTTTCCGCGCATCAGACCGAGCGACAGATAGCGTGGCTCGGCATAAGCGAATTTCGGATCGGTCAGGCCGCGCCTGTCTTCAAACGTCAGGGCGCTGCCTTCATCGAAATCCGCGACATGAGCGAAATCCAAGCCGTGCTTTTTCAGGTTGGATTTGCGCTTGCTTTCGTCCCAGGTCAGCCGCTTCATTGCGAATAAATGTAATACGATAATTCGGCTTCGTCAATAATTGTATTACGAAAAATCGGCCTCAGCGGCGCCAAATTTTTTCCAAGTCAGCCTCGAAAAAGTCTCTGACTTTCCTTGACGGAAGCGCCCGATAAGCGTGCTGGACACACAGCCTCGCGCGCCTATGCTTTCAGCAAAACATATCCGGGAAGAAGCCATGAGCGCCGCTGCCAAACCGAACGACCGTGCTTCCGAGATCGAGTGGGCGCTTAAGGATGCGCATATTCCGTCGCTGATGATGGCGTTGGTGCATCTGACCGGCGATGCCGCGTTTCTTACTGACGATATGAAGCCGGTCTATGATTTCTTCGGCGACGGGCAGGGCGGGCTTTCGCCGGAGAAGCAGCAATGGGTGCGCGACGCGGCGAAGACGGCGCTGCTTGAGCTCGACGCGGGAAAGAAACTTCCGCCGCCGCCGGATGCGGCGACGATCGCGAAGATGATGAACTTCATCGCCGGCGCGGAGATTCCCGAGCGCTACATGCCGCTGCTCACCGAGGAGCTCGGCATCTCGGTCGAGGATACGCGCCAGCCGAAATGGGATACGCCGAAGCTGCGCGATGCGGCGGCGAAGATGAAGGTCGTCATCGTCGGCGCGGGGATGTCGGGGATTCTGTCGGCGATCCGCCTGAAGCAGGCAGGTGTGCATTTCGTCATCGTCGACAAGAACGCCGATGTCGGCGGGACGTGGTTCGAGAACGCCTATCCCGGCTGCCGCGTCGACAATCCCAATCACATGTATTCGTTCTCGTTCGAGCCGAACCATGCGTGGCCGTATCATTTCTCGACGCAGGACGTGCTCTACGATTATTTCCGCCGCATGGCGGACAAGCATGGGCTGCGTGCGCATATCCGCTTCGAGACCACGGTCAGCGAGGCGGTGTTCGACGAGAAAACCTCGCAGTGGAACGTGAAAATCCGCGACAAGGCCGGCAAAGAGGAAACGCTCACCGCCAATGCGGTGATCAGCGCGGTCGGCCAGCTCAACCAGCCGAAGATGCCGGACATCAAGGGCGTGGGGTCGTTCAAGGGGCCCGCGTTCCACACCGCGCGCTGGCGGCACGATGTCGATCTCACCGGCAAGCGTGTTGCCGTGATCGGCACCGGCGCGACCGCGTTCCAGGTCATCCCGGAGATCGCGCCGAAGGTCGGCAAGATGCTGGTGTTCCAGCGCTCCGCGCCGTGGCTCGGCCCGACGCCGAACTATCACGACAAGGTCGCCGAGGGGAAAAAGTGGATCCTTGAGCACGTCCCCTATTACGACAAATGGTACCGCTTCTGGCTGTTCTGGACGCTGACCGACGGCATCCTAGACGCCATCGCCGTCGATCCGCAGTGGAACGACACCTCGCGCTCCGTTTCGCCGATGAACGAGATGCTGCGCACCATGCTGATCGAGAAGATGCGCGAGCAGATTCCCGCGCGGCCCGATCTCCTGGCGAAGGTCACGCCGGATTATCCCTTCGGCGCGAAGCGTTCGGTGCGCGACAATGGCGTTTATCTCGCGGCGCTGGCGCGCGGCAATGTCGATCTCATCACCGATGGCATCGCGGAGATCACACCGAACGGTGTACGCACCAAGGACGGCGTCGAGCATGCGGTCGATGTCATCATCTACGGCACTGGCTTCCACGCGAGCGACTTCCTGCGCACCTACAAGATTGTCGGGCGGGGTGGCGTCGAGCTGCACGATCGCTGGAAGGGCGATGCGCGCGCCTATCTCGGCATGACGGTGCCGGGCTTCCCGAATTTCTTCACGATCTACGGGCCGAACACCAACATCGTCGTCAACGGCTCGATCATCTTCTTCTCCGAAGCGAGCGTGCGCTACATCGTCAATGCGTTGAAGCTCCTGGCAGAGACGGGCGCGAAGACGATGGAAGTCAAAAGCGACATCCACGACGATTTCAACAAGCGCGTCGATGACGAGAACGCAAAGATGGCGTGGGGCATTCCCGACGCGAAGAGCTGGTACAAGAATTCGCTCGGCCGCGTCAGCCAGAATTGGCCGTTCAAGCTCGTCGATTACTGGAACGCGACGATCAAGCCGGACCCGAAGGATTTCACGCTGGTTTAGCGTTCTCCGAACGCTTTTGCGCTCCTTGGCGTGCCCAATCCAGTCGCCGGGTCATAGCCGGGCCCCGCGCCCATGCCTGACGTGATGTCGAAAAGCTTCGTCGCGTTGGTATAGAGATCGCTCGCATAGGTCACGAGGTGGCCATTGACGCCATAGACGCCGGCGATGATCGGCGCCGCCACGCTCGTGCCGCCGAGCACCACCCAGCCCGACATCGTGTCCGACACCGGGCCATAGACCGCGACGCCGGTCGCGGGATCGGCCACAGCGGCGATATCGGCGACGACACGCTTCGAACAGCCCGGGTAGGTCTGCCAGGCGGGCTTCGGGTAGACCGTGCTGCAGCCGCCGCCCCCGATCGCCGTCTCGGTCCAGCCGCGCGCGTTCGTGGCCGGTACCAGGTGTGTTCCGCCGACGGCGATGACATGCGGCGACGTTGCGGGGAATTGCACGGTGCCGAAGCCGCCATCGCCCGCGCTTGCGGTGATTGCGATGCCGCGATGGTCGTAGTGGCTTTCATAGGCCGATGTGCCGGACTCGCTGCTGCCATAGGAATTCGAGATCGCATGCGCGCCGAGACGGGCTGCGGTATCGACCGCGGCGGCGAGGTCCCTGAAAGAATTGCTGTCCGCTTCGACGAGCCATATCCGGCAGTTCGGACACATCGCGCTCGCCATGTCGAGATCGAGCGCGGACTCCATCGCCCACCCGGTATTCTGCGCAGGATAATTCTTCTGCTTGCCCTTTTGA
>DASYEM010000142.1:0-9252 GCA_036499025.1 Parvibaculum sp. | reverse complement strand
CCGCTTGGCCTTGGCGAGATCGCGTCCCGCGCTCTTTTGCTCGATGAGCAGAGTGCCCTTCCAGAAGAGATCGACGAAGCCGCGCTTCTCGCCGAGGAGCCTGACCGGCGCTTCGTAGCTGGCGACGCGACGGCGCGTGATGCCGAAGACTTCGAAAAACTCATTATAGAAAGTCTGCGTGTCGCCCCGCTCGTAATGGGCGTCCTTCCACTCGTCCGCGAATCGCGCGGCGCGAGCGCGAATCTCATTCCAGCTCAAACGCATGCGCCGTTTTCCCCGATGCCTATCCGAATTCGCCCGCGCAGAGCATGACGGCCTGATTTTTCGGGTCAACCCCCAAGACGGAAAGATGTGTATTGCGAGCGCGAGGAGGCGCGATGTATGAGGAGCGCGATGGAATGAGGGTGAGCCTTGCAACGCGCTCAATTCCCTCTCCCCATATCCTCCGGCATCGCTATGATGCCACCTCATGGCCACTCTCTCCGACGCCCCCCAGGCGCTCCTCACCACCGATGAGATGTCGCGCGCCGATCGCATGACGATCGAGCGCGGCATTCCCGGCATCGTTCTTATGGAAAACGCCGGCCGCGCCGTCGCGGAAGCTTGCGCGGCGCGTTTTCCGCGCGGGCCGGTCGATGTGTTTTGCGGCCCCGGAAATAATGGCGGCGACGGTTTCATCGCCGCGCGCCTGCTGCGCGACTGGGGCTGGAGCGTTACCGTGCATCTGCTGGGCGAGCGCGAGGCGCTGCGTGGCGACGCGGCGGAGGCGGCGCAGCGTTGGTCGGGTCCGGTTCACGCGCTCAACGTCGAAGCGGGCGAGGGCGCTCTTTTCATCATCGACGCGCTGTTTGGCGCGGGGCTCTCGCGCGACGTCAATGGCGTCGCGGGCGAGTTGATCCGCCGCTTCAACGAGCGCCCGCGCGACAAGCGCGTGCCCGTCGTCGCCGTCGATGTGCCGAGCGGCGTCTCGGGCGACACGGGCGAGGTGCGCGGGCAGGCGTTCGAGGCGGCGCTCACCGTCACCTTCTTCCGCAAGAAGCCGGGTCATGTGCTGCTGCCGGGCCGTCTGCTTTGCGGCGAGCTCATCGTCGCCGATATCGGCATCGACGAAGACGTGCTCTCCGACATCGCGCCGTCGATCTTCGAGAACACGCCCGCCTATTGGGCCGCTTCGTTTCCGCGCCCGCGTCTCGACGCGCACAAATATACGCGCGGCCATGCGCTCGTCGTCTCCGGCGGTCCGTCGCACACCGGCGCGGCGCGTCTTGCCGCGCGCGGCGCGGCGCGTGTCGGCGCTGGCCTCGTCACCGTCGCCTCGCCGCCCAACGCTCTTCAGGTCAACGCCGCGCATCTCACCTCGATCATGCTGACGCCCTTCGCCGGCGCCGACGCGCTGACCGCGATCCTCGAAGACAAGCGCAAGAACGCCTGCCTCATCGGGCCGGGCGCCGGGATCGGGCAGGCGACGCGTGAGAATGTGCTGGCGGCGCTCTTGTCGGGCGCGGCGATGGTTCTCGACGCCGACGCGCTGACCTCCTTTGCCGAAATCCCGCGCGACCTCTTCGTGGCGATCAAGGGTTACTTCGCGGGCGCTTCGGTCCTGACGCCGCATGAGGGCGAATTCAAACGTCTCTTTCCGGCGCTCGGCGGCGGCAAGCTCGCCCGGGCGCGCGCGGGCGCGGAGGAGGCGGGCGCGATCCTCGTCCTCAAGGGCGCCGACACCGTCATCGCCGCGCCGGAGGG
This sequence comes from Parvibaculum sp., assembly GCA_036499025.1. Taxonomy (GTDB): domain Bacteria; phylum Pseudomonadota; class Alphaproteobacteria; order Parvibaculales; family Parvibaculaceae; genus Parvibaculum. The sequence goes on along the minus strand of DASYEM010000142.1, from coordinate 7,509 downwards.
CCGGACCCTCATCAACTCGAATGCCGGGCCCGAGCTTGCCACCGCCGGAAGCGGGGATGTTCTGGCGGGGATTATTTTGGGGCTGCTGGCGCAAGGTGTCCCCGCTTTCGAAGCCGCCGCCATCGGCGTCTGGCTTCACGGCCAGGCGGGGAAAACCTTCGGGATCGGGCTCATCGCGGAGGATTTGCCGGAGCTGTTGCCGGCCGTGTTGCGTGTGCTGCTTTCAGGCGTCTGAGCCGACAACAACCGACAACTTTCCGACGACTCCGCTTTCGCTGGCAATCGCCTGTCGGCCTTGCTATAGAGTGCGCCACTTTTACAAGCGGCTGGGCGGCTTTGGCCCCGTCGCGCCGGCCTTGCGGGCGTGGCGGAATTGGTAGACGCGCTGGATTTAGGTTCCAGTGCCGCAAGGCGTGGGGGTTCGAGTCCCTCCGCCCGCACCAGGCCGGAAAGCCCTCTATTTACAATGGATTGGAAGATGCAGGTCACTGTCACGAGCACCGATGGTTTGAAGCGCGAACTCAAGGTCCAGGTGCCCGCGGGCGAGCTCGCCGCGCAGGCTGGCGCGAAGCTCGACGAGATGAAAAACACCATTCGTCTCAAGGGCTTCCGCCCCGGTAAGGTGCCCGTCGCGCATCTGAAAAAGACCTTCGGTAAGCAGGTCATGTCCGAAGTCATTCAGGACGCGGTCGGCTCCTCGAGCCAGAAAGCCCTTGAAGAACAGTCGCTTAGGCCGGCTCTCCAGCCCCAGATCGATCTGGAAGGCGAGATCGAGCCCGTCCTCGATGGCAAGGCCGACCTCACTTACAAGATGAGCTTCGAGATCATCCCGAGCTTCGAAATCACTGATTTCTCAAAGCTTTCCGTCGAGCGCCCGGTCGCCGAAGCGACCGATGCCGACATCGACGAAGCCCTGAATCGCCTCGCCGAAAACCAGAAAAACTTTGCTCCGAAGGCGGACGATTCCGCGGCCGCCGAAGGTGATCTTCTGACCATCGACTTCCTCGGCAAGATCGACGACGTCGCTTTCGAAGGCGGTGCCGCCGAAGACGCGAAGCTAGAAATCGGCTCCGGCCGTTTCATTCCCGGCTTCGAAGAACAGCTCAAAGGCGCGAAGGCCGGCGACGCGGTCGATGTGAAGGTGACGTTCCCCGCCGATTACGGCGCGGAAAACCTCGCCGGCAAGGACGCCGTCTTTGCTGTGACGGTGAAAGCGATCGAAGCGCCGGCGCCCGTTTCGCTCGACGACGAATTCGCCAAGCGTTTCGGCTTCGACGAACTCGCCAAGCTCCGCGAAGCGATGGCGACGCAGATCAAAGGCGACTATACGCGCATGTCGCGCATGCATTTGAAGCGCGCCCTTCTCGACGCGCTCGACGCCGCGCACAGCTTCGAGCTGCCGCCTTCGATGGTCGAGCAGGAGTTCAACCAGATCTGGTCGCAGTTCGAACACGAGCTCCAGCATCAGGGCAAGACCGCCGCCGATCTCGACGAGCCGGAAGAGCAGATTCGCGGCGAGTATCGCAAGATCGCCGAGCGCCGCGTCCGCCTCGGCCTGCTCCTTGCCGAAGTCGGCGAGAAGAACAAGATCACGGTCGCTGAACAGGAGCTGAGCGGAGCGCTGGCTGAGCGCGCGCGCCAGTTCCCCGGTCAGGAGCGTCAGGTCTATGAGTTCTACCAGAAGAACCCGCAGGCCATTGCCGAGCTCCGCGCTCCGCTCTTTGAAGACAAGGTCGTCGACTTCATCGCCGAACTGGCCAAGGTCACCGACAAGACCGTGACCCGCGACGAGCTCTTCGCCGACCCGGACGCCGACGAGCACGACCATGCTCATCACGATCACGATCATGGCCACGTCCACGACGAAAACTGCGATCACGACCATGATCACGATCATAGCGACGCCGCCTCGGCCAAGACCGCTGCCACAAAAAAGCCTGCAGCCAAGAAGGCCGCGCCGAAGAAGAAAAAAGAGGACTGATCGCTCTCTCGCAGCGACTCTTTGCAAGGCCCGGAGCAACCCTCCGGGCCTTTCGTTTTGTCGCGCGCCGATTGTGACAAAAAGGGGGCCGTGACATTAAGGTTTTGTTAGCGAAAAACTTTGGCGCGAGTGCAAAAACTTCTTGCGCGGACTCAACGTTGCCCATATCTCTCCCGCCACGACGCACACGCACGTGCCGCTGGCCCTTGGTGGTTTATGCAACGACGGAAGCGTCCTTTTTGATCGCGCCGGCATAGCCGGATCTTAAAGGGTGTTGACGATGTTCGCTTCCGATCCGGGCCGCCGTGCCCGCTCGCGCATCTCTACGAAAACTCAGGCTCCCTCGAAAGTCCTCGACGCCCCCCAGAGCGTGTCGAAGTCGAGCGCCGCGCCTCGCCGCAAGGCGAAACTCGCCATCGTCGCGCCCAAGGCAGAAATGCCGGCCGAGCGCGGTGGCCTGCCGCCCAAGATCGCGCGCTACCTCGAGACGGCCGAGCTTCCCTCGCCGTGCCTCGTGGTCGACGTCGATATCGTCGCGCACAATTTTCAGGAGCTTGCCGGTTCGCTGCCCGCGGCCCGCATCTTCTACGCCGTGAAGGCGAACCCGGCTGACGAGATCGTCTCTCGACTCGCGGGTCTCGGCTCGGCCTTCGACACCGCGAGCATGGGCGAGATCGATCTCTGCCTGCGCCACGGCGTCACGCCCGACCGCATCTCCTTCGGCAACACGATCAAGAAGGAGCGCGACATCGCATCGGCCTACGAGAAGGGCGTGCGCATGTTTGCTTTCGATAGCGACGCAGAACTCGAAAAGATCGCCCGCGTCGCGCCCGGCGCGAAGGTCTATTGCCGCGTGCTGATGGAGTGCGAAGGCGCTGAATGGCCGCTGTCGCGCAAATTCGGCTGCGAGCCCGAGATGGCCGCCGACCTGCTCGTACGCGCCAATGATATGGGCCTCGACGCCTATGGCGTTTCGTTCCACGTCGGCTCGCAGCAGACCGACCTCACGCAATACGACAAGGCGCTCGCGCAGACCGTCGCGCTCTTCGCCGAAGTCGCAAAGCGCGGGATCAATCTGCGCATGGTCAACATGGGCGGCGGCTTCCCGTCGCGCTATCGCACCGACGTGCCTTCGATCGCCGCTTATGGCGAAGCGATCCGCAACGCGCTTGCTGCGCGCTTCGGCGCCAACCAGCCTGAAGTGATCGTCGAGCCTGGCCGTGGAATTGTCGGCGATGCCGGCGTCATCCAGGCCGAAGTCGTGCTCGTTTCGCAGAAGGGCGGCAACGACCAGCGACGATGGGTTTATCTCGACGTCGGCAAATTCCATGGTCTCGCCGAGACGATGGACGAAGCCATCAAATATCGTCTCACCACCTCGCATGAGGGCGAAGCGACCGCTCCGGTCGTTCTCGCCGGTCCGACCTGCGACAGCGCCGACATTCTTTACGAGAAGGCCGACTATCGTCTTCCCGTATCGCTCGCCGCTGGCGACAAGGTCTGGATTCTGGCAACAGGCGCCTACACGACGACTTACTCAGCCGTCGCGTTCAATGGCTTCCCGCCGCTCGCCAGCGTCTGCATCTGAGAGACGGATTAGCGAACAAGAACCATGAAGGCGAGCCGCGCGGAAATCCGCGCGCGCCGGATGGAGTCGGTTATGAATATCGTTGTCGAGACACCCGCTCACGAAGCGGCAGTTGATAAAATGGTCGCCGACGCTTTCGGCCCTGACCGTTTTGCAAAGACGGTTTACCGCCTGCGCGACGACGTTGCCGCGATCTCGTCGCTCTCGCTCATCATGCTCGATGGCGAAGAGGTCGTCGGCACATTGCGCTTCTGGCCGATCCTGATTGGCGGATTGACGCCGGCATTGCTTCTCGGCCCGCTCGTTGCGGCTGCCGACCGGCAAGGGCAGGGCATCGGCACCAGGCTAATGGAAGAAGGCTTGGCCCGCGCGGCGGCGGAAGGCCATCGTATCGTCGTGCTCGTCGGCGACGAGCCCTATTACCGCCGCTTCGGTTTCACCAAGGCGCTTGCGCGTTTCCTGAAGCTGCCCGGCTGGGTCGACGAGAAACGCTTCCTCGCCCACGAGCTCGTTGCGGGTTCCATGAGCGGAGCCAGCGGCCTGATCGGCAAACCGCACGGCGCCCCGGCGGAACGCACGGTCGTCGCGGCCTGATCGCGCAAATATCCTACTCGGAGCAAGGGTATTACGGGAGGTGAAAACTGCCCGTTACCATCCTATATGGTTCCTGCGCTAGGATGGTGCACCGTCCATTTACCGAATCGCTCTATGCCGTTTATGGCAGGTAAAGCCATGACGCGGCTTAATGTTGCGGTGTACCTTTCGAAAACGACACTTCGATGCGCTGACGCCCAGGAGAGAGAATGAAAGACCCGCTGGCTACTTATATGAATCTTGTGCCGATGGTGGTCGAGCAGACCAACCGGGGCGAACGTGCTTACGACATTTTCTCGCGCCTGTTGAAGGAGCGGATCATTTTCATTGCCGGTCCCTTTGAAGACGGCATGGCGACGCTTGTGACGGCGCAGCTTCTGTTTCTCGAAGCCGAGAATCCGAAGAAGGAAATCTACATGTACATCAACTCGCCGGGTGGCGTCGTGACGTCAGGTCTGGCGATCTACGACACGATGCAACACATTCGCCCCGCGGTTGCGACGGTTTGTCTCGGTCAGGCCGCTTCGATGGGATCGTTGATTCTCGCTGCCGGCGAAAAGGGCATGCGGCATGCGCTTCCGCATTCGCGCATCATGGTTCACCAGCCTTCAGGCGGGTTCCAAGGGCAGGCGACGGATATCGAAATCCATGCGCGCGAGACGCTCGCCATCCGCGAGAAACTGAACAACATCTACGTGAAGCACACGGGCCAGGACATTAAAACTGTTCAGGAAGCCCTGGAGCGCGACAATTTCATGAGTCCGGAAAAGGCCAAGGAATTTGGTCTTATCGATCATGTCGGCGTCACGCGTAGCGAAGACGCGCCCAAATAAGCCGTCGGGCGAAACTGCTTTCGACGCCCTCCAGGCGGGCGCGGTGCTGGTTAAACTTTTGGCAGGACTTGCCAGAAAGCCAAGCCAATACGGTGCTTTTTGCGCGAAAAAGGGTGAATGAGCAAATCGGCGGATTGTAATGAAATCTTGATCCCTCGCCGAATAACATGTTCACATGTCGAGAAGGTGACGGACGGCTGATCCATCTGAGTCTTTCGAGCGTTGAAAGACGAGGCTTTTCGGTTCGGCACTTGCGACAGACCTGACCTGGTCTGTCAGCAGATGCCCAAGGAGTTTCTATGAGCAAGGTCAGCGGCGGTGACTCCAAGAATACGCTTTACTGCTCTTTCTGCGGCAAGAGCCAGCATGAAGTGCGTAAGCTTATCGCGGGTCCGACCGTCTTTATCTGTGACGAGTGTGTCGAGCTGTGCATGGACATCATTCGCGAGGAAAACAAATCCTCGCTGGTGAAGTCGCGCGATGGCGTCCCGACACCCCAGGAAATCAGCAAGGTGCTGGACGATTATGTGATCGGTCAGATGCATGCCAAGCGCGTGCTCGCGGTCGCCGTTCACAATCACTACAAGCGCCTCAACCACGCTGCGAAGAACAACGACGTCGAATTGGCGAAGTCGAACATCCTGCTCATCGGCCCGACGGGCTGCGGCAAGACGCTGCTCGCGCAGACGCTTGCCCGCATCCTCGACGTGCCCTTCACGATGGCGGATGCGACGACGCTCACCGAGGCCGGTTATGTCGGTGAAGACGTTGAGAACATCATTCTGAAGCTGCTGCAATCGGCTGACTACAACGTCGAACGGGCGCAGCGCGGCATCGTCTATATCGACGAAGTCGATAAGATCAGCCGCAAGTCCGACAACCCGTCGATCACACGCGACGTGTCGGGCGAAGGTGTGCAGCAGGCGTTGCTGAAGATCATGGAAGGCACGGTAGCTTCCGTTCCGCCGCAGGGTGGCCGCAAGCATCCGCAGCAGGAATTCCTGCAGGTCGATACGACGAACATCCTCTTCATCTGCGGCGGCGCATTCGCCGGGCTGGAGAAGATCATCGCCGGTCGCGGCAAGGGTTCGGGCATCGGCTTTGGCGCTACCGTGCGCTCCGCCGACGATCGTCGCACGGGCGAACTCCTGAAGGAGCTTGAACCGGAAGATTTGCTGAAGTTCGGCCTCATCCCGGAATTCGTCGGCCGCATGCCCGTGCTCGCGACGCTCGAAGACCTCGACGAAGACGCGCTGATGCAAATTCTGACCGAGCCGAAGAATGCGCTCGTGAAGCAATACGAACGTCTCTTCGAAATGGAGAACGTGAAGCTCGCCTTCTCGTCGGATGCCTTGCTCGCGATTTCCAAGCGGGCGATCGAACGCAAGACCGGTGCGCGCGGGCTTCGCTCCATCATGGAGGCGATTCTCCTCGACACGATGTTCGACCTGCCGACGCTTGAAGGCGTCGAGGAAGTCGTCATTAGCGCCGAAGTCGTCGATGGTAAAGCGCGCCCGCTCTACATTTACGCCGAACGCAAGGGCGAGACGGGTACGACAAGCGCTTGATTGCCGTATGAGCGGGTTGAAAAATAGCCCGCTTGACGTCGTGGTTTCTTGAAAAGAGACGTGGCCTTGAAAGCGGGAGCTTTCAGGGCCATTTTTCTTTCAACCAGGCCAATCCCGGCCGCGCCCCCAGCCCGAAACAGGGGTCTCGATGTGTGTGGCGATAGCAGGCTTTTCGCCCGCGAATCCCGCTAATCTGGACCAAATGGTTTCGTCGTCAGTATTCGTTCAGGATCGAATGCTAGGATGAGAAGTGTCGCTAAGGGCGTCTAGTGAAAAGGTACCGAGAATGAGCGATCAAGACGAACAGACACCGGGAAAGGCAGCCGAGGGCCCGTTGGTCCTGCCTGTGCTGCCGTTGCGCGACATTGTCGTTTTCCCTCACATGATCGTGCCCCTCTTCGTGGGCCGCGAGAAGTCCGTGCGCGCGCTCGAAAACGTGATGCAGGACGACAAGCAGATTTTGCTCGTCGCGCAGAAGAATGCTGCCGACGACAATCCCTCGATCGGCGACATCTACGACGTCGGCACCATCGGCACGGTGCTTCAGCTTTTGAAACTGCCGGACGGCACAGTGAAGGTGCTGGTCGAAGGCGTGAAGCGCGCCCGCGTCGAAGGCTATGTCGATAACGACCAGTTCTTCGAAGCCCGCGTCGAAGCGATTGCCGAAGCTGAGGTCGAGGACGACCAGCTCGAAGCGCTGGCGCGTTCGGTCGTCACGCAATTCGAAGGCTATGTGAAGCTCAACAAGAAAGTGCCGCCGGAAGTTCTGGGCTCGGTCACGCAGATCGACGACCCGGCAAAGCTTGCGGACACGATTGCGAGCCACATCAATATCAAGATCGCCGAGAAGCAGGAGCTTCTTGAGCTGCCGTCGATTGCCGACCGGCTGGAGCGCGTCTATTCGCTGATGGAAGGCGAGATCAGCGTTCTCCAGGTCGAGAAGCG
>DASYEM010000141.1:0-3954 GCA_036499025.1 Parvibaculum sp. | reverse complement strand
ATATTTGTGCGTCTCAATACGCACTTTTGAGATGTGCCGTGATGCTGTTCAGGGGAGGGTGGATTGACTCTGAACAAGTATTTATATAGAACAAATAGTGAACATAACATCGGGTTATCCACATGCCAGAGGCTTCCAAGGCCCGGGTCATTGCCGAATTGCGTGCGCGTCTTGCCGGATTCGAAGCGGTGGGTGCGCGCATGGATGTGCCCGATAGGCGATCTTTGGCGGTGCCTTTCGGCGCGCCTCAAATCGACGGCGTGCTGCCCGGAGGCGGGCTCAAACGGGCTGCGTTGCATGAAGTGGTTGCGGTCGATTATCGCGACATGGGCGCGGCTCTGGGCTTTGCGGCGGCGCTTGCGGCGCGTTGCGCCGATGCGGCGCCGGATGCGCCCGTGCTCTGGTGTGAAGGCGGTCATGCGCCTTTCGATGTGGGCGCACTTTACGGGCCGGGACTTGCCGAATTCGGTCTCGACCCCGCGCGCCTCATCATCGTCTCGCCGCCCAAAGAAGTCGATCTTCTCTGGACGATGGAGGAGGCGCTGCGTCTTGGCGCGCTTGCCGCCGTGGTCGGTGAAATCGACGGGCGCGCGGCGCGGCTCGATCTCACCGCCACGCGCAGGCTTCAGCTCGCGGCGGAAGAAAACAACACACCGGCTTTTCTGCTGACCGGGCATGGGAGCGCCGGCGCCAGCGCCGCCGTCACGCGCTGGCGCGTCAGGCCTGCGCCGAGCAGTCCGGTTGTCGAGATCGCAGGGCTTGCCGATCTGATCGGTCGGCCGCGCTGGCATGTACGGCTCGAGCGGTGTCGCGGCGCGCAAGGCGGTACGCTTGACGGCGAATGGACCCTTGAGTGGGATGCGCGCACAAGACGGTTGCGGGATGCAACGGATGCCGATGTCGCAGGCGCAAGTCTTCCCTCGCGTCTTCGGCGTGTCGGCTAAGGATTACCAGTAGCCGCGCGGGCCATAGGGACCGTAAGGCCCATAGGGCCACCAGGGCGAGGGCATGTTGGCGCGGCGGATTTCCTCGGTATTGGCTTCCTGCGCGCGGATTTCCTTCAGCTTCAGCATGCAATTGCCGAAAGCGTCATTGCCCGTCTTGAAGCCGAGCCTCTGGCATTCGCTCGCATCCGCCTGCTGTTGCGCGGCGTCCATCGCGGCCTGCTGCTCGGGGCTTATGCAACCCGCCAGCATCAGAAGCGCCGCCAGCGCCATCCATTTGTGCATATGCGTCTCCTGTTGAATTAGAAGCCCTTCGAGACGCCAAGTCCGAAGCCGAAATTCACGCCGGAAGATTGCGAGCCTTCCTGCTTGGCGCGGATTTCCTTCAGTTTCAGACGGCAATTTCCGTAAGGCTCTGTGCCGGATTTGAAGCCGAGATCGACGCAGTTCTGGTTGTCTATCGCGTCGAGGCGCGCTTGCTCGGCCGCTTTGTCGGCGCAGGCGGACAGGCCCATACCCGCTGCCAAAAGGGCGGCGATCCAGACAGCTCGCTTCATGTTCGTCTCCATGTTCATCATTCTCAATACTAAACGCGAAGAAGGCGAAAGCGGGGCCAGGCGGCTTTTAATTTTTCGGGAGATTCGACTCGCTTTCGAGGGCCCACGGAGTCATATTTCAACTGTTCTCTTTTTGTTCTAGTCAGGCTTCGCATCATGAGCGGACAGCGACGGATCGCTGCGGTTTTCCTGCCGCAATGGCCGGTCGACAGGTTTTTCAGGGCGCTTGAAGGGCGCCCCGAAAGGCCGGACCGGCGGTCGGCGCTTGCCTTCGCCGTCACGGCTCATGGCGGTTTGCGCATCACGGCGCGAACCCGCGCGGCGGCGGAAGAAGGCGTCTGCGAAGGCCAGCGCGTCGCCGACGCCATGGCGCTTTATCCCGCTCTCGATGTGCGCCCGGCGGATTTTGAAGCCGACCGCGCGGCGCTGAAGCGGCTCGCCGACTGGTGCGGGCGCTATACGCCCTGGACGACGCCCGATCCTTGCGGTCTGGGCGAGGAGCCGGACGGCATTCTGATGGACATCACCGGCTGCGATCATCTTTTCGGCGGCGAAATATCGCTGATCGACGATCTCGTCGCGCGCTTTCGCGGGTTTCATATTCATGCTCGCGCCGCCGTCGCCTCGACGCCCGGCGCGGCATGGGCGCTGGCCCGCTTCGGTGCGTCGCCTGCTTACGTATTGCCGAGAGGCGAGGAAGAGCGCGCGCTTTCGCCGCTTCCCATCGCCGCCTTGCGCTTGCCCGGCGATACGGTCGATGGGCTGGCGCGGCTTGGTTTGAAGCGCGTCAGCGATCTTTATGGCCGTGCGCGGGCGCCAGTGACGGCACGTTTCGGACGCGCGGTACAGCAGCGTCTCGATGAGGCGCTCGGCCGTGCGATGGAGCCGATCTCGCCCGAGATGCCTTTGGTGCCTTACCGGGCGCGGCTCCTGTTCGCCGACGGTCTTGTCCGCATCGAGGATATCGAGACGGCGGCGGTGCAACTTGCCGATGAGCTTTGCGTGTTGCTCGAGCGTTATCAAAAAGGCGCGCGGCGGCTTGAGCTCAAACTTTTCCGCGTCGATGGCAATGTGACGACATTGATGGCGGGGACAAGCGCGGCCACGCGCAGTCCTGCGCATCTCGCCCGTCTTTTCCGCGAGAAGCTTCAGCAGGCCGGCGATGATTTCGATGCAGGCTATGGCATCGAGGCGATGAGCCTTGCCGCGCTCGCCGTCGATCCGCTCGCGCATCGCCAAGATGCATTGACGGGCGAGGGCCGCACGAGCATCGATATTGACGGGCTGATCGACAGGCTCGGCAACAGGTTCGGTCCGGCGCGGGTGAAGCGGCTTTATCCCCGCCCGAGCCATGTGCCGGAACGTGCCGCCGCGTCTTTGCCTTGCATCCGCAAGGTGGAGCCCGTTTCTCCGAACGATTGGCGCCATGAAGAATTGCAGCGGCTCGACGGCGCGATGGGACGGCCTTTGCGGATGCTCGCCGCGCCCGAGCCCGTCGACGTCACGGCGGAAATTCCTGAAGGACCGCCGCATAATTTCCGTTGGCGGCGCGTTCTCTATCAGATCAAACGCGCCGAAGGGCCCGAGCGCATCGCGCCGGAATGGTGGCGCGGCGAGCGGGAGCGCACGCGGGATTATTATCGTGTCGAAGACACGAACGGCCGCCGCTTCTGGCTCTATCGCGACGGGCTTTACAATCGCGATGAAGCCATGCCCCGCTGGTATATTCAGGGGATGTTCGGATGACCCGCTTTGCCGAACTCGCCGTCACGACGAATTTCAGTTTTCTGCGCGGCGGTTCGCGTGCCGAAGAGCTGGTTCTCATGGCGAAGGCGCTGGGGCTCACCGCCATCGGCGTTGCGGATCGCAATACGCTTTCCGGCGTCGTGCGCGCCCATGCGGCGGCGAGAGAGCATGGCGTCCGGCTTCTCGTCGGCGCGCGGCTTGTGACGGTGGATGATTTCGAGGTCATCGCCTATCCGCAGGACCGCGCCGCTTATGGGCGGCTGACAAAGCTGCTGACACTCGGCAATCTGCGCGCAGAGAAAGGTGAGTGCCATCTGACGCTTGCCGATATCCTGAGCTTTGGCGAAGGGCAATGTTTCATCGCCATGCCGCCCGCATCGTCCGATGCGATCTTTGCCGAAACGCTCGCCTCTCTTGCGAAAAATTTCCCACGCTCGGTCTGGCTCGCGCTTTCCCCGCGTTATGACGGCAGCGACGGGCGGCGTTTTCTGGCGTTGCAAAAGCTGGCGCGCGAAGCGCGGGTGCCACTCGTCGCCACCAATGACGTTCTTTATCACGCGCCCGAACGCAGGGCCTTGCAGGATGTCCTCACATGCATCCGCGAACATTGCACGCTGGAGACGGCGGGCTTTCGCCTTGAAGCCAATGCCGAGCGACATATGAAGGACGGCGTGGAGATGGCGCGGCTGCTTTCCTACGCGCCGGAT
>DASYEM010000140.1:0-26402 GCA_036499025.1 Parvibaculum sp. | reverse complement strand
ATGGCGGCGCCCGGCCCTGATGCGAGTGAGCTCGAAATCATCCTGCGCGCCGGTTCGCGCGTGCCCGATCACGGCAAGCTCGCGCCTTGGCGTTTCATTCTCTTCAAAGGCGATGCGCGCGCGGCATTCGGCGATGTGCTGAGGGAACGGTTTGCGAAGATCGAACTTGCTGCGACGGAAGACCGGCTGAGGCTTGAGGCGGGACGCTTGCTTCAAGCGCCGCTCGTCGTCGCGGTCATTTCGCGGATCGTGCCCAGCAAGAAGGCGCCTGAATGGGAGCAGGTGCTGTCCGCGGGTGCGTCCTGCCAGAACATGCTGGTGGCGGCGACGGCGTTGGGTTTTGCCGCGAGCTGGCTCACGGAATGGTACGCCTATGATGCGAGCATCGCGCAATCGCTCGGTCTGGCGGAGAATGAGCGCGTGGCGGGGTTTATTTATTTCGGCAGTCCGACGCTTCCCAAAGACGACCGCGAACGTCCGGTGCTGGCCGAGATTTGCACCGATTGGAAACCGGCCTGAGCTTTGTCTCAGCGCGCCGGGATATCGCCGTCATGGCGCATGGCGGTCAGCCGGCCTTGATGCATGGCGATCTTGGTGGCGTTCGAGCGATCGGCAAAAGCGTTGCCGTCGGTCTGTCCAAAAAGATGATGCCGGTGATCATAGACATAGGCCGCGATGACGATGGCGAGCAGTGAGCCTGTACCGATCCCGGCGCCATGGCTCTGGACGTAGCAGGCCACAGTGATGAAGGCGCTCACAAGCAAAAGCGCCAGGCCGAACGTGATCTTGAATCCGCGCATGGATATCCTCGACTTCCCCACTCGCCGCATCGCCGATCAGTATAAGCTGGGTTGAGCGGAAAGCGGAAATGAACTTATGGATAGAGAGCAGCTCCCGATGCGGATCAAAGGCGTATTGTTCGACAAGGATGGGACGCTTTTCGACTTTCACCGGACATGGATTCCCATTCTGGAGGATGCCGCGCTTCTGGCCGCGCAGGGAGATGCTTCGCTGGTGCCGCGGCTTATGGCAGCAGGCGGCCATGATCATGCGACGGGACGGATCGCCTCGGGCAGCATCATTGCCGCCGGGAATACACCTGAACTCGCGCATCTTTGGATCTCTATCGTGCCCGGTTGGGTGGCGGAAGAGCTGACGCGGCAACTTGATAGTCTTTTCGTCTCGCAGGCGCCTCTCCGTTCGGAGCCCGTGACGGACCTTCCTGCATTTCTCGGGACGTTGCGTAAAAGCGGCTTTCGCGTCGGCATTGCGACCAATGATAGCGAGGGTTCGGCGCTGGCGACCGTCAATCGGTTCGGCCTCGGTGAACTTGTTGAATTTCAGTGCGGCTATGACAGCGGCCACGGCACGAAGCCTGCGCCAGGCATGGTGCATGCGTTTTGCGCGGCGGTCGGTCTTGCGCCGGAGGATGTCGCCGTCGTCGGCGATAATTTCCATGACCTTGAGATGGGACAGGCGGCGGGCGTCGGGTTGCGCGTCGGCGTTTTGACCGGAACGAGTGCGCGCAGCGATCTTGAGCCGCATGCTCATTTCGTCATCGACAGCATCGCCGAGCTTCCGGCGCTGCTCGATGGTTTGCATTAGCCGCCGGCAAGATCCCATATCGACTTTAGATCGCGCGTTTCTCCGAGAAGGCGTTGCGATGGCGTCTTCTTGTCGATGTGACCGATGAGAGCGCGGTAGGTGCCGAAGCCGCAAAGCTCCTGCAGACGCGGGTCGAATGTCTTGACGAGGTCGATCGGCAGGCCGAGCTGCTGGTTTTCCTGCTGACGGATATAGCCCGCGCAATAGTTCATGGCGATGCCGACGCGGCGGGCTTTTGATTTATTCGCGCCGCCGCCATGCCAGAGGCTGCCATGCCATATCAGTACCGAGCCTTTGCGCATCTCTGCCGGTATGCTGTCATAGGTCCCGCCATAGACGGGATTGTCGGCCATATGTGTGCCGGGAATAATGCGCGTCGCACCGTTCTCTTCGGTGAAATCCGTCAGCGCCCACATCGAATTGCAGACGAAGGGCGCATGCGGTTTTGCGACCGGCATGACCTGATCGTCGGCATGGATCGGCTGGGCGATTTCGCCGGGATCGATGGCGATGGAAGAGAGCGATGAGATGAGGCATTCGGCGTCGAGTACGCCTTCGATCACCGGCAACACATTTTCGTGAACGGGAATACGCTCGAAGGCTTTTCCATGGGCAAGAAGATTGTAGATGCGGACCGTATTGTGGCCCTCAAAGCCGTTTTTAGCCGGGACGATATTGTATTTACGCTCCAGATGCAGAAGCTCTTCGTTCAGCGCGTCGATCATATCCGGTGCGATGGCGTTCTCGACGATGGTGTAACCGTGCTCGGCAACGGCCGCGATGTGCTTTTCAGCGTCTTGCTTGTTCATGAATATCTCCCTTGCGCGAGGCCATGATAGCTTTCGCAAATACGCCGTCCAGTCCCGCTCCTTAACCGCAGAAAATCTCATGTTTTATGAAGCCGAAACCAACAAGCATGGATTGAAACATGACCCCTTCAAAGCACTGGTCGTGCCGCGTCCCATAGGATGGATTTCGACGTTGGGTCGCGATGGGGTGCTGAACCTCGCGCCCTATAGTTTCTTCAATGCTGTTTCGACCGACCCGCATATCGTGATGTTCGCCAGCGCGGGGCGGAAAGACAGCCAGCGCAACGCCGAAGAGACGGGCGAATTCGTTTGCAATCTCGCAGGGTGGGAACAACGCGCGCAGATGAATATGAGTTCGGCGACCGTTGGAGCCGAGGTCGATGAATTCGCTTTGTCAGGTCTTACGCCCGAGCCGTCGCGGCTCGTGAAACCTCCGCGCGTCAAGGGTGCACCCGCGCATCTCGAATGCGTCTACATGAAGACCATCGAACTCGTCGGGCGCGATGGTCGGCATTCATACGACATGGTGCTTGGCGAAGTGATCGGCATTCACATCGACGAAAAATTCATCGCGGACGGCATGGTCGACACGGCTGCGATGAAGCCGATCTCGCGGCTTGGCTATCTGGACTTCGCCGTCATCGACGACGTCTTCTCGATGAAGCGGCCGAGATAATTATTTCCGCCAGCTTGTCGGCTTCACGTCGAAGGCGAGGCTGATCCGCTGCGCGTCGCCGGTGAAGGGCAGGGTACGGTGGAAGGTATAGGACGGGAAGAAAAACGCGTCGCCTTCCTTGGGCTCATAGGCGAGCGTTTGCGGTTCGAAGTCCGCCTTGAAATCCGGCGGTGGGTGGCCGAATTCAATCCAGCCGTCGCGCGCTTCGCCTTTGCCCATGCTTGGCGGGAGGGCGACATAGTAGACGCCACTCATCCACCCACCGATGTGAATATGCGGATGCTGGTGTCCGCCTTCGGATAACAACGTGCCCCACATGTCGATCTGATAGGTGTCGGGCACGTAGCCGAAATAGGGGTGCTTCTTCTCGACTTTGATAGAGGAAAAATGTGCGTCGATGGCTTTGCGCAGCGCTGACTCGAAAGCGAGGAAGGGTTCTCTTGGATGATCGAGCAGCAGGCCCGTCTGTCCGCCCATGCGCGTCGCCTTGCCTGCCGGTTCCCATGTCAGCGTCGGATCGGCGCGCAGCGCTTCGGCGAGCGCGGCGTTCAGTTCCGCCATGGATGAATAGCCGGGCGGTGGCGTCAGCGTTTTGCGGCTGATGAGGCGGGCGAGTTCGGCGCGGAAGCCCGCAGGCATCTGGCCAAGTTCCTGCGCGCGCGCATAGGGAAACCATGCGGCGGCGCGGCGCTCAGGACCGTGCCTTGCGATAGCGCGGTCGAAAATTTCCGCCGCCTCTCGTGCATCGCCGCGGCGAAGTTTCATCAGACCGACACTCACATAGGTGAGTACGTCTTTCGGATCGAGCGATGAGGCTTTTTCATAGGCGGCTTCCGCCGCCGCGAGATTTCCACGTTTTTGTTCGGCGTTGCCGAGATTGCCGTAGGCAGCGGCGAGTTGCGGGTTGATGGCGATGGCGCGTTGGAAAAGGTCGATGGCCTCATCGACGCGCTCCTGCCGCAGCACCACCATGCCGATGTTCACGAGCATGCCGGCATTTTGCGGCTGCAATTTGCTGGCGTCGCGGAAAGCTTTCTCGGCATCCGCGAAATGGCCGGCGCGCTGGCATATCTGGCCGAGTGTCGCGCTGAATGTGGGATTATTCGGGAACCGCGCCGCCGCTTGCTTGTAATGCGCCTGCGCTTCGCCCCAGCGGTTATGCTGTTGAAAGAAGCGGCCGAGATTAGTCCAGGGGATCGGCGAGTGCGGGGCGAGTTCATGAGCGCGGCGGAGCGCCGCTTCAGCTTCGGTGAAAGCCTGACGGTCGATCAGAACGGCAGCGAGCATCGACAGCGTTTCGGCATCGTCGGGCAATTCGTCCAGAAGCACATGACAGGCGGCTTCCGCCTGGCCGCGCTTGTTCGCCTTGTAAAGTTCGAGAATATCGGCGCGGCGCTTCATCAAATCCGGCGCCGATTGCATCTGGTCGCTCACGTTTTCCGCCCTCGGTTGAGAGCGCACAAGCTGCACGGGTGAGGCGGAGGCGTCAATGCAAAAGCCCTCCCCATTGGGGGAGGGCTTCGCCGTCATCTATCGTTTTTGCTGTTATTCGGCGGCGACGCGGGCCTGCGGCTGGCGCTGCGGGCCGCGGACGAGACGGCCCGGCATTTCGCCGGTGGCCTCGCCATGTTCAAAGGTGATGGCGCCCGCGACGATGGTGGCTCGGTAACCCTCAGCCTTCTGGATCATGCGGCGGCCCTGCGCGGGCAGATCGAAGACCATTTCCGGCGCGAGAATGCGGAGCGCGTCGAAGTCGATCACGTTGACGTCGGCCTTCATGCCGGGCGCGATCAGCCCACGATCATTGAGGCCGTAGAGCCGCGCCGTGTCATGCGTCTGCATGCGCACGACCTGCTCGAGCGGCAGGCGTTCGCCGCGCGACCGATCGCGGACCCAGTGGGTCAGCATGTAGGTCGGGAAGCTCGCATCGCAGATGACGCCGCAATGCGCGCCGCCATCCGAGAGGCTCAGCACCGTGGAGGAGTGCTGCATCATTTCGCGGATGTGGTCGAAGTTGAAGTTCGTGTAGTTGAGGAGCGGCAGGTAGATGTAACCGCGTCCGTCGTTTTCCATCAGCATGTCGTAGACGATGGCCGCCGGGTCCTGATTGGTCTTGGCGGCGAGCGCGGCGACACTGTCTTCCGCGCTGGGCTCGTATTCAAGTTTGCCGTCATTTTCCAGACGGAACATGCGGTCGAAGCCCTGCGTCATGATCATGCCGAGGACGCCCATGTCCTTCGATTTGTCGGCGAGAATGCGCGCACGCACTTCCGGGTTCTTCAACTCGACAAGGCGCTGGGCGAAAGGCAGATGCGCAATGGCGGCGTAGGTTGGGCGGGCGACGAAAGGATGGATCGTGCTCTGCCAGCCGAGCACCATGCCGGTGGGGCGGCAGGCGATCTGGGCGGTGACGTTGGCGCCTTGTTTGCGCGCCTCGTCGGTCAGGGCCAGCATGTCGCGCCATTTGTCGGGCTGCACCGGCGACTGGAGAAGCGCGTAGGTGACGGGCAAGCCCGTTTCGGCGGAGAGTTCCTTCATCCACATGAATTCGTCTTCGGCGGGGGTCATGTCCGACGCCATTTCAAAGACACCGTGGCCAGCTGCGCCCAGCGCGCGACCAATGCCCATCAGTTCCGCCTTGTTGGCGAAGGTGCCGGGGACGGGTTCGCCGTCTTTCGACAGATGCAACATGGTGCGCGAAGTCGAGAAACCGAGTGCGCCGGCTTCGACGCCTTCGCGGACGATCTTCGCCATGGCTTCGACGTCTTCAGCGGTTGCAGCTTCGTTGCGCGCGCCGCGTTCGCCCATCACATAGGCGCGGACGGAGCCGTGCGGCACCTGTGTCGCGACGTCGAGGACGCGGGTCTGCTTGTCGAGACTGTCCATATATTCGGGGAATGTCTCCCAACCCCATTTGATGCCTTCGGCGAGAGCGGAGCCCGGAATGTCTTCGACGCCTTCCATCAGCTCGATCAGCCAGTCGTGCTTGTCGGCGCGCACCGGTGCGAAGCCGACGCCGCAATTGCCCATGACGACGGTGGTGACGCCGTGCCAGCAGGAGGGCGTCAGCAGCGGGTCCCAGGTGACCTGGCCGTCGTAATGCGTGTGGATATCGACCCAGCCCGGCGTGACGATGTGGCCAGCCGCATCAATCTCGCGCTTGCCGCCGCCCGTCACCGTGCCGACTTCGGTGATGACGCAGTTGTCGATGGCGACGTCTGCGAGGCGGGGGGCAGCGCCCGTACCATCGACCAGCGTGCCGCCGCGAATGACCAGATCGTGCATGTGAGCCTCCTCCAAAGCCTTGTTGTTTGAAGGGATTATAAGGGCCCCGAACTAGTCTGCAAACAAAAAATAGACCTTGGTCTAGTTATTTTAGAGCTAGTTTTCCGACATTCCCGCTACGTCTGACACCAGTTTAGCGACCGGATTAGCGCGGCCATTGGCCTTGTTCGCGGCTTTGGTTTTCTTGGGTTTTGGCGCCGCGGCTTCTTTGGCTGTCCGCCGGTTGGCCAGCTTCAGGCGGGCGATTTCAGCCTGACCCGACAGGTGCGCTTCGTCGGCGATCTCGATTTCGTCGCAAGCGATGCCGATATAGGCCGCGAGCTTGTCGAGATCGGGGAGCGCCTCGCGCGCGCCGAGCACGCCGAAGTCGAGTTCGTCGGCATAGCTGGTGACGGTGATGTTGAGTGCTTGTCCGTGGACGAGGACCGACATCGGATAGTTGTGAACGAGTTCGGCCCCCATCAGATAGAGCTTCTCGCGCGGGCCGGGCACATTGGAAATGACGAGGTTCGCAGGTGGCGCGACACGATTGCCGAGGCCGATGGCCTGCGACAGCAGAATGACGCCGTTCATCAGCAGTGCGTAATTGGTCGAGGCTTCCCGCGTCAGGTCGCCAAGTTTTTCTTTCGCCTCTTTCGCGGAGTCGTGAATGCGATGGAGGCGCGCGATGGTGTCGCTCTCATCGGTGGCCAGCGTCGTCACGATCATCGAAATCTGGTTGCCGCGTTGTTCCGCGCCTTTGGGACGCACGGAGACGGGGCACATGGCGAGGATCGGCTTTATGGGCAGGTTGCCGTGATCCTTCAGATAGCGGCGGATCGCGCCGGAGCAGATCGCCAGCACAATGTCGTTGATGGTGACGTTCAGGTCTTTTGCGAGACCTTTGATGCGCGATAGGGGGATCGTATGCGTTGCAAAGCGGCGATGCTGGGTAATCTGCTGATTGAAAGCCGTTGCCGGTGCCGTGAAGGGGCGCGGCGATTTGCGCGTGCCGCCGGAGATCGCGTGCAGACTGGATTTGACGGCGGTGCTCGAGAGCTGCTGCACCGAGCGGGCCTGCCCCATGAGACCTGAATAGGTGCGGGTCAGCCGGTCCATCAGTTTCGGCGACGCCTTCTGTTCCTTATGCTCCGGCGGAACTTGCCAGAAGCCGACGACTTTTTTCGAGGCGCGCGTCTTCGACATCACGCGGTCGAGCACCGACATGGCGGCGACGCCATCGACACAGGCGTGATGGATCTTGAAATAGAGCGCGACCTGATTGTTTTCGAGGCCTTCGATGTAATAGCACTCCCAGAGCGGACGGGTGCGGTCGAGAAGGCGCGAATGCAGTCGCTCGACGAGCTTCATCAACTGGTCCATCGAGCCCGGCGCGGGCAGGGCCGAATAGCGGACGTGATAGTCGAGATCAAAGTTCTTGTCTTCGATCCAGCTCGGCAGAACATCGAGCGACAGGGTTTCGCTTTTGAGTTTTAGATTGAAGGGCGGGGCAGGCGGGATCGATTGATCGATCCGCATCATCATTTCGCGGAAGAAATTGCCCTTGTAGTTTTTAGGTAGCTTGAAGATTTGCAGTCCGGCGACATGCGCCGGGCATTCCGCCGTCTCGACTTGCAGAAACGCCGCGTCCTGTAGATTGAGCCTTGCCATCCCCACCGCGCCTCCCAACGCGTTCTCTTGCGGCGAGTGTTTCACAGGCGGTGCAGGTGAGGAAGGCCCTCTCCCAGAGGGAAGGGGTCTTAAGCGACCGGATTGGGAAGCGGCTTGCCGCCGAAGAAAGCGTCAACATTGGCAAGCACGGTGTCGGACATGGCCGCGAAGGCTTCGCGGGTGCCGCCGCCGATATGCGGGGTCAGGACGACGTTGGACAGTGCCATGAGTTCGGGCCGCACATTGGGTTCGTCGTCGAAGACGTCGAGGCCCGCGCCCGCGATGGTGCCGTTTTTCAGAGCGGCGATCAGCGCGTCCTCATCGATGGCTGAGCCGCGCGAGATGTTGACGATCTGGCCTTCGGGCCCGAGTGCTTTCAATACATCGGCATTGACCATGTGGCGGTTCGTGTCATCGGCGCGGTGGGCGACCATCAATATGTCGGCCCATTCCGCAAGCTCGATCAGTGAGCCGAAATAGCGCCACGGCGCGTCGGCTTTCTTCGATCGATTGAAATAGCCGATCTCCGTTTCAAAAGCGGCGAGGCGTTCGGCGATCTTGCGTCCGATGGCGCCAAGGCCAAGCACGCCGACGCGGCGGCCGGTGAGGCTCGGTCCGAAGAGAAGTTTGGCGGCATTGTCGCCGCGCCATTTTCCGGCGCGGATCAGTCCGTCGCCGGTTGCAATATGGCGCATCGAGCCCAACAGCAAAGCGACGGCCATGTCGGCGACGGTGGCGGCATTCGCGCCGACGGTGTTCGTGACCTTGATGCCACGCGCGGCGGCAGCCTTGACGTCGATGCCTTCATAGCCGGAGCCGAAACAGGAGATAAGACGGAGGTCTGGCCGCGCGGCAAGGAACGCCTCGTCCGCCACCATCGTACCGACGGTGACAATGGCTTCGACGCCTTCACGCCGGTTCCCGTCGGTCGTCACCGTGTAACGGTCGGCGAATCTTTGCTCGAAGGCTTTGCCAAGCGGAATGGCGATCAGGACAGTGGGTTTCATCACTCTACTCCGGCGGTTCGATTAAAGAGCTTTGGCGGCTTCGGCGCGGGCGAGGAGGGCGCGGGCCTGTTTCAGATGCGGAATGTCGAGCATGACGCCGTCGAGCGCGACGACGCCGACATCGCCCGCCTTGTCGAAAGTGTCGATGACGGCGCGGGCATGGGCGAGGTCTTCCTCCGACGGCGTGAAGACGCGATTAATGACCGGTATCTGCGCGGGATGGATCGCCATCTTCGCGGTGAAGCCGTCGCGGGCGGCGGCGCGAGCCTCATGCTCAAGGCCCGCATCGTCGCGGAAATCCTTGTAGATGCTATCGAGAGGGATGACGCCTGCCGAGACCGCGCCGAGCAGGGTCAAGGTGCGCGCCATCTGATAAGGGCCGGTATAGTTGCCGGCATCATCCTTGTTGTCGCGCGCGCCGAGCGCGGCGGCGAGATCTTCCGCACCCCATGTCATTGCGAAGAGGCGCGGGTTCGATCCGGCATAGGTGCCGAGGTTGAACATGGAGGCGGCGGTTTCGGTGGCGACACAGAAGAGCCTGATCGTGCCGGTGCGCATGCCTGCTTCGGATTCAAGCTCTGTCAGATAATCGGCGACGATGGAGACGCAAGCGCCGGAAATGGTTTTCGGAATGAGGATTGCATAGGGGGCCGCAGCAGCGACAGCTTTCAGGTCGTCTTTCCAAAGCGGCGTGTCGAGAGCATTCATGCGCACGCAAAGTTTCGGGCCGCTTTTGCCGGCGCTTTTCAGATAGTCGGCAGCGTTTTTTCGCGCGGCTTCTTTATTGGAGAGTGCGACGGAATCTTCGAGATCGAGGATCAGCGCGTCGGCGCCGGAGGATGCGCCCTTTGCGAGTTTCTTCTCGCTGTCGGCGGGCACGAAAAGAAATGAGCGCATGTCAGGCTTCCTCGCGGGCGTGCATGAAAGCCTGCCGGGTGCAGATGGCGACTTCCTCGCCGCGCTGGTTGATGGCCTTGTGCTCAAAAGTGACAATGCCGGCCTTGGGACGCGATTTAGAGCGGCGCTTGCCCATGACCTTCGTCTCAATATGCAGGGTGTCGCCCTGAAAGACGGGTTTAGGGAAAGTGATGTCGGTCATGCCGAGATTGGCGATGGTGGTGCCATGCGTCGTGTCGTGGACCGAAATGCCGATCATCAGGCCGAGGGTGAAGAGGCTGTTGACCAGCGGCTTGCCGAATTCGGTTTCTGTGGCCGCATAGTGATGGTCGAGATGGAGGGCGGCGGGGTTCATGGTCATGGTCGTGAAGAGGACATTGTCCGTCTCGGTGACCGTGCGGGTGATCGGATGCCTGAAAAGCTGTCCGTCCTGAAATTCCTCGAAGTAAAGCCCTGGCATTTTTCTCTCCCACAAAGGACGCGACAGGTTATAGCCTCCCCTACGGCAACAAACAAAAAGAAGAGGGAAGGCCGATATGAATTTCGCCTTCACGGAAGAACAGCAGGCGATCCGCGATGCGGTGACAAAGACCTGCGCCAAGTATGACGATGCCTATTGGTTGAGGCATGACCGGGAGGGCGGGTTCCCCGACGACTTCGTAGGTGACATTGCAGGCGGCGGCTGGCTCGGCGTTGCCATGCCGGAAGCTTATGGTGGCTCCGGTCTCGGCGTTACGGAAGCTGCGATTGTCGCACAGACGATTGCGGAATCCGGTGCTTGTCTGTCGGGCGCTTCGGCCATCCACATCAATCTCTTCGGACCGATGCCCGTCGTCGTCTTCGGGACCGACGAACAAAAACAGCGCAACCTGCCGCCGCTCATAGCTGGCACGGATCGCTGTTGTTTCGGCGTCACGGAGCCGGATGCGGGGCTCAACACGACCGCGATTTCCACCAAGGCGGAATGGGACGGCAAAGCCTATGTTGTTCATGGCCGCAAGATGTGGACATCGACGGCGCAGAGCGCGAACAAGATTTTGCTGCTCGCACGGACGACGCCGAAAGAGAAATGCGTGAAGCCAACGGAAGGGCTCTCGCTTTTCTATACGAACCTCGACCGGGGCGGCGCGACGGAAGTGCGTGAGATCGAGAAGATGGGACGCAAGGCCGTCGACTCCAACGCGGTGTTTTTCGATGGGCTGCGTATTCCGAAAGAGGATTTGATCGGTGAGGAAGGGAAGGGTTTTCACTATCTCCTTCACGGCCTCAATCCCGAACGCGTGCTGATCGGCGCGGAAGCTGTCGGGGTCGGTCGGATCGCGCTGAAGAAGGCGACAGACTATGCGCGCGATCGCATCGTCTTCGGGCGCCCCATCGGGCAAAATCAAGCGATCCAGCATCCGCTGGCGAAATGTTGGGCAGAGCTTGAGGCGGCGAACCTGATGGTCTTCAAGGCGGCGGCGCTTTACGACAAGGGCGAGAATTGCGGCGCGGAGGCGAATGCCGGGAAATATCTCGCCGCCGAAGCGGGCTTCCATGCCTGCGAGACGGCGGTGATGACGCATGGCGGCATGGGCTATGCAAAAGAGTTTCACGTCGAGCGCTATCTGCGCGAAATCATGATCGCCCGCATCGCACCGGTCAGCCGTGAACTGGTTCTCTCCTTCATTGCCGAGCGCGTACTCGGCTTGCCGAAGTCTTATTGAAATGGCCTTCCAGCTTCACGAACGTCTCGCCGCCGACACATGGACGGTCAAGGATCTGCCGCTCTGCCGGGTGTTGCTGATGAACGACAGCCGCTACCCCTGGACGATCCTGGTGCCGCGCCGGGAAGGTCTGCGGGACTTTCATGAGGTCGCGCAGGCCGACAAGGCGGCTTTTCAGGGCGAGATCGATGGGGTTTCCGGGGTGCTGAAGGACGTCACCGGCGCTTTCAAGCTCAACGTCGCAGCCATCGGCAATATGGTGCCGCAGCTCCATATACATGTGATTGCCCGTTTCGAGGGGGACGCGGTTTGGCCCAAGCCTGTATGGGGGCTAGGGGAGGCTGTGCCTTACCAGCCGGGGGAGGCCGAACTCCTTATGGAGAAGTTAAGAAAAGGCCTTCTCGGTTAACTTTTGGTTTATCTCTCCGGTTCATCGTTGGCTCATTAGCGGGCCCAAGCGAGTCGGTCCGCCTCCTTTTCAGGGGTTTGGGCCATGGCGACCGTTCTCATCGCCGATTCTTCCACACCGCTTCGGCGGGCCGCGCAATTCCTCTTTGAAAGCCTCGGCTTCGAGGTGGCGGGCGCACGTGACGGTGTGGAGGCTCTTGATCTTGTCCAGGGCATGGCCCCCGATTTGCTGGTCGTCGATGCCCGCTTGCCTGGCTTCGAGGGCACGGCGCTCGTCGAGGCCGTCCGGGCGCTACCAGAAGGGCGGCAGGTCTGCATCTTCTTCATTGCCGAAAATAGCAGCCCGGCCAGCGTCCGCGCCGCGCTTGAAGCGGGTGCCGATGACTATCTCATCAAACCTTTCGACCGCGAGCTGCTGTCCTTCAAGCTCGCGCAGGCCAAGGCCCGTGGGCGGCTCGTCGAGCGCCCGCGCGTGACCCGGCTCATACAGGACAATTCAAGTTCCTGGCGTTTCCGTGCCTTCGGCAAAGCCGTTTAGCTGATTCTTCTCGTGTGAATCATGAGTCCAGCGACTCGGGAAAACATCCTGATTTGTCAGAGCTTTTCGTGTTGCCCGCTCCAGATGTGCAGGTAGTCGAGACTCTTTAGATAAGGTCGCATGGCGAGGAAGCCGAGTATTGATCCGACAAGGAGAACGATCGGCGGCACATAGGCGAGCGAGTAGCGCAGCATCTGCTCATCCTTGAAAACATAGTCGGTCACCAGCGCGATCGAGGTCGGCCCGAGGCCCAGTCCGATCAAATTGACGAGCAGGCCGGACAGCGCCGAGGCAAAGCCGCGCATCTGGTTGGGCATCATTTCGATGAGCGCTGACGGGCCGACGCCGGTGGTGAAAGTCGCAAAGAAGCTCGCGGGCGCGAGCAGCGCCAGCGCCACATGCGGATTCTCCATCAGCGGGAAGGCGATAGCGAAGGGCATGGTCACAAGGCCGGTGCAAGCCATGACGATGATGCGCCCGTTCCTATAGCCCTTGGCGCAGACATAGTCGCCGATCGCACCGCCGGCGATGACGCCCAGCGTGCCGAAGACCATGATGATGAGACCGTAGGCCTTGCCGATTTCGGCGGGCGTCCAGCCATAGGTGCGGACGAAGAAGGTCGGCACCCAGGCAGCGGTGCCATAGGCCATCATGGCCAGCAATGCGAAGCAGAAGTTCATGGCGAAGAAGGCTGCAGCATTGGCGCGTAGATAGGCGAGAACCTCGCGGAACGGCACTTCCACGTCGCGGGCCACGCCGTCCGCGCCGATCTCGCGGCGCATATGCCCGCGCCGTGCCGGTTCGCGCAGGGTCGCAACCCAGGCCGCGATGAGAAGGCCGGGCAGGCCGACCACGAAGAAGACAAGTTGCCATGAATAGACATGGCCGATGATCGGCAGGTCGAGATCGCCGATATGCGTTGCCCAGCTGATCGCGAAGGACCCGATGACCAGCGCCGCGCCGGCACCGATATAGACGCCGATGCCATAGACGCCGATGGCGATGCCGAGCCGCTTGGGCGGGAAGTAATCCGAGATGATCGAATAGGCGGCGGGCGTGAGGGCCGCTTCGCCGACGCCGACGCCCATGCGGAAGATAAAGAGTTGCCAGTAAGCCTTCGCTGTACCGCTCATAGCCGTCATCACACTCCAGGCGAAGACGCCGACGGCGACAATGCTGACACGGCGGCGCCGGTCGACCATGCGGCCGATGGGCAGACCCATGAAGGCATAGAAAATGGCGAAGGCGATGCCGAGAAGCAGGCTGATCTGCGTGTCCGAAAGGACTAGGTCGCGTTTCATCGGTCCGACCAGCAGGCTCAGGATCTGCCGGTCGATGAAGGAGAAGGTGTAAGCCAGGACGAAGACGCCGACGACATACCAGGCATAGAGGCGGCTCGGATAAGGCGCGTCCGCAGCGGTGGCTTGCGGCGGATTGTGCAAAAAGTCCTCGACCTCCGAGGCGACTTCGATCTCGGCCATGTATCCTCCCTGAGATGTCCGCCCGCTCTTTGCGGCAGGCTTTGAGTGTCTGACTGTATCCCGGAATGGTGACGCTACGGCAAGCGCTAAGCCGGGTTTTGGCTCGGCTTTTCCGTGGCATGGGGCTTGCGACTGTCTTGGCAGCAACGCCAGGAACACTCGACTATGAGCCTCGTCCAAGCCATTTCGGCCCCACCGCAAATTGCCGCTGCGCTTCAGCAGGCGAGTGCGAAGACGGGCACCGATTTCAACTATTTGTTGAAGACGGCGATGCGCGAGTCGAGCCTAGATTGTTCTGCGAAATCAAGCACTTCCAGCGCCTGCGGGCTTTTTCAGTTTACCCAGCAGACGTGGCTGGGAACAATGAAGAAGAACGGTGGCGACCTTGGGCTCGGCCAATATGCCGACGCTATTTCCCAGGATTCCAAGGGGCGCTATGTGGTGGCCGATCCTGCCGCCCGGCAGGCAATTCTTGCCCTGCGTAACGATCCGACGACCTCGGCCTTGATGGCGGGGGCCTATACCAGCGACAGCCAGCAGGCGCTCGAGGGCAAGCTTGGCCGCTCGGTCAGCGGCGGCGAACTCTATATCGCGCATTTTCTCGGCGCGGGCGGCGCGTCGAAGCTGATTTCCAGCGCCGAAGATGCGCCGAATGCGCGGGCCGACGTGTTGTTCCCGGATGCGGCCGCCGCCAATCGCTCGATTTTCTACGGCCGCGATGGCCAGCCGCGTACGGTGGCGGAGGTTTACAAGAATCTCGTCGCGAAACATCAGGGTGGCTCTTCCTCGCCGCGTTTTGAAATCGCACCGCAGCCTCAGCTCGATGACGCCAACACGGCCTCGCTGTTGCCCGCATCTCTCGGCACGCTGTCCAGCGCGCTGGCGGGAACGGGCAGGGGAGACGCCAGTGAGACGAAGGCTGACGCGTCAACCGCTGCTCTCTCGCCTTATGCCAGCGCCTATTCCGGCACCTATTCGAGCGCCTATTCCTCAAGCAATCGCGCCGGCTTGTCGGCAGCCGGCCTCGGCAGCCGCTCGCCGTTGAAAATGTCGCCGGCCGTGGTGCAGATGCTCGCCTCGCTCGACACATCGGGTCTTGCCAGCAGCGCGCCCGAGGTTCACCGCGCCGAAGACGACAAGGACGAAGACCGCAAGGATGTTCGCCGCATGATGCCGCGCGGTGGACTCTCGCTCGGCTAATCCGCCTCAGGCGATAGTCTTCGCCGCTTTCAGCTTTTCAATATCCGCTTCGCTGTAGCCGAGCTCGCTCAGCACGGCGAGCGTATGTTCGCCAAGGGCGGGGGCGGGACCCTTCGGGCCATCATTGGCGCCGGGAAAACGGATCGGCGAGGCCGGAGAAAGATAAGTCCCGTTGCCGTCATGCTCAGGCACTTCGACAAAGGCTCCCGCTGCGATCGCCTGGGGATCTTTCACGACATCGCCCGGCTTCATCAGCGGCGCCCAGATCATGTCCTCGGCGTCGAGCGCCTTGCTCCAATGGTCGATGTCGTGTTCTCCGAAAGCGGCATCGAGAATATCGACCAACAGCGCCGCGTTGGTGCGGCGGACTTTCGGGTTGTTGAAGCGTTCGTCGGTTTCAAGTTCGGGTTTGCCGATGACGCGGCAGACGGCTTTCCAGTCGATGGAGCCCTGACGCGGCACGATGACGAACCATTCGTCGCCTTTGGCTTTGAAGAAGTTGCTGAGCGGCGCGACGGATTCGTGGCGCGATTTGGTCGAGCCGAGTTTGCCGTATTTCAGTTGCACAGCGGTGTCAGAGCCTGCCGCATAAATGCCGGTGCGCAGCAGCGAGGCTTCGACGAGGCGGCCCTTGCCGGTCGTCTGGCGTTCGACGATGGCGGCGAGAATGCCGCCGACGGTCGCCATGCTCGTGGTGTGATCGCCGATGCCGGTGCGCAGGATCGTTGGCTCGCGGCCCTTTACCGTTTGCAGATAACCGACGCCGGAGCGCGCGTAGAAAGCGGCGACGTCAAAGCCGGGGCGGTCGCGGTCCGGGCCTTCAAGGCCGTAGCCGGTGACGCTGGCGTAAACGAGGCGCGGATTGACGGCGGCGAGCGACTTGTAATCGAGGCCGGAGCGGTCGAGACCACCGGGGCGGACATTGGTGATGAAGACGTCGGCGTCTTTCACCAGCCGTTTCACCGCTTCGACGCCCTCGGGGGTCGCCGTGTTGATGGCGATGCCCTTTTTGCCGCGATTGTCGAGATCGAAGATCGGGCTGCCCTGCAAATGATCGGCACCCATATTCGCCATCGTGTAGCGCATCGGACAGCCGCTGAGCGGCTCGACCTTGATGACCTCCGCGCCCCAGTCGGCGAGAATGCCCGCCGCGCCCGGCGCAGCGATATAAGTCGCCAACTCGATGACCTTGATACCTTCGAGCATGTCCGTTCCCTTCAATGTCTTGTTGGGTCGGATCATCCATGAAACGGGCGGGGTGTCAAAGGCGCGGGAATAGGGTCCGCAAGGGTCAGCTTGCTTTGGCGATACTCGTGACGAAGTAATCCTTCGCGGTGGCTTCGAGCTTTGCCAGCATGTCGAACATCGGCCAGCCGCCGAGGCTGATGCGGGCGACGCCGAGTTTGGCGAGGTCCGCAGCGGCGGGCGCGGCCGGGTTGGCCATGATGTTGACGGGCAGGGCGACGGATTTGCAGACCTTCTCGATGAGCGCCGGATCGAGAAGCCCCGGCACGAAGAAGCCGCTCGCGCCCGCCTTGGCGTAAGCCAGTCCGCGCTGGATGGCCTGATCGACCATCGCCGCATCGTGCGTCTCGCGTTTGGCTTTCAGGAATATATCGGTGCGGGCATTGATGAAGAAGGGTATGCCCGCCTTGTCGGCGGCGGCGCGGGCGCCTTCAATGCGCGCCGACTGCGTTTCGATGGCGAAGATGCCTTCGCCGCCGATCACCTGATCCTCGAAATTCATGCCGATGCCGCCCGCTTCGATAATGAGCGTTACGGTTTCGCCGACGATGGCGGGTTCATGGCCGTAACCGGATTCCGCGTCGACCGTCACCGGCAGATCGACGGCGGCCGAGATCTGTTTCACCGAAGCGATCAACAAATCGCGCGGCAGGTCTTCCTTGTCGTTCGCGCCATGGGCGAGGGCGACAGCAAAGCTTGATGTTGCGATGGCTGCGGCTCCCGCTTTCGCCACGGCCTTTGCGCTTGCCGCGTCCCAGACATTGAAGAGTTTTACCGGATCGCCTTTGCGATGCAGGGCGGCAAAAGCTTCTGCGTGGCTCTTCTGAGCGGTCTTGTCCATGGCGCGGTCCTTTGTGCATGCGTATACGGGAGAAGACGTTTGGATCACCGAATTTGTGACGGCATCAAACGGAGCCTGCTCGTGGAAAAGAGACTCCAGCAATGACGGGTGCGGCGCGAGAGCCAATTCGTTAACGCAAGGAATCCGTTGGCGAATCCCCTACAAGTCGAATGGCTATTTAGCGAACTCGTTGAAGGATCGTTAAAGAGTTTTACCTAGCTTATTAGCTTCTTTGACGCCGCGCCCCTGCGCGAGAGGCCCTTAATGCAAGATCGTCCGGCACACGAAAGACTGTCGATTGCGGATGTAAAACGGCTTCTGTCCGAGCCGACGGAAGAGGCGCGCGCGGAGATCGCGGTCAAGGTCGCATCGCAATTTCGCAATGTCGTGCTGACGCCGCGCGAGCGCGATCTGGCGCTGGAAATTCTCGGCTATCTTGTTCACGACGTGGCCGCGAATGTGCGTCATGCCCTGTCGAGCGCCTTGTGCACTCTTTCCGACGCGCCTCACAAAATTGTGCTGGAGCTTGCCCGCGACATAGACGAAGTGGCGCTGCCGGTTCTCGAAAATTCAAACGTCCTCACCGACGAGGATCTGGTCGAGCTCGTGCTGAGCGGCAACCCGAGCCGGCAATGCGTCATCGCCGCGCGTCCCGATCTTGGCGCCGGTGCTTGCGACGCCATCGCCTGGGCAGGAGACCGCAGCGCCGTCATCACGCTTGTCGCCAACGAAGGCACGATCATCCGGCCCGAAATTCTTGAAAAAATCGTCGAGCGCTATCCGGCGGATGAAAGCGTTCTCGATCCGATGGCGAGCCGCGGCGACCTCCCGGGGCCGCTTGTCGAGCGGATTGTCACGATGGTGTCGAAGCGCTTGCGCGACTATCTGATCGAGCGCCACAACATCGATTTTGCGACGGCCACTTTTCTCGAAGACCAGTCGCGCGAACGCGCGCTGGTCGCGATGATCGACAAGACGAACCCCGACGATATGGGCCGCCTGGTCGCCCAGCTTTCTGAAAACGGGAAACTGACACCTTCGCTGCTTCTGCGCGCGACATGCGCGGGCGAAATCGATTTCATCGAAACGGCTTTCGCCTTTCTCGCTTCCGTGCCGCATGAACGCGTGGTTCGGCTGATCCATGATGTCGGCGCGCTCGGCTTCCGCGCCGTCTATGCGCGGGCGGGAATGCCGGAACTTTTCTATCCGGCGTTTCGCACCGCGCTCGACGTGATGCACGATCTCGAAAAAGACGGCTATCTTTCCGACAGACCGTTCCTGCGCCATCAGATGCTGACCCGCATCTCGCCGCATTACCGGGATATTGAAGGCAAGGATATCGACCTTCTGCTTGATCGGTTGACGCGCTCGGCTCGCGCCCTGCCGTGGCGCACGCGCGCGGCCTGAGCCCCGAACTTCACCGTGGCGTCCGAAGCTGCTAGGTTCGCGTCCTCTCAATCGACGAGGATACCCCATGAGCCACATCACGCGCGAAGCCTTTATCTGCGATGCGGTCCGCACGCCCATCGGCCGTTATGCCGGATCGCTCTCGGCCGTTCGCGCGGACGATCTCGGCGCGGTGCCGATCATGGCGCTGATGGCGCGCAACCCCTCGATCAACTGGCAGCGCGTCGATGATGTGATCTATGGCTGCGCCAATCAGGCGGGCGAGGATAACCGTAACGTCGCGCGCATGTCGGCCCTGCTTGCAGGCTTGCCCGAGACCGTCGGCGGTTCGACCATCAACAGGCTCTGCGGTTCGGGCATGGATGCGGTCGGCACGGCGGCGCGGGCGATCAAGTCCGGCGACGCGGATCTGATGATCGCAGGCGGCGTCGAGAGCATGTCGCGCGCGCCTTTCGTCATGGGCAAGGCGATGACGGCTTTCTCTCGCGATGCACAGATTTACGATACGACCATCGGCTGGCGTTTCATCAATCCGTTGATGCAGAAGCAATACGGCACGCATTCGATGCCGGAGACGGCCGAGAATGTCGCCGAGGAATTTCAGATCTCGCGTGCCGATCAGGATGCCTTTTCCATCCGCAGCCAGATACGCGCAGGCGCGGCGATGAAGTCGGGCCGGCTCGCCAAGGAAATCGTGCCGGTCACGATTGCGAACAAGAAGGGCGAGACGGTTGTGTCGCAGGATGAACATCCGCGACCCGACACGACGCTTGAGCAACTGGCAAAATTGCCGACGCCGTTCCGGCAGGGCGGTACCGTGACGGCGGGCAATGCGTCGGGCGTCAATGACGGCGCCTGCGCGCTCATCATCGCCTCGGCGGACGCCGTCGAGGCGCATGGGCTGACGCCGCGGGCACGCATTATCGCGATGGCGAGCGCGGGCGTCCCGCCGCGCATCATGGGTATCGGACCTGCGCCGGCGACACGCAAGGTGCTGGAGAAATCCGGGCTTAATATCGGCGATATCGAAGTTATCGAATTGAACGAAGCCTTCGCTTCGCAGGGGCTCGCCGTGTTGCGCGATCTCGGACTTCCCGACGATGCCGATTTTGTCAATCCGAATGGCGGCGCCATCGCGCTGGGCCATCCGCTCGGCATGAGCGGCGCGCGGCTTGTCGCCACGGCGATGTATGAACTTGAGGAGCGCAAGGCGCGTTATGCGCTCTGCACCATGTGCATCGGCGTCGGGCAGGGTATTGCGATGGTGATCGAGCGGGTCTGAAATCTAGAAACCGAGGGCGCGGGCAAAGAAGCTCTTCTGCTTCTGTTTCGGGCGGCGGACGCGCAGACGGATCGGCGTTTCGATGCCGGGCAGTCTGCGGCCATGACGGGGCAAGCGACGCAGCATCGCAATGAGATTGCGGCCCGGAAAGAAGCAGGCCGGATCGAGTGCGCCCGTGCAGACCGGTACGCCGTCGATACCCGGAATGGCGAGCTCGAAATCTTCAAAACCCAGTTCGATTTCTCGGGGCAATTCGCAGCGCATCAACGCTTCCTCCGGCGCCTCCATCGGCTGATCGAGCAGCAGCACATCTTCAACGCGTTCGTCTATCGCAATGAAGTCCTGACGGATGTCCTGGGCGAAGGACCAGCCGACCAATTCCTTCGCGTCGCGCGGGCGGCAGATATGCGTACCTTGCGCGCCGTTAAAGCCCAGAGACCGCAATGCGGACAATGTGGTTTCGTCTTCGACGCCGACGGCGGTGGCATCCAGTCCTTGCGCGGCAGCGAGCGAGACGCGCCGCCCGATGAAGCCGAGGCCGGCATGGCGCAGGCGATGGGCGAAGCGGATGATCGCCGCGCCGGAGATTTTGACTTCCGAGAAATAATCCGGCGTCACGAATTCGGTGGGCACGACGACGGCGCCGCCGCCATCCAGCGCGGTACGGAATCCGAGGCGACGGAATTCGGCGATGAGACGGGCCGAGGCTTCCGCGTTGCGGGCGAAGACCGCTTCCGGCACTTCGAGCGTAAAGTGGGCGGTGTCCAGCCCTCGTTCGCCGACAATTGCCGCGAGCGCGCCCGGCAATGTTGCATCGCCGAGATCGCTGCCTGACAGATTGATTGAAACGGGCCAGTGCTGGCGCTTCGCCCGCCAGTGGACCATCGCGTCGGCGGCGGCGGCGGTGACGAAATGCGTGAGGTCGACGCTACGTCCGCGCCGCTCAAAGAAGGAAAGGAAGAGGCCCGGCGGCATCAATCCATAATCGGGATGATCCCAGCGCACATAGGCTTCCGCGCCTAGCGTGCGGCCTGTCGCGAGTTCGATCTTCGGCTGGAAAATGAGAAAGAGGTGACCGGCCTCGAGCGCGAGGTCGATGTCCCGGTTGGTCAGCCGAAAAGAACTGCTGTACATCTTGAGGCCAAATTCTTTGGCGCGTCCATTGCGCATCGCTCGCAGGAATCATCTGCGAGACTCGAATGTGCAGGGCTCGGGTTGAGGCATACTTAATTTCGCTTCAGGTCACGGCGACAGGCTTGCCAATCGGTTAAGAACAAAGATCAAAAAATAACAAAACGTCAGAAAACGAAA
Source organism: Parvibaculum sp. (assembly GCA_036499025.1). Classification (GTDB taxonomy): domain Bacteria; phylum Pseudomonadota; class Alphaproteobacteria; order Parvibaculales; family Parvibaculaceae; genus Parvibaculum. Next base: position 5,054 of record DASYEM010000140.1, on the reverse strand, counting down.
CAGGGAGAGAGTTGATGTCCAAACCAGAAGGTGCCGCGCTGATACCGGCGGCCACTATCCTGCTCGTCCGCGATGGTGCGCAGGGCCTCGAAGTGTTCATGGTGGTGCGCCATCATCAGATCGATTCATTCTCGGGCGCGCTGGTTTTTCCCGGTGGCAAGGTCGATAAGGGCGATACGCATGACAGCGTGCGCGCGCGGATCGATGGCGCGGATGGATTGGACGATTGGGAATTTTCGATGCGTGTCGCGGCGATCCGCGAGGCTTATGAGGAATGCGGCGTGTTGCTGGCGCGCGAGGAGGGCACGGGCGCGCTCGTCAATGCGGCGCGGCTTCTGGCGCTTGAGCCGATGCGCGACGCACTCAACAAGAATGAGCTCGGCATTGGCGACGTCCTCGAAAAAGGCGGGCTTCGCCTCGCTGCCGATTTGCTGACGCCCTTCGCGCACTGGATCACGCCGAACCTGATGCCCAAGCGTTTCGACACGCGCTTCTATCTGGCGGCGGCGCCGGAGGACCATCTTGCCGTGCATGACGGATCGGAATCGGTCGATAGCGTCTGGATCCGCCCCGCCGATGCGCTGGCGGAAGCGGAGGCCGGGAAGCGCACGGTTATCTTTCCGACGCGCATGAACGTTTTGAAGCTCGGCAGGCATAGCCATATCGCCGACGCCATTGAGACGGCGCGGAAGACGCCTGTCGTGACCGTCGAGCCGAAGGTCGATGGTGCGGTGCTGCGTATTCCGGCCGAAGCCGGTTACGGCGTTACCGAGGAGCCGCTGACCAGCGTTCGGCGCTAGTAGAGAAACTGTTCGGTCAGAATGCGTTCGTCGAGGCTGTGGCCTTCGTCGAACATCATCAGCAAATCGATGGTCGGGTCTTCCTCGACATGCACATCGACGACATCGCGATATTCGCGATGGTCGGCGACGGCGCTGACCGGTCGCTTCTCGTTTTCGAGAATTTCGAAACGCACCTTGGCGCGATGCGAGAGAAGCGCGCCGCGCCAGCGGCGGGGGCGGAAGGCGCTGATCGGCGTCAGCGCAAGAAGCGCCGCATCGATGGGAATGATCGGGCCTTGCGCCGAGAGATTGTAAGCCGTCGATCCGGCAGGGGTGGAGACCAGCACACCGTCGCAGCTCAGCTCCTGCATACGCACCTTGCCGTCGATGGAGATGCGGAGCTTGGCGGCTTGTGCCGTTTCGCGGAGCAGGGAAACTTCATTGATCGCCAGCGCCTCATGCTCCGTGCCGTTGGCGAGCGTCGCGCGCATGCGCAGCGGATGCAGCCGGGCGATATCGGCAGCGGCGAGCCGCTCGAACAACTCGTCATCGCGATACTCGTTCATCAGAAAGCCGACGGAGCCGCGATTCATCCCATAGATCGGGATGCCGCGATGCATGTGTTTGTGCAACGTCTGAAGCATGAGCCCGTCGCCGCCCAGCGCGACGAAGACGTCGGCTTCGGCAGGGGTTGCGTCGCCATAGCGTTCGGTCAGGCGTTTCAGTGCCTCCTGGGCTTCCGGCACGTCGGTTGCCACAAACGCAATTTTCTTGAACTTCATAAGTTCCAGTCCGTCAGGCCTTTGGGCGATATAGCCCGTCACCGGGGCAGGAGATAAGCACATGAGCGCCGGGAGGCAAAGGGTCAGCCACCCGTCATGGACATGTGACGTTTGACGGCGGGCTTTGCGTTGCGGCGGTCGATGATGAAGTCGTGGCCCTTGGGCTTGCGGCCAATGGCTTCGTCGATGGCGTCGTTCAGCGCATCGTCATTTGAACTCGCGCGCACGGCGGCGCGGAGGTCGGCGGCGTCCTCTTGCCCCAGACACATGAAGAGCGTGCCCGTGCAGGTGAGGCGGACGCGGTTGCAGGACTCGCAGAAGTTGTGCGTCAGCGGCGTGATGAGGCCGAGCTTGCCGGCCGTTTCCTTCACGTGCATGTAGCGCGCGGGGCCGCCGGTGCGGTCGGGCAGGTCTTCCAACGTCCAGCGCTCTTCAAGCCGCGAACGGACGAGCGAGAGCGGCAGATATTGATCGGTGCGGTCCCCGTCTATGTCGCCCATCGGCATCGTTTCGATCAGCGTGATCTCGTGGCCTTCACCATGCGCCCATTCGACGAGAGTGGGAATTTCGGCTTCGTTCTCGCCCTTGAGCGCGACGGTGTTGATCTTGACCTTGAGGCCTGCTTTCGCCGCCGCTGCGATGCCGTCGAGGACTTGTGCAAGTTTTCCCCAGCGCGTGATGCGCGCGAAGTTCGCGGGATCGAGCGTGTCGAGGGAGACGTTGATGCGGCGCACGCCCGCCGCGTAGAGATCGGTAGCGTAGCGCGAAAGCTGGCTGCCATTCGTCGTCAGCGTCAGCTCTTCCAGCGCTCCTGTATCGAGATGCCGTCCGAGATTGCGGATCAGCGTCAGCACATCGCGGCGGACCAGCGGCTCGCCGCCCGTCAACCGCAGCTTGCGAACACCCTTGGCAATGAAAGCCGAGCAGACGCGGTCCAGTTCCTCGAGTGTCAGGATTTCCTGCTTGGGCAGAAAATTCATGTGTTCAGACATGCAATAGGTGCAGCGGAAGTCGCAGCGATCCGTGACCGAGACGCGCAAATAGGTAACGGCCCGACCGAAGGGATCGATCATGGCCGGGCCGGCGGTTCCAATGCGGGGCTCGATGGTCATGGCCTACATATAGCATCTGGACGGCTGGATTTCGACCCGCCCCCCCGTTAGCCTCACCGGCCTAATACGGGGAGATATCCATGGCGGACGCGCACTACATTTTGTCCATCGATCAGGGGACGACCAGCACGCGGGCGTTGCTTTTTGACCAATCGGGTTCCCCCATGCGGGTGCGCCAGAAGGAGTTGCGCCAGATCTATCCGCGGGATGGCTGGGTGGAGCACGACGCCGATGAAATCTGGGCGGCGACGCTTGATGTATGCCGGGGCCTGCTCACCTCCGGCACGCATGTCGAGAACATAGCGGCCATCGGCATTACCAATCAGCGCGAGACGACCGTGCTCTGGGAACGCGCCACGGGCAAGCCGCTCCACAATGCCATTGTCTGGCAGGACAGGCGCACGGCGGATCTTTGCGCGAAGCTGAAGGGCGAAGGCAAAGAGGCCATCGTCCAGAAGAAAACCGGATTGTTGCTTGATCCCTATTTTTCCGGCACCAAGCTCGCATGGTTGCTCGATCATGTGCCGGATGCGCGGGCCCGGGCAGAGAAGGGTGAGTTGTGCTTTGGCACGATCGATAGCTGGCTCATCTACAAGCTGACCGGCGGCAAACGCCACGTGACCGACGCGACCAACGCGTCGCGGACGCTGCTTTTCAACATCGGCACGCAAGACTGGGACGACGAAATTCTCGGCTGGTTCGGCATCCCGCGCGCGTTGTTGCCGGAGGTGAAGGATTGCTGCGCCGATTTTGGCCGCACGGAAAAATCGCTGTTCGGTGTCGAGATTCCGGTTGCAGGCGTCGCGGGCGACCAGCAGGCGGCAACGGTGGGGCAGGCGTGTTTTGAGCCGGGGCTCATCAAATCGACCTACGGCACGGGCTGTTTCGCGGTGTTGAACACCGGCGACAGGCAGGTCGAGAGCGCCAATCGCTTGCTGACGACGGTTGCCTATCGTCTCGGCAGCAAGGTGACTTATGCGCTTGAGGGGTCGATCTTCATGGCTGGCGCCATCGTGCAATGGCTGCGCGATGAGATGCATCTGGTGACGAACGCTGCCGACAGCGAACGGCTGGCAGGCGAGGCCGATCCGAATTCCTCAGTCGTGCTGGTGCCTGCTTTCACGGGCCTCGGCGCGCCCTACTGGGATCCTCATGCGCGGGCCGCTTTGTTCGGCATGGTGCGCGACACAGGTGCGGCAGAAATTGTGCGGGCGGGTATCGAGTCCGTATCGTTTCAGACACGCGACTTGATGGACGCCATGGCCGCGGACATGAAGGCGGCGGGGCTTGCGAGCCCGCAGGCTTTGCGCGTTGATGGCGGGATGGTCGCCAATAACTGGTTCATGCAGAACCTGACCGACACGCTCGGCCGGCCGGTCGAGCGCCCCGCCGTCATTGAGACGACGGCTCTGGGCGCGGCCTATCTCGCAGGTATGCAGGTCGGGTTTTACGGGACGCCGCAGGATGTAGCTCGCAACTGGCAGTGCGAGCGAGCTTTCGAGCCCGAAATGCCAGAAGCGGAGCGGGCCACGCGCTATGGGCGCTGGCAACAGGCGGTTGGGCGCGTTCTAACGAAGTAGCGTATACTGCCCAAAACAGACCAGGGAGACGCCACATGGCTGGATCGACGGACGACCTCATTGCGAAGCTCAAAGCGGCGCTCGGGCCTTCTGGCGTGCTGGAGGGGCAGGAGGCCATCGACAAGGCGCAAGGTGGCTGGAGCAAGCTCGGGAGCCCTCGCGCCGTGTTGCGTCCGGCTTCGACCGAAGAAGTTTCCAAGGCACTGAAGCTTTGCCACGCAGCAGGCGAAGGAGTCGTGCCGTGGGGCGGCAAGACGGGGCTCGTCGAAGGCGGCGAGGCGGATGGGCATATCGCCCTGTCGCTGGAGCGCATGAACAAGATCGAGGAAATCGACGTCGCGGGCGGCACGGCGACCGTGCAGGCGGGTTGCGTGTTGCAGACGGTCTGTGAAGTGGTCGATGCAAAGGGCGCGCTGTTTCCGCTCGACCTCGGCGCGCGCGGCTCGGCGACCATTGGCGGCAATATTTCGACGAACGCAGGCGGCAATCGCGTCATTCGCTACGGGATGATGCGCGACATGGTGCTGGGCCTCGAAGCGGTGCTGGCGGACGGCACGGTGATGACGTCGATGAACCATCTCATCAAGAACAATGCGGGCTATGACCTTAAGCAGCTTTTCCTCGGATCGGAAGGCACGCTCGGCGTCGTCACACGGGCGGTGCTGCGACTTCGGCCGAAGCCAATGAGCCAGGACACGGCTTTCGTCGCGGTGGAGAATTTCGCGCAACTGCCGATATTCCTGCGCCATATGGAGCGTGCGCTTGGTGGCACGCTCTCGGCCTTTGAAGTCATGTGGG
>DASYEM010000139.1:0-4276 GCA_036499025.1 Parvibaculum sp. | reverse complement strand
CGAACCGGCCCGATTGCAGCCGGGCCTTCGGCGTCTTTAGCTTTCGCGGCGGCTTGGTCGAACTCGGTCATGAAACGCTGTTAGAGTATTCTTGTGCGGACGGCTCTGCGATCACCGGTAGATTCGCTGGGAATCGATTCGGCGTCTGACCGTGTCGCGTTGACTGTACGGGACCCTGAGCTTAGGGTCCCGGCTCTTTACAAATCATAAAGTTATTTGCCGGGTCCCCCATGCCTTCGGACAGCCAAAACCGCAGCGATTCCGCCCTTCTTGAAGCCGCCAGGGTCAGCAAAGCCTGGACGTTCGAAGAAGCGCGAAAACTCGTCGCGCGGCTGGAAAAAGAAGGCAATCCCGACCGCGATGTGCTGTTCGAAACCGGCTATGGCCCATCCGGCCTGCCGCATATCGGCACTTTCGGTGAAGTCGCGCGCACGACCATGGTGCGACGGGCGTTTCAGGTTCTGGCGCCCGGCGTCAAGACGCGGCTGATCTGCTTTTCCGACGACATGGACGGCATGCGCAAGGTGCCGGACAACGTCCCGAACCGCGAGATGCTGAAAGAGCATCTCTTCAAGCCGCTGACCGTCGTGCCCGATCCGTTCGGGAAGTTTGAGAGCTTCGGCCATCACAACAACGCGATGCTGCGCTCGTTCCTCGATCATTACGGCTTCGATTACGAGTTCGTGAGCGCCACCGATTATTACCGCTCCGGAAAGTTCGACGACGCGCTGCGCAAGGTGCTCGTGCATTTCGACGCGATCATGGAGATCATGCTCCCGTCCTTGCGCGAAGAGCGGGCAGGCACCTATAGCCCCGTTCTGCCTATCAGCCCGCGCACCGGCCAGGTGCTGCTCGTGCCAATCATCGAACGCAACGCCGAAAAGGCGACGGTCACCTACGAAGACCCAGACACGCACGAAATCGTCGAGCAGACCATTCTGGGCGGCCAGTCCAAGCTGCAATGGAAGGCCGACTGGGGTATGCGCTGGGCGGCGCTCGGCATCGATTACGAAATGGCCGGCAAGGATCACATCGACGGCATGAAGCTGTCGGGCCGCATCTGCCGCGTCCTCGGCGGCAAGCCGCCGGAGGGCTTCAACTACGAGCTTTTCCTCGATGAGGAAGGCAAGAAGATTTCGAAGTCGAAGGGCAACGGCCTCACCATCGACGATTGGCTGCGCTATGCAAGCCCCGAAAGCCTGTCGCTTTTCATGTACCAGTCGCCGCGCACCGGCAAGCGGCTCTATTTCGACGTCATCCCGAAGAACGTCGACGAGTATCTGGCGTTCCTTGCGGCTTATCCCAAGCAGACCGAAAAAGAACAGCTCGGCAATCCGGTCTGGCACATTCACGGCGGCAATCCGCCGACGGACAATATGCCGATCAGCTTTGGCCTGCTGCTGAACCTTGTCAGCGCCGCGCATACCGACGACAAGGCCGTGCTCTGGGGCTTCATCCGCCGTTACGCGCCCGACGCGACGCCGGAAAAGCTGCCCAAGCTCGATCTGCTCGTCGGCTATGCGATCAACTATTACAACGATTTCGTGAAGCCGGCGAAAACCTATCGCGGCCCGACCGACATGGAACATGCCGCGCTCAACGATCTTGCGGGCAAGCTCGAAGTTCTCGACCACGAGAAAATGAGCGCCGAGGAACTTCAGAACCTCGTCTATGACATCGGCAAGGCGCATGGTTTTGAAAACCTGCGCGACTGGTTCCGCGCTCTTTATGAAGTGCTGCTGGGCGAAGCGCAGGGCCCGCGCTTTGGTTCCTTCATTGCTCTTTACGGCGTGAAGGAAACCGCAAAACTCATTCGCCGCGCGCTGGCTGGCGAAGACCTCTCCAAAGGCTGAGCCAATTCACCATAGAGCCTTGCGCGATCGCGGCCCCACGAGGACGTGATCGCGGTTTGTCCCCACGCGGACATGCTTGTTCTTGCGATACGCGGAGCCGCAGCCGATCATGTGGCCATGTGGATTGCGCGCTTCTGTCTTGTGGGCCTGTGCCTTGTCGCACTTGCGCTGATGTCGATCATGCCTGCTGCGGCGTCGGACCTCGAAGCCGCGCGCGCCGCCTTTGCACGAGGCGATTTCGCTGAAACCGCTGCTCTCGCCCGGCCGCTGGCGACGACGGAAAGTCTGACGCTTGCCGCCCGTGCGGGCCTCGCTGAAGGCGACTTCGTCGCGCCGCCATCGGCCCGGCGTCAACTCTTCCTGCAAGCAGAGAGCGACGCCCGCGCCGCCATCGCGCGTAACCCGCAAAATACCGAAGGCCATCTTTATCTCGCGCTGGCGCTTGGCTTTCTCGGCCGCATGGATGGGAGCATCGCCGCGCATTTCGCGGGCTATGCCGAGGAGGCGCGCGCGCATATAGACCGTGCTCTTTTCCTCGACCCCGACAGCGCCTGGGCGCATGCGCTCTCCGGCGGCTGGAATCTCGAGATCGTGCGCGACGGCGGCATGGTCGGCGAAACGATCTACGGCGCATCGCTCGACAAGGGTGTCGCCGCCTACAGGCGTGCACTGGAACTTGAATCCGGCAACACCGCCATCGCCTATCAATATGCGCTGCAACTGCTGGCATTGGGCGGCGCGCCGCATCGCGCCGAAGCCTTGCGCGCCTTGGCCAATGCGTTGAAGCCGAAATCCGAAAATGCGGTCGAGTTGCTGGCGCGCCGTCGCGCCCAGCGTTTGAAGCTCGCCCTCGACACGCATGACGACACGGCGCTGAAGGGCATTCTGCGCGATCAGCTGGGAGAGCTTGCAAGCATCCCGGCGCAAAGCGGATTGCGGCCCGGCGCCGCGCGTGGCCTTGTTACTGGCTCGCCCAGATAATGCGCGCCATCCACAATATCTCTTCGGGTTTCAGCACCCGCGCCTCGAAGGCCGGGTTCAGCGATTGCAGCTCGACGCGCTTTTCGCTGCGTCGCGCCAGCACTTTGGCCATCACCTCGCCGTCGATGGTCTTCACCACCACGCGGTCGCCCTTGCGGAGCTGCGCGGCAGGCGAAACCACGATGACATCGCCATGGCGATAGACCGGCGCCATGCTCTCGCCGGAAACTTCCAACGCATAGGCGTTCTCGTCGGTGACATCGGGCAGGGACACCTCGTCCCAGCCGCCGCCCACCGGAAAGCCCGCATCGTCGAAATAGCCGCCGCTGCCCGCCTGGGCGAGGCCGATCAACGGCACGGGCCGGGCGCGCCCCGCCCCCGTGCCATCGACCAGCATAAAAAACTCGTCAAGGCTCGCCCCCGTCGCGTCGAGCACGCGGGCGAGGCTCTCGGTGCTCGGCCAGCGCGGCCGCCCTTCCGGCGTGACGCGTTTCGACTTGTTGAAGGAGGTGGGGTCGAGACCGGCCGCTTTCGCAAGGCCGGATGCCGACAGGCCATTGCGCTGAGCGAGCTGGTCGAGCGCCGTCCACAGTCTGGGGTGGGAGAGGCTGGGGGGCATGATTGCCTCCTAGGTTGATATTCCTAGGAATTATAACACAATTATGCACTTGAGAAAGCGGAAATAATTCCTAGGGTCAAGATAAAATGGTTAAACAGAAGGCAGAAGTTGAGTTGACCCCCGCCATGATTGCTGCCGGGGTAAGTGCTCTGTATCTAGAGCTAGCTGATGACGTAACCGTCATACCGGGAGCCGATAATGTTATCCGAGAGGTGTTCCGCGCGATTGTTAAGGCCGGGGCGCGAGAGAATGCGAACCACCCAACGATTCGGTAAACTCATAAATATCGACGGCTAAGATATGTATTTGCTCAAGTGCCTCATTGAGCCATTTGAGGTTCAATACGATTTCTTCACCCGGAAAATCTAACTGCGTAACATGTCTTAGTGCCACGACTTCGGTTTCGCTTCGGCTAAGATAAAACGCATGAACGAGAGTATTTCGTTTCTTAGCTGCTTTTGCACAACGGCGCAGCAAGCCATCTATTTTGTGCTGGAGTTGCGGATCAAGATATTTGACCTTGGCCACTTGAGTTATTATGTCGCGATGAATTTTGTTGCTCGAAACAGTGGCCACAATCACATCGGCTACTTCTGGGCTCATCCCGGAGATGCGTGCTAATAAACCAGAAAGCTGGTGCTCTACTTCGACCCATTCTTGTGCACAGCGTCCAATGAAAACTGGCACTAATTGCAGAAAGGTCAGGTCATTGTAGGTGGAGGGTTCGCTCATGAAGACGTCCGAAGAAGAATTTGAAGAGACCGTAAAGCGTCTTCTAAAGACGCCAGCAACGCCGCGCGCAAAAGACGAGCAAAAAACTAAA
>DASYEM010000138.1:0-49712 GCA_036499025.1 Parvibaculum sp. | reverse complement strand
TCCACATTGATCATGTAAAAAGACAAATAACGTTCAACCTAGACGCCATCCGTGCTTTTCGGCACTCGGTCCACCGGAACGCATCTATCGCAGGGCTTTGCAGCAAAGCTGAGATTGCCGATGTCATGGATATCGCAGTCGAACAATTTATTGCTCACGAATTGTTTCACTGCGGGCAGAATCTTCTAACTCTTCGAGATGTTCAGGCCGTTAGAAACCTTGGTTCTCCGGAGTTGGTCGCTTCGTTTGATCTGTCTGCAGATATAGCATCCGCAAAGCTTGTGGCACGGCTTGACACCGCTCGTTGTCAAAATCCAGTAGACGATGTGTATGCGCAAAAGCTTCAGATGCAGCTACGCATTATGTGCGAATTTGCCGTTAAGGCATTTGGCGCGCCGCTTACCAAGCTTCATAAACTTATGCGTTTCATCGGCCTTCTCTTAGTTTCCGCGAGGATACTTGATTTTCAGTTCGGCAACTCTGGCTCTACCCGAGATTCTCTGCCGCTCGATACTCCGCTGATGCCATATTTCGAAATCGGCAGCGGTCGCGTCATGATCGTCGCGCAAACGTCGGAGCCCTTTTTGTGGCGCAAACCAGTCAGAGTTAACCCGGCCACCTTGTTGGCCTTGTGTGAAGAGCTAGAAACCGCCCCCTTTGCTCTTTCACTTCAAAGGACAAAAATTTTACTAAATGAGATCGACGCCATCTCGATGGCGGCATAAATCGCTCAACATCGGAGCTCTTTGACCCGTCATACCTAGGTGGCGCAACCTCCTCGCAACCATTCACGGGGCCTTCTGCCCATTTTGAAGGCAATTTGCCTGTTTTGTGTGCATATGCATTGCACATGATCCGTGCATTATTTATCCACAGGCCACAACATATTGGAATGCTTGGAGATTTCGGCCAGAGCGAAGTGGCACGGCCCATGCTAACCATTCTTCCCAAACGGTCGCGCGCGGCCAAAGTTTGAAGGACGTCAGGGAATGAAGAAGATCGAAGCGATCATCAAGCCGTTCAAGCTCGACGAGGTGAAGGAAGCGCTTCAGGAAGTCGGGCTGCAGGGCATTACGGTCACCGAGGCCAAGGGCTTCGGCCGTCAGAAGGGACATACCGAGCTTTATCGCGGCGCGGAATATGTCGTCGACTTTCTGCCCAAGGTGAAAATCGAGATCGTGCTGGACGACGGCATGGTGGCGAAAGCCGTCGAGGCCATCCAGGCCGCCGCGCGCACGGGCCGCATCGGCGACGGCAAGATTTTCATTTCCACCGTCGAAGAAGCAATTCGCATCCGCACCGGCGAAACCGGCGTCGAGGCTATCTAAAAATACGGGCGCCGGTTAAAAGACGGCGCCGCAAAAACACTCTCCCTCTCCCACAAAGTTCATCCAGCACGGGGAATTACGATATGGCTGATTACGCCTCCATTCAGCAGACCATCAAGGAAAAGGACGTCAAGTACATCGACCTGCGCTTTACCGATCCGCGCGGCAAGATGCAGCATGTGACGTTCGACATCGGTTTCTGCGACGAAGATTTCTTTGCCGAAGGCACGATGTTCGACGGCTCGTCGATCGCGGGCTGGAAGGCCATCAACGAGTCCGACATGGTGCTGTTGCCGGACCTGTCGACGGCGGTCATGGACCCCTTCTACGCACAGAACACGCTCGCCATCATCTGCGACATCGTCGAACCTTCGACGGGCGAGCTTTACGGCCGCGACCCGCGCTCGACGGCGAAGCGCGCCGAGGCTTATGTGAAGTCCGGCGGCTTCGGCGACTCGATCGTCATTGGACCGGAAGCCGAATTCTTCATCTTCGACGACGTCAAATTCTCGACCTCGCCTTACAAGACCGGCTTCGAGCTCGACTCGATCGAACTGCCGACCAACTCCGACACGCATTATGAAGTCGGCAATCTCGGCCATCGCGTTCGCACCAAGGGCGGCTATTTCCCGGTGAACCCGATCGACAGCGCGCAGGATTTGCGCGGCGAGATGCTGACCGTCATGGAAGAGATGGGCGTCGTCATCGAGAAGCACCATCATGAAGTGGCGTCCGCCCAGCATGAACTCGGCACGAAGTTCCAGCCGCTGACGACCGCCGCCGACCACATGCAGATCTACAAGTATGTGATCCACAACGTCGCTCAGGCCTATGGCAAGTCCGCCACGTTCATGCCGAAGCCGGTCTTCGGCGACAACGGCTCGGGCATGCATGTCCACCAGTCGATCTGGAAGGCGGGCAAGCCGCTTTTCGCCGGCAACAAATATGCCGACCTCAGCCAGGAATGCCTCTGGTACATCGGCGGCATTCTGAAGCACGCCAAGGCGCTCAACGCCTTCACCAACCCTTCGACGAACTCGTACAAGCGTCTCGTGCCCGGCTATGAAGCTCCGGTGCTGCTCGCCTATTCGGCGCGCAACCGTTCGGCCTCCTGCCGCATTCCGCACGGCACGTCGCCGAAGTCGAAGCGCATTGAAATCCGCTTTCCCGATCCGACGGCGAACCCCTATCTCGCTTTCTCGGCAATGCTGATGGCGGGTCTTGACGGCATCGAAAACAAGATCGATCCGGGTCAGCCGATGGACAAGGATCTCTATCACTTGCCGCCGGAAGAGCTGAAGCAGATCCCGACGGTTTGCGGCAGCTTGCGCGAAGCCTTGAAGGCCGTCGAAGCCGACAACGCCTTCCTGCTGAAGGGCGGCGTGTTCACGGCCGAGCAGATCGAAGCCTATGTCGATCTGAAGTGGGAAGAGTGCCTGCGTTACGAAATGACGCCGCACCCGGTCGAATTCGATATGTATTACAGCGTGTAATTTTCACGCTCGACGGAAAAGGCCGGAACGCGAGTTCCGGCCTTTTTTGTTTCCAATATCGTCTGTATACGTCTTTTATACGTCAGGCGTGTTGACTGAGTTGACTCAAACGAAACACGAAATTCTTCGCGCGAGATTTTATGTTGCGCTCCCCCTGCGATGGGCCTAGCATTTTTTTGTCTCAACCAACGGAGGAGGTTTTGAAGATGACTCCACCGACGCAGGCAAGGTCCTGATTATATCTGGACACTTGCATTTCATAGCCCACCTGACGCGTTCTTCATGGGCGACCGGTCAGTGAACCGTTTAGGCCAGAGAGCGCAACAATATCCTGACGCCCGGGTTCCTCACATTGAGTGCGCAGGCGACAAGGCAATGGAAATGGCCCGGCTCATCAGCCAGGGCGAGTGCGAGACGCACATCCATAAGCAACCCCACGAGGGAACGCCCGACAGGATTATCCGGGGCTTCCGCTTGAGTGGGGTTGCGTGGCGTTCAGCGTCCGCTCGCTAATCGGCCTTCTCTCTCGTCACGTCAGTTTACGCTTTGCAGCCAGAAGGCGCTCGGGTAGCGGTCGCGCAATGCGCCCCATACCGGGCAGGCTTGGGCGAATGCCGAGGGGTAGTCGCAAGCGAGATGGTTGAGGGCCAGCACGATGTCAAAGCGGGCGCTGCCGGTCAGAAGCGCTTCCAGCACATACTGCTCGTTCCACAATCTGCGCTCCTTGAGCACCCATTGTTCGGGATAGTCGCGCGGCGTGAAGATGTCATGCACATGGACATAGACGCCGGGATTGAGGTTCGGAAGGATTTGCAGATATTCACGCACCACATCGCCTTGCGGACGCAAGACATGGGATGAATCGATGAACAACATGTCGCCCGTTTCGAGCGCCCGGAACATTTCCAGGCCGCATTGTTCAACGCGTTTACGGATGACTTTTACGCCCGCACCTTCCAGCCAGGGCTGCTCGTAAGGCTCGATGCAAATGTGATCGCAGTCATAGGCGGGATTTTCGCATTTGTTTTTGGCGATGGCGGCGCGCGCCATGAGCGTGCTTTCGCCGCTGCCGATTTCGATGATGCGCCGCGGTGCGAGTTTGCGGATCAGGCTGTAGAGGATTTCGGAATCGCCGATGCCGTAATTCGGATTTTGAAACGCATAGGCGTTCCCCTTTTTGGCCATCGGAAAAGCGTTCAATTCGCTTCCATAACGAAGCCCCGACAGCAATTCGAGCTGACGGCCGATCCGCATATCTATGCCGGGCAAGGCGCGCGGTTCGCTCAAGGGCGCAAGCAGGTCTTTATCGAGGACGATCGGTCCGTAATAGTGGTGCGGGATCAACGAGACGCCGATCCGGTCATAGAGGCCGCGACTGGCCGGTGTGCGCGAGCGAGCCCGCGAGACGACATAGACGAGAGGCAGCGTGAACAACGCGAAGAAAGCCAGCACCCAGTCAAAATAGTTCGAGACGTCTTTTATTCTGCGCTTGATCGACATTCCGGTCCTCAGTGCCGTATCGCCCGGGGGTGACGGTACAGAGAAAGACCGGGAAAGAATTATGCACATTCGTCCAGAATGGCGTGCAACCTAGCCTGCGCATGTGCTTGCGGGACGCCGGAATCATACTAACTAATGGATGGATCAAGGGTGACGAGACGGAGCCGCGCGTGGCGGCTTGAGCGCGCCCGACAGGGAGGGACTATATGTCGAGCGGACGCATTGCCATCTGGGGGATTCTTGCCATCGTTTTGTTGGTGGGCGCCTGGGTCTTTTCCAACATCAACAGCATTCCACGTCAGGACGAGGCGGCGAACGCAGCCTGGTCCCAGGTGTTGAACCAGTATCAACGGCGCGCCGATCTCGTGCCCAATCTTGTCGCCACCGTCAAAGGCTATGCGACACATGAAGAGAAGGTGCTGACGGAAGTGACAAATGCGCGGGCAAAAGTCGGGCAGATCACGGCACCCGATCCCAACGACCCGAAAGCCGTCGAGCAATATCAGGCCGCGCAGCGCGAACTTGGCGGAGCCTTGTCGAGGTTGCTGGTGGTGACGGAAAATTATCCGCAGCTGAAGGCGAACGAGAATTTCCTGACGCTGCAATCGCAACTCGAAGGGACGGAAAACCGCATCTCCGTGGCGCGGCGCGACTACATCGCCGCCGTGCAGACTTACAACACGACGCTTCGGACCTTTCCCGGCCGCTTGATCGCTTCGCTCTTTTACGGCGACGCAAAGCCGCGCGCGAATTTCACGGCGGATGCCGGAAGCGAAAAAGCGCCGCAGGTTCAGTTCTGATGTTCATTCGCGCGGCGTTTCTTTCGGCGCTCCTCGCATTCGGCTTTGCGGCCAGTGCGAGCGCCGCCGATTTCACGCCGCCGAAGCTCACGGGTCGCGTCGTCGATGAGGCGCATGTGCTGCCTGCCGAGGTTGTGCAGAGATTGAGCGATGAGCTTGCCGGACATGAAGCCGCGACAAGCAATCAGGTTGTGGTCGCGACGGTGAGTTCCCTTCAGGGACTCGACATCGAGACCTATGCAAACCGGCTTTTCAGGGCATGGGCGCTCGGGCAGAAGGACAAGAACAACGGCGTCTTGTTCGTGATTGCGCCCAATGAGCGCGAGATGCGGATCGAGGTTGGGTATGGGCTTGAGGGCCAGCTCACCGACGCGCTGACGTCGCAGATTATCCGCGACATGGTGATCCCTCTCTTCAAGGCAGGCGATGTCGCGGGCGGTATCGAGTCCGGGACGGGTGCGATCTTGAAAGTGCTGGGCGGCGGCACCCTGCCCCCGCCGCGTGCGCAACAGGATGACGGCTGGCAGGGCGCAATTCCGGTTCTGATTTTCTTCGGCATCTGGGTGCTGATCGCCATGAACGCACGACGGCGCGGCGGGCGAGGCCCCGGCATCTGGTGGGGCGGAGGTGGCGGCGGCTTCGGCGGCGGTGGATTTGGAGGCGGCGGGGGCGGCTTCGGCGGAGGTGGCGGAAGTTCGGGTGGGGGCGGCGCTTCCGGGCGGTGGTGAGCGCTGGGGCCTCGCCCTTCGAGACGCGGCTTCGCCGCTCCTCAGGGTGAGGATTTCATTTTTTGCTTTAACTGTTCTCCTCACCCTGAAGAGCGATGCGAGAGCATCGCGTCTCGAAGGACGAGGTTGCTATCGCAACAAGGCGGCAGCAGTCTTTGCTTCATTCTTCGCGTAGTCGCGGAAGGCTTTGAAGACGCCGAGCTTCTTGTCGGGATCGAGGCCGTCGCCCATGCGGAGGATTTGCAGGCAGAACCAGCCTTGCTGACCCCAACCGTTCAAAGCCTTCACGATGTTGAAGCGGCTATGCGGACCGAAGATGCCGGGTCCGATGCGCAACGTTTTCTCGTAAGCAGGGATGTCGCGCACCTGACCGCAGAGAAGGCGCGCGGCGGCGGAAGGATCGACGCAGAGCGGGCGCGCGAGGCCGACAACGTCCATCGTGCCTGAAGCCAGCGCCGCGTTCATGCCTGCGGCGGTGCGAAATCCGCCCGTCACCATCAGCGGCATGGTGACGGCGGCGCGAATGTCTTTTGCATATTCAAGAAAATAGGCTTCGCGCGCGATGGTGCTTTCCTTGCGTGTTTCGGATTTCTCGGGGTGGAGCGTCAGATCGTCAAGACCGACGAGACGCGGCTGCTCATAAGTGCCGCCGGAAATTTCGAGCAGGTCGAGGCTCTCGGCATTGAGCCATGCGGCGACCCTGATCGAATCTTCGTGGCTGAAGCCGCCGCGCTGGAAGTCGGCGGAGTTGAGCTTCACCGAGATGGGGAAATCGGGACCGACGGCCTTGCGCACGGCGCGGACGGTTTCCAGAAGCAGGCGCGCCCGGTTTTCGAGGCTGCCGCCCCATTCGTCGGTGCGGTTGTTGACGTCGGGCGAAAGGAATTCCGAAATCAGATAGCCGTGTGCGCCATGAATTTGCACGCCGGTGAAACCGGTGTCGCGAGCCACCGTGGCGACATGAGCGAAGCGGCGGATGACGTCTTCGATTTCAGCGCCGGTCATCGCGCGCGGCTTGCCGAATTGCGCCCCCGGCATGTCGAGCGGTTTGTCGGATGGCGCCAGCGGCTCCTTGCTTACGGAGGCGGGCGTCTGGCGACCGGCATGTGAAATCTGCATCCAGAGATGCGTGTTGTTGACGGTGCCCGCCTGCGCATAGGCACGCAGCGCGGCGATGGCCTCATTGGATTGCGGACCGTCGATGGCGACGTTGCCGGGGCGTTCCATGTAGCGACGGTCGACCTGCACATTGCCCGTGAGCAACATGCCCGCCCCGCCCTCCGCCCAACGGCGATAAAGGCGGACGTGACGCTCGGTCGCGCGGTTCTGCGCGTCGCCGAGACCTTCGGTCATGGCCGCCTTGGCAATGCGGTTTTTCAACACCGACCCGCAAGGCAGCGTGAGCGACGATGAAATGGTGATCTTGTCGGCCATGGCAGTCCCCCAATTTCGATGCGTGAATGTGCCATAGGCGCAGGGCCCTGCCTACCGGGGAACCGACCCGCAAAAGCCTCGTTATATCAATACGAGCGCAGTCCTCGTTTTCAGAAATTACGAGATGGAGACCTTGATGATTCCGGGCAATGAGAGCCTGTCGGCGGAGCTATTCCATTTTATTCGCCAGCCGCAGTTTCCCTGCGTCGGCGCCAAATCGGCCTTGGGACGGGAGCAGATCGTTTCCGTCGCGGCCCACGATATTCGTTGCCCGGCTGACGATGCACGGATTGTAGATTCCATCCACGAATTTGTTCGCTCCTATGAGAGCGAGAAGAAGATGTTCACGAGCTTTGCCGTGATTTTCGAAGGGCCGGAGGACTTGAGCGAGGCTGAGTTCGAAGAGCATCTCTGGACGCGGCTCAATGGGTTGCACAAGCTCGACGCGGAAAAGTTTGCGTGGAGCGAGGAGGTCAGCCGCGATCCGGCATCGCCGGATTTCGGATTCAGCCTCGGCGGTCATGCGTTCTTCGTGGTCGGTCTGCATCCGGGCGCGAGCCGGGCGGCGCGACAGGCGCCTCGTCCGACGATTGTTTTCAATCTCCACGAACAGTTTCAAGACTTGCGAGCGCGCGGCCAGTATCATCGGATCAAAGAGGTCATTCTCGACCGCGATGAGAAGGCGAACGGGAGCATTAATCCGATGATTGCGGAACACGGGCAGGAGAGCGAAGCCCGGCAGTATAGCGGACGCGAAGTCGGCGAGAGCTGGCGCTGCCCTTTTGCGAGCTCGCATGACTGAGCGGATTGCGCCGAGATCGGGCGTGGCGTTTTTGTTACCCGCGGGAGCGCGTCTCAAAGTGATCGATCCGCAAGGCGAGCAGGTGTCGGACCTTGTCGCTTTCAATGCGGATGACGTAAACGAGTTTTTGTCGAATGGACGGACGCTCGATTATCTCAGCAAGATTTATCTGACCAAAGGGGACCCGGTTTATTCCAATCGCAGCCGGATCATGTTCGAGATCGTCGAGGACACGGTCGGACGGCATGATTTTCTGCTGACGCCCTGCTCCGCCGATACGTTTCGCATCATTTATGGGCATGAGCATCCGCATCGCGGTTGTTTCGGAAATCTCGTCGAGGCGCTGGCGCCTTATGGGATCGGGCCGGACCGGATTCCGACGGCTTTCAATGTCTTCATGAATGTGCCCATCGACGCGGCGACGGGCGCGCTTGCCGTCGAGCCGCCGCTGAGCCGGGCGGGCGATCATCTGACTATTGAAGCGAAGATGGACCTGATTATCGGGCTGACCGCCTGTTCAGCGGAACAGTCGAACAATTATGCCTTCAAGCCGATTGATTATGAGATAGAGAAGGCGAGACCCGCCTAGACCGGTGTTTGCCCCTCATCCCTCCCCCGCTCTACAATCGGCCTCGATTCGTTCCCCCCTCACCGAGTTCCAGAGTTTTCATGGCCGCCCGCAAGCCGACCGATAGCGACGATCTCTTTTCCACGCCCAAAGCGCAGAAGCCTGCCGCCAAAGCCGCGCCTGTGAAGGCCGACAAGGATGAGGGATATTCAGCCAAGCACATCGAGGTGCTGGAAGGGCTTGAGCCGGTACGGCGGAGGCCCGGCATGTATATCGGCGGGACGGACGAGAAGGCGCTGCATCACCTTTTCGCCGAGGTGCTCGACAACTCGATGGACGAGGCTGTCGCGGGCCACGCCAACTGGATCGACGTGACGCTGCATGAGGACGGAAGTCTGACCGTTATCGACAACGGCCGCGGCATTCCGGTCGATGTGCATCCGAAGTACAAGCCGAAGTCGGCGCTGGAAGTCATTCTCACGACGCTACATTCGGGTGGCAAGTTCGACAGCAAGGTCTATGAGACGTCGGGCGGTTTGCACGGCGTCGGCATCTCGGTTGTCAATGCGTTATCGGATGTATTCGAGATCGAGGTTGCGCGCGATCAGGAGCTCTATACGCAGAGCTATTCGCGCGGTGCGCCGACGAGCAAGCTCACCAAACAGGGCCGCGTGCAGAACCGGCGCGGGACCAAGATCACCTTCCATCCCGATGCCGAGATTTTCGGGAAGGGGGCGACGTTCCGCCCTTCCCGGCTGCACCGCATGGCGCGCTCAAAAGCCTATCTGTTCGGGGGCGTTGAAATCCGCTGGCATTGCGCGCCGTCGCTGATCCATGACGAGACACCGGCCGAAGACGTGCTGCATTTTCCCGGCGGGCTGGTCGATTTTCTGCGCGCCGAGATCGGCTCGACACCCACCGTCACGCATGAGCCTTTCGCGGGCAAGGTATCGAAGGCGGGAAGTCACGGTTCGGTCGAATGGGCGATTGCCTGGTCGAGCGATGACGGTTTCATCCATTCCTATTGCAATACTGTCCCGACGATCGAGGGCGGTACGCATGAGGCCGGTTTGCGCGCGGCGCTGACCAAGGGCCTGA
This sequence comes from Parvibaculum sp., assembly GCA_036499025.1. GTDB lineage: Bacteria > Pseudomonadota > Alphaproteobacteria > Parvibaculales > Parvibaculaceae > Parvibaculum. Next base: position 39,961 of record DASYEM010000138.1, on the reverse strand, counting down.
AGAACTATGCCGACATGACTGGCAACAAGAAGGCTTCGCAGATACAGGCCGAAGACGTGCTGAGCACGGCGGGCGCGATGCTTTCGGTGTTCATTCGCGAGCCGGAATTTCAGGGACAGACGAAGGAAAAGCTCGCAAGTCCCGAAGCGCAAAAGCTTGTCGAAAAAGCCATCGGCGACCATTTCGACCATTGGCTGACGGCTGCGCCCGGTCAGGCGACGAAGCTGCTCGACTGGGTGATCGATCGCTCGGAGGAGCGGCTGAAACGGCGGCAGGATAAGGACGTGGCGCGCAAGACCGCGACGCGAAAGCTGCGCCTGCCCGGCAAGCTTGCAGATTGCGCGCAGGCGGGAGCCGAGGGCTCTGAAATTTTCATCGTCGAAGGCGACAGCGCCGGCGGCTCCGCCAAGCAGGCGCGCGACCGCGCGAGCCAGGCGATTCTGCCCCTGCGCGGCAAAATTCTGAACGTGGCGTCGGCAACCGGCGCGAAGATGCAGGCCAATCAGCAGCTCAGCGACCTCATTCAGGCGCTCGGCGTGCAGACCGGCTCGCGCTATCGCGACGAGGAGCTGCGCTACGAGAAGGTCATCATCATGACCGACGCCGACGTGGACGGGGCGCATATCGCATCGCTGCTCATCACCTTCTTCTATCAGGAGATGCCGGAGCTGATCGCGCGCGGGCATCTCTATCTTGCCGTGCCGCCGCTCTACAAGCTGACGCAGGGCGGCAAGACAACCTATGCCCGCAATGACGCGCATAAGGATGAGCTCTTAAAGAAAGAGTTCAAGGGAAGCGCGAAGGTCGAAATCAGCAGATTCAAAGGCTTGGGCGAGATGCTTCCGGCGCAACTCAAGGAAACGACGATGACGCGCGCCAAGCGCACGCTGTTGCGCGTGATGATCCCCGATGAGGATGTGAAGGCCACCAAGAGTTCCGTGGAACGCTTGATGGGCAACAAGCCGGAGTTGAGATTTCAGTTCATCCAGGAGCGCGCAGCCTTCGCGGTCGATCTGGATATTTAGGGATCGGGCGCGACAAATCGGGTCGTTTGCGCAACAATTGGCGGAATTCGGCACATAACGGCACGTTTTGGGCTGCGGCATAGAGCCCGTTGGGGCCCGCTCGCGTTGACAAAGTGCCTGCAGACCCTATGTTTCGCCCACTTGCGGATACGCGCGGCCGCAGAACAACGCGCGAATTGCTGCCCCAAACATTCCGTCCACGGGCCCCGAGATGTGGGCCACCAGGGCAGCACGTACATGGTGCATAGGGCCTTTATAGATGACATTTGACGAACTCGGCCTCGGAGCCGAGGTGCTTAAAGCGGTTGCCGAAACCGGCTATACCGAACCCACACCCATCCAGGCGCAGGCCATTCCGCACGTGCTGAAGAAGCGCGATGTGCTCGGCATCGCCCAGACCGGCACCGGCAAGACGGCGTCCTTCACGCTGCCCATGATCGACCTGCTGGCCCGCGGACGCGCCAAAGCGCGGATGCCGCGCTCGCTCATTCTGGAACCGACGCGCGAATTGGCGGCGCAGGTTGCCGAAAACTTCGAAACCTACGGCAAGTACAACAAGCTCTCGATGGCTCTGCTCATCGGCGGCGTGTCCTTTGGCGATCAGGAAAAGAAGCTCGATCGCGGCGTTGATGTCCTGATCGCAACGCCGGGCCGTTTGCTCGACCATTGCTCGCGCGGCAAGGTGTTGCTGACGGGTGTACAGATCCTCGTGATCGACGAAGCCGACCGCATGCTCGACATGGGCTTCATTCCCGACATCGAAGAAATCTGCAAGAAGATCCCCTTCACGCGCCAGACGCTGTTTTTCTCGGCCACGATGCCGCCGGAAATCCAGCGCCTGACCGAAACCTTCCTGACGAACCCGGAGCGCGTCGAGGTTTCGCGCCCCGCTTCCGCCAGTTCGATGGTCACGCAGGCCGTGGTGAAAACCACGCGCGAAGGCAAGCGCGATACGCTGCTGCAGCTCATCGGAGGCGAAGACGTCAAGAACGCAATCATCTTCTGCAATCGCAAGCGCGATATCGGCGCGGTTCACAAGGCGCTCGAGAAACACGGTCTGCCCGTCGGCTCGCTGCATGGCGATCTCGACCAGTCGACGCGCACCAAGACGCTGGAAGGCTTCCGCAACGGCACCGTCCGCCTGCTTGTCGCCAGCGACGTGGCGGCGCGCGGCCTCGACATCCCGGATGTGAGCCACGTCTTCAACTTCGACGTACCGACACATGCCGAAGACTATGTTCACCGCATCGGCCGCACGGGCCGCGCCGGGCGTTCGGGCGCAGCCTTCACGCTGTTGACGCGCGAAGACGGCAAATATCTCGCCGGCATCGAAAAGCTGATCGGCACATCGATCCCGGTGCGTGGCGTGAGCGCGAACGAGACCGTTGCCGAAGAGACAGCGGCTCCGGCTGAAGATGCCGCAGCTCCCGTGACCGACGAAGCGCAGGCCGACGCCGCGCCGACCGAAGAGCGCAAGCCGCGCGAACGCCGCCAGCGTGGCGGACGCGGCCGCTCCAAATCCACAGAAGCGAAAGCCGATGCCGTGGCGCTGGAAGATGCGCCGCAGCCGATCATCGCCGATCCGGTGGCCGAGCTTGTTGCCGAAGTGATTGAACACCCTGCCGCGCGCGCAGCGCAGGAGCCGCGCCGTCAGGAACAGCCGCGCCGCGAGCGCAATGAACGTCATGATCGTTCTCGTGGCCGTGGGCGCGACGATGATGACGGCCCGCGCGTTGTCGGGCTGGGCGATCACGTGCCCGCCTTCATGCTCCGGGCCGTGAAGTTGCCGAAGCGCAATCCGAACGAAGCGGAAGACGAAGATATCGAGATTGAAGAGGTCGAGACCGAAGAGGCATGAACCTTTCGGGTTTCCCAAGAAAAAAGGCGGCCTTGCGAGGCCGCCTTTTTATTTGTCCGGTGGACCGGCTTACTTCGCAGGCGTCACGCGCCAGATGGTGTTGCCCACATCGTCGGCGACGAGCAGCGCGCCCGCCTTGTCGGTGGTGACGCCGACGGGGCGGCCTTGCGCTTCGCCCTTGTCATCGAGAAAGCCGGTGAGGACATTTTCCGCCGGACCGGCCGGCATGCCGCCGGCGAAGGGCACGAAGATGACTTTGTAGCCGCTGCGCGGATTGCGATTCCATGAGCCGTGCTGGCCAATGAAGGCGCCGCCTTCATATTTAGGCGGCAGCAGCTTCGCATCATAGAAAGTCAGGCCGAGCGATGCCGTGTGCGGCCCGAGCGCATAGTCCGGCGCAATGGCTTTGGCGACGAGATCTGGATTTTGCGGCTTCACACGCACATCGACATGCTGACCGTAATAGCTGAAGGGCCAGCCGTAGAAAGCGCCGTCCTTCACAGAAGTCATGTAGTCCGGCACGAGATCGCTGCCGATTTCATCGCGCTCATTGACCGCCGCCCAGAGCGCGCCGCTTTGCGGCTGCCAGGCAAGGCCGTTCGGATTGCGCAAGCCGGAAGCGAAGATACGCTGCTGGCCGGTGGCGAGATCGATTTCGTGAATGGCGGCGCGGCCCTTTTCGGCTTCGAGGCCATTTTCGCCGACATTGCTGTTCGATCCGACCGTCGCATAGAGGCGCTTGCCGTCGGCGCTGGCGATGATGTTCTTGGTCCAGTGATGATTGATCGGGCCGCCGGGAAGATCGGCGATCTTGACGCCGGGTTCGGTGATTTTCGTTTCGCCATCTTTGTAGGGGAAGCGGAGCACGGCGTCGGTGTTGGCGACATAGAAGTCGTTGCCGACGAGCGCCATGCCGAAGGGCGAATTCAGATGTTCGAGAAAGACGGATCGCGTTTCAGCGACACCGTCGCCATCCGCATCGCGCAGAAGCGTGATGCGGTTGGCGGTCGGAACGCCGGCCCCGGCGCGGCCCATGATGATGCCGCCGATCCAGTTCTTCAGACCGCCTTCACCCGGCTGGGGCGGCGTGTTCGTTTCGGCGACCAGCACGTCGCCGTTCGGCAGCACATACAGCCAGCGAGGGTGATCGAGCCCCTTGGCGAAAGCAGCGACCGCGAGGCCCTGCGCCACGATGGGCTTCGTGTCTCCAGCCCAACCCTTGGCGGTGGCGATATTCATGGTCGGCAAAAGCGTCGCGTTGGGCGCGGGGAGTTTCGGATTTGCGCCCATCCCCTGCTCCACCGTTTGCGTCGCCTTGTCGCCGCAGGCGGCGAGGGAAAATATCGATAGGCCCGCAATCAGCGGCAAAACGATGGAACGCATGAGGAAGTCTCCGGGAAGGGAATGACCAGAATTTGAAAATGGGTCAGTCCTGGATAAGGCGCAAGGCGCTTATGAGTTCGGGAGAAAGAAAAAGGGCGGCCCTCTCGAACCGCCCTTCCCTGTCGGACCGGCGCGGTCCTATTTCTTGATCTGGCTCGCCAGCGTCTTGCGGGTTTTTGGACCGTACGGCGCGCGGAACATTTCGGCGACCATCTTTGCTTTCGCCTGGACGTAGATCGCCTTGGCATGGCTGAAGGTCTTGAAGCCGTCATGGCCGTGATAGGCGCCCATGCCGCTCGGGCCGACGCCGCCGAAAGGCAGGTCTTCCATCGAGACGTGCATGATGACGTCATTGACGGTCACGCCGCCGGACGTCGTGCGGTCCAGAACCTTGCGCTCCTCGGCTGCATCGTCGCCAAAGTAGTAAAGGCCGAGCGGGCGAGCATGGGCATTGACGTAGCCCAGCACTTCCGAAACGTCCTTGTAGGTCTTGATCGGCAGGACAGGGCCGAAGATTTCGTCCTGCATCACTTTCATCTCGTCGGTCGGGTTGATGACGAGGGTCGGCGCGATCTTGTGCGCCTGCTGCTGGGAGAAGTCTTCATTCGCCGGATTGATCTCGACAATCTTTGCGCCCTTCGCCTTGGCATCGTCGACAAGGCCGTTGATGCGGTCGTAGTGGCGCTGGTTGATGATCGACGTGTAGTCGGGATTGTCCTTCAAGGTCGGGAACATCTTCTTCACCGACTTGGTCGCCTCGGAGACGAACTCGTCGACGCGGCCTTCCGGCACGAAGACATAATCGGGCGCGAGGCAGATCTGGCCGGCGTTCAGCGTCTTGCCGGTCATGATCTTGGCAGCCGCATCGTCCATCTTCGCCGATTTCGAAACGATGACCGGCGACTTGCCGCCAAGTTCGAGCGTCAGCGGCACGAGGTTCTCGGCTGCCGCACGCATGACGTGATAGGCGATCGAGGTCGCGCCGGTGAAGAGAAGATGGTCGAAAGGCTGCTTCGAGAAGGCTTCGCCGACAGCGGGGCCGCCCGTGATGACGGCGGCTTCCGTTTCGTCATAGGCGCTGCGGATCATGCGGGCCATCAACTCGGAGGTGGCGGGCGTGAACTCGGACGGTTTGATCATCACGCGATTGCCCGCCGCGAAGGCGCCGGCAAGCGGCGTCCAGGTCAGGTTGATCGGGAAATTCCACGGGCTGATGATGCCGATGGTGCCGAGCGGCTGGAACTCGACGCGGGCTTTCGCACCGAGCAGGTTCAGCGGGAACATGACTTTGCGTTTTTCAGGCTTCATCCACTGGCGCAAGTGCTTCTTGGCGTGCTTCAGCGGTCCGATGGAACCCATGACGTCGGTGAGAAGCGTCTGCTCGTGGCTGCGATGACCGAAATCGGAAGCCAGCGCCTCGGCGATTTCCTTCTGGTTATCGACGACCAGGGCAATGGCGCGGTCGAGCCAGTCGATGCGGCGTTCCACGCTCGGCGGACCGTCTTTGATGTGCGCCGCTTTCTGGCGGTCCAGAATGTTGCGGATCGACGCGGAGATCGCGCTGGTGTCCGCTTCGCGGTTGTTGGATTCGGCAAGGCTCATGTTTGTCTCTCCCGTTCGCCCCGACCGGTGGGGGCACCGGCGGCTATTTTGGGAAAATATACATGACAATCGAGCCGACCGGCAGGGCCTGTTAACCGCTAAACCCCTGATTTCCGGCTTTCCGCTTACGTCGCGTCAATTCGCTTAAAAATGGCGGGTTTATGCGGCGGTTTACGGCTGCGTAACGAAGATCAACTAACGTCCGATCAGACGACAACACGGCTTCCCCGCGGGACAGGGGAAGGAAAAACGAGGGCACCTGCTTGAATACCTACACAGACGACATCGCGGTTGCCACCGAATGGAGCATGAAAGCGCTCGGCCTGATGGCGCGCCATCAGGTGGTGCCGCTGCCCACAAATTATGAAGTCTGGTTCCGCTACGCTTCCGGTCAGGACAGCACGCTCAACGACGAGATCGACCGGCAGTTGAAGGAAGGCAAGAAGATCGACGAGACGCTCTCGACCGATCTGCATCAGCGTTTCATCGCCCATGCCTCGCTTACCGACACGACGCTGGATGCCGGCGACAAGTTGAACAGCGAAGTCGATAAGATTCTGAAACTCGTTCAGCAAACTGTCGGCGACAGCTCCGCTCTCGGATCGGCAGTTCGCGAGGCCAGCGACGGCCTTTCCAACACATCGACGCCAGCCGATATTCGCCGGGTCGTCGGCGCGATCATGAGCGCGACGGTGCAGATGGAAAGCCGCAGCAAGGAGCTCGAAGAACGCCTCAACGAGACCAAGGGCGAACTCAACACGCTGCAGACCAATCTGACCAAGGCGCGCAACGAAGCGCGCACCGATGGGCTGACGGGTGTCGCCAATCGCAAATCGTTTGACGAAACGCTGGCGCAGGAAGTTGCGCGCGCAAGCGTCGAGCACACTTCGATGTGTCTCATCATGGGCGACATCGATCATTTCAAGGCATTCAACGATACGTGGGGCCATCGCACCGGCGACCAGGTGCTGCGTCTCGTCGCAAGCTGCCTGAAGACGGGCGTGCGCGAGGAAGACACCGTTGCGCGCTACGGTGGCGAAGAATTCGCCGTCATCATGCCGGGCATCACCACGGAAGGCGCGGAGCGCTTCGCCAATACGATGCGCGAAGCCGTGCAAGCCCGCGAGTTGGTCAAACGTTCCACCGGCGAGACGCTGGGCCGCGTGACCATGTCTCTCGGCGTCGCCACGCTCCGCCCCGGCGAAAGCCCGTCGGCGCTTATCGAACGCGCGGACGCCTGCCTCTACACGGCAAAACGCAGCGGCCGCAACCGCGTCGTCAGCGAAGAGCAGGACGCCGCGCCGAAAGCCAAGGCGAGTTGACGCTTCCCCAAATTCGATCCCGCTGCGTCTATACCGGCATCGGATGTCTGCTTTACGATGCGGATTGAGTTCACCTCATAGCGCTTGACGTTACGTCTTCCGCGGCGAAAAGGCGGCGATCCGGCTCGCCCTTCCGTCTCTTCATGCGCGCGTCTATGCTCCCCCAAATCACGCCAAACGGTACGGGACGAGACGCCATGACTGAACGGACGACAATCAAACTCGAAACGCATGACGGCATCGCCGTACTTACGCTCAACCGCCCCGAAGTGCTGAACAGCATCAGCCCGACGCTGATCGAGGAGACGCGCGCAGCGGTGAAGGAAGTGGCGGAAGACGCGAAAGCTCGTGTCCTCGTCATCACCGGCGCGGGCCGCGCTTTCTGCGCGGGCGCGGATCTCTCCGTGGGCTTCCCGCGCGAGGAAGGCATGAGCATCGGACAGGGCGTCGCCCACGGCATGAAGATCGGTTTCAATCCGATGATGCGCGAACTCTATGCCTTGCAGAAGCCTATCGTCTCGGCGGTCAACGGCACGACGGCGGGCGGCGGCGTGGGCTTCGCGCTGATCGCCGACATCTGCATCGCGGCGAAATCGGCGACATTCATATCGGTGTTCGGGCCGAAGCTCGGCCTCATTCCCGATCTCGGCGTGACATGGCATCTGCCGCGCCTGATCGGCCGCGCGCGAGCGATCGGCATGGCACTGACCGGCGATCGCGTATCGGCGGAAACGGCGGCAGACTGGGGCCTGATCTGGAAATGCGTCGATGACGAAGTGCTGATGAGCGAGGCGATGGCAGTTGCGAGCAAGCTCGCCAAAGGACCGGCCAATGCATTCGCCGCGATCCGCACCGCCATCGACACGGCACCGCATAATTCATATGACGACCAACTCGAATATGAGCGCGTGACGCAGGGCGGGCTTGGCGACCATCCGAATTTCGCCGAGGGCGTGAAAGCGTTCCTCACCAAGAGCGAAGCCAAATTCAAATAAAAATGCAGGGAGTGAAGACCATGGAATTCGAACGCGTAAAACTCGATATTGACGGGCACGTCGGCACGCTGACGCTCAATCATCCAGACGTGATGAACGCCGTGTCGCCGCAGATGCTGAGCGGGCTGATGCTCGCCATGGACCAGGTGGAAGATCCGAAGAATGGCATTCGCTGTCTCGTGATGACCGGCGAAGGCCGTGGCTTCTGCACCGGCGCGAACCTGCAAGGGCGCGGCGACAATAGCGGCGCGAAGCCCGACGCGGGTCTGGCGCTCGAGCAGCTCTATCACCCGTTCCTGCGCCGCCTGCGCAATCTCAAGATGCCCTTCGTCACGGCGGTCAACGGACCGGCGGCCGGCGTCGGCATGAGCTTCGCTCTGATGGGCGACCTCGTCGTCTGCGCGCGCTCGTCCTATTTCCTGCAGGCCTTCCGTCGCATTGGGCTCGTGCCGGATGGCGGCTCAACATGGATCCTGCCGCGCCTCGTCGGCAAGGCGCGTGCGATGGAGCTGTCGTTGCTCGGCGAGAAGCTGCCTGCGGAAACGGCGCTCACCTGGGGCCTCGTCAATCGCGTTTATGACGACGAGAAACTGATGGGCGAAGTGAAGACGCTGGCGCATGATCTGGCCAATGGTCCGACCGTGGCGCTGAGCCTTATCCGCCAGCTCTATTGGGAAAGCACGGACAACACTTATGAAGAGCAGCTGAACCTTGAGCGTCAATTGCAGCGTTCGGCGGGCAATAGCGAAGACTTCAAGGAAGGCGTGCGCGCATTCCTTGAAAAGCGCCCGACGAAATTCAAAGGGGAATAAGGATGCATCCGGCAGCGATTGAAAATTGGCACAAGCTGATGAAGGCGCGGGACTCGCAAGGTCTCGACACGCTGCTGGCGGACGATGTGGTGTTTCAATCGCCCGTCGTCCACACGCCGCAAGTGGGCAAGGCGATCACCAAGCTCTATTTGACGGCGGCGATGGAAGTGATCGGCAATGAGGCGTTCCGCTATATCGGCGAATGGTTCGGGCCGACTTCCGCCATCCTCGAATTCGAGACCGTGATCGACGGGATCAAGATCAACGGCATCGACATGATCGGCTGGAACGAGGCCGGACAGATCAACACGTTCAAGGTGATGGTGCGTCCGCTCAAGGCGATCAACATGTTGCACGCGACGATGGGCGCGCGGCTCAGCGAGATGACGGCGAAGGTTTAGTTTTTTTCTTCGCCGGTTTCGCGGCTGGCTTTTTGGAAGGCGAAGTCTTTGCGGGCTTCGCCTTTTTCTTTTTCTCGGCGGCCTTCTTCCGCTCCACCATCCTCGCCGCTTTTGCGAGCTTCTCCGCGCGGACAACCAGCATTGCGTCCATCGCCTTGCGGGCCCATTGCACGAGTTCGTCGGGATCGTCATAGAGACGTTCGGGGACTTCCCAATAGCGCAACGAGCCGTGGCTGCCGTCCGTCATCTCGTAGGTGAAAGGCTCCATGCCCTCCGCCTCGAAATCCGGGCGGTTGCGGTCGTCGACTTTCAGGTAGAGCGTTTCATCGAAGATCAGGCCGAACATCAGGTCGTCGAGATAGACGCCCGCGCCACCGAACATGCCGCGCATCCTGACCGGCCCCAGCCGCTCAAGTTGCTCGATGATGAATTCCTTGTATTCGGGACTGACGGGCATGATGTGATCGCCTGCTTGCTCTGCTGGAGATTGTAGCCGAAAATTCTCGCATCGGGAGAGGAAGCAATATGAAACGCATCGAACTCAACGCCTATGGCGTGCCGGAAGACGTAGCGCGTTGTGTCGAGGTTGCCGATGTCGGCGCGCCGGATGCGGGCGAAGTGGTCTTCGATGTCATCGCCTTTCCGATCAACCCCGCCGACGTTTCTTTTTGCCGGGGTGGATACAGGATCAAGCCGCCCCTCCCCGCGACGCCGGGTGCGGAGTGCGTCGGCCGGGTGAGTGCGGTCGGCGCGGGCGTCGGCCACGTGAAACCGGGCGATCTCGTCATCAACTTGCAGCGCGAGAACTGGGCGCAGAAGCGGCGCGTCAAGGGCGCCGATGTCATTCGGCTGCCTGCAGGTGTCGAATTGCGGCAGGCGGCAATGCTGCGGATCAATCCGCCGACGGCGTTGTTATTGCTGACCGATATTGTCGATGTGCCGCAGGGCGGATGGATCATTCAGAACGTCGCCAATTCGGCGGTCGGCAGGCTGGTAATCTCGATTGCCAAGGGTCGCGGCATTCGCACCGTCAATGTGGTGCGGCGCACGGATGTGATCGATGAATTGAAAAGCCTCGGCGCGGATGTGTGTCTGCTCGACGGACCTGATCTTGCGGATCGTATGAAGGCGGCGACGGGTGGCGCGGCGATATCGCTCGGGCTCGATGCCGTATCGGGCGCGGCATCGGCGCGGATGGCGGCTTGCGTCGCCGATGGCGGAACGGTTTGCACCTATGGCGCGATGTCGGGTGAAAGCCCGCAAGCCATGACGGTCGCAGACCTGATCTATCGCGGCGTCACGCAGACGGGTTTCATGCTCGGACGGTTTCTCGCCAAGCGGTCGGCGGAGGAGATCGAGAACATCTATGCGGAGCTGGCCGCGCGGATCATGGATGGCACGATCAGCGCGCCGGTCGATCATGTCTATGAGATCGGCGACATTCGCGCGGCGCTTATCCGGGCGCAGGAGGGCGGGCGCGACGGCAAAATTCTCGTTGCGCCCAACGGCATGATCTAGGCGAGCCAGGCCTTGATGCGGTCGGCGGCTTCAGCCATGTCGGCGGTGGCGCCTGAAAAAGAGAAGCGCACCATCTGTTTGCCGCGCGCGGATTCGAAGTCGTAGCCCGGCGTTGCGGCCACGCCGATTTCGCGCAGCATGCGCTTGCAGAATTCAGTGCTGTCGGCGTTGCCGTCTGGACGGAGGAAGCGGCTGATATCCGAGTAGAGATAAAAAGCTCCGTCGGCAGGAGCGAAATTGTCGATGCCCGCCTTGGGCAATTCTTCCAGCAACAATTTGCGGTTGGCGGCGTAGACGGCCACGTTGGCGTCGAGCTCCTCCGTCGCGTCGAATGCGGCGACGGCGGCCTCCTGCGAAAGAGCGGCGGGCGAGATGTAAATGTTCTGCGCCAGACGATCGAGCGGCACCATCATGCGCTGCGGGGCGATGAGCCAACCGAGACGCCAGCCGGTCATGCTGTAATATTTCGAGAAGCTGTTGATGACCAGCGCTTCGGAAGATGACGCAAGCGCAGTTGTCTCGGGCAAGCCGTAACTGATGCCGTGATAAATCTCATCGGAGATGAACCAGCGCCCTTCCGCCTTGCAGGAAGCGGTCAGCGCCGCGAGCTGCACGGCGTCAAGCATGGTGCCGGTTGGATTGCCGGGGCTTGCGACCAGCACACCCGCGATGCGGCCATGACGGCGCTCGGCTTCGGCGATCAATTCTGGCGTCAGGTTCCATCGCGTCTCAGGACCGACGGGAATACCGACGACTTCATGGCCGAGAGATTTCAGAATGTTGCGATAGGCCGGATAGCAAGGCTCGGCGATGGCGACGCGAGCGCCGGCTTCGAAACAGGCAAGAAAAGCCAGCACGAAACCACCCGACGATCCCGATGTGACGATGATGCGGTCGGGCGAAACGGACTGGCCGTAATGTTCATCATAGTGCCGCGCGATGCGCTCGCGGAGCTTCAGGATGCCCATGCTGTCGGTGTAGCCGAGGCGGCTTTTTTCCAGCGCCCGGGCCGCCGCCTCTCGCACCAGACGCGGCGCGCCCGTCGATGGTTGACCGACGGCAAGCTGAATGATGCGTTTGCCGTTGACGCCACCTTGGGCGGCCAAAATCGCCGCTTCGCGCATGACTTCCATGGCGATGAAGGGCGCGCTTGCTCCCCGGCTGGAAACCTCGAGACGTGAGCTCATCGTCCGCCGCTCAGGAACCTGCGGCGACGGCGCCAAAGCCGACGCCGAAACCATGCGGGCTGACATTGATCGAGCAGCTGCCAGCAGGCAGGCCCTGCGGGCAGACGATCGCATGAGCGGGCGAACGTGCATCGGCGGGACTTGAAGCGAGCGCCGATGAAGCTGCGCCTTCAGTGCCGCTCAAGGCGGCGGCGACGACGCTTTCGATGGCCGCGCCACCCTTCGGGGCGCCTGCGCCGGCACCCGCGACATAGAGCCCGTCGATGCTGTTGGCGCGCACGACGAGAACCGGCACGAGGAAGGCAGAGCCGAGGCCCTTGACGGTTGCTTGCGGCGTGGCTGCGAAGACGACGCCCGTACCGTCGGCAACGCGCGTTGCGCCGAACGAACCGTTCATCGTGACCGAGCAAGCCACCGCGCCGCCCTTGCCGTCAACGGTGACGAAAGAGGTCGAGCCGTAATCGCCCTCGAGTGCGGCGCCGGGCTGCGCGCCGAGAGCCGTGGCCGTGCGCTCACCGGCGGCGGCGAGCGCGGCGGCGCCGGATGCGCCTTGAATGTTGTTCCAGAGAGTTCCGGCGAAGACGCCCGCGCCGACATTGCGCGAAGGCAGCATGACCAGTAATTCGCCCGCCGCGATCTGCTGCGCCGGTGTGATTTCAGGACGGTAATTTGCGAGGTCCGACGCCGAAAGTGCGCCGCCTTTGGCGCGCGACTGGGCCACAAGAATGCGCGCCGTTTCGCCTTCATAAAAACCGCTGACGCCACGGCTGCGCACGCGTGCGAGCGTAGCCGCAAGCGCCGATTGCGTGTAGCTGTCGAGTTCCTGATAGGCGGTGCCGTCCTGGTGGGCGAAGACTTTCCGCAAGTCGGCGGAGTTGCCGATCAGCAGCGCATTGTCGGCGAGCTGACGCGCCATTGAGCGCGAGACCTGCACGCCTGTCGCCGCCAATCGTTCGCCGGGCGAGACCAACTGCGACCAGGATGTGGAACCGTGACGCGCCTGCAGCAACGCGAAGCCGCGCACATTGCCCGGAACGGCAATGGCACCGCCTTCGAGCGGGCGGCGCGTGAGGAAGGCGATGGTATCGACGGGTTGCTTGCCGCCGTCGCGCGCCAGGCAGACGCCGCCGCCGCCGAGGCCAGCCGCCGCAGGATAGGTGACGGAAAGCGCAAAGTAGAGTGCCGTGGCAGCGTCTGCGGCGTTGCCGCCCTTCTCAAGCACGTTGCGCGCGATGAGCGCCGCAGTCGGCTCGTCGGCGATGACCGCGCCGGCAAAAGAACTGTCGCCGGGCTCAAGCGCCATCTTTTTTCCAGCGATGTCGTCGCGGTCGGATTTGGTTTCGACGCCGCTGGTGACGGTTGCGCCCAAGGGTGCATCCGAGCCGCCGCCCATACCCATATCCGGCAACATCGAGCATCCGGCGAGGACGGAGATCAGCGCCAGACTGACGACGGGACGGCTTGTTCTCAACCAGTTGGTGCGCACGTGCAGGTCTCCCCTTCGGCCGTAAGCGGCCCCTCGTTTGTCTCAGGCCGCCACCGGCCCCGCTTTCACAATTCAGCCTTTATTCGAGGCTTTGTTCTGTCGCCGACATCGATAAACGCCGGGAATCGATACTGGAGCCGTTAACTCACGGTGGCTCGATTGACGGGCGATACACTCGCCCCTACCGTTTAGTCGGCCCGGCTCGCGCTTTCAACGGCGATTTCTTGGTATTCCGTTGAAACAGCCGTTGCGGACCACGGGGAAGTGAATAAGGGGAGACGATGAAAGCTGCGACGCCGATAAGAAAGATGAGCGCGCTTTGGCTGAGCGCCGTGCTGGCATTCGCGGGTGCTGTTCCGGCCCATGCGGAGGGCATTTCGCTCGTTCGCGACGCGGAAACCGAACAGATGATCCGCGACTATGCCGTGCCCATCTGGCGGGCGGCCGGCCTCGTGCCGTCGGCCGTTCATGTGCATCTGGTCAACGATCCCACGATCAACGCCTTTGTCGCGGGGGGGCAACGGCTTTTCATCAATACCGGCCTCATCTCGCAGGCCGACGCGCCGATGGAGCTCATCGGCGTCATCGCCCATGAAACCGGCCATATGGCGGGCGGCCATCTGGCGCGCGGTCAGGAAGCCATGAGCAAAATGGCCCTGCCCTATTACGCCTCGATGCTTGCGGGTTTCGGCGCAATCATCGCCGGCGCCGGCGATGCCGGCATGGCGATCCTTGCCGGCGGCGCGCAGGTCGCGCAGCGCTCCATCCTCAGCTATAGCCGCCAGCAGGAAGGCAGCGCCGATCAGGCGGGCGCAACTTATCTTGAGCGTTCGGGACAGTCCGGCAAGGGCATGCTGCTGCTGTTTGAAAAATTCCGCGATCAGGAAGCGCTGAGCACGACCTCGCAGGACCCGTTCATCCGCAGCCATCCGATCTCCGAAGATCGCCTCGCCTCGCTGGAAGAACGCGTCAAGGCGTCGCCTTATTTCGACAAGCCCGACCCGCCGGAACGCATTCATCATTTCAAGATGGTGCAGGCAAAGCTCAACGGCTTCGTCGACGATCCCGAAACCACATTCCGGCGCTATCCGCCGGAGGACCATAGCGATTATGCGCATTACGCGCGCTCCGTCGCCTATCATAAGGCCGGGGATACGGACAAATCGCTGGGGGAACTGGCGCCGCTTTTGAAGAAGGAACCCACCAATCCGTTCCTTTGGGAGTTGAGCGGGCAAATCAAGTTTGAGAGCGGCAAGGTCGCGGAATCGGTGCCGGATTACCGCAGGGCGCATTCGCTGCTGCCGGAAGAACCCCAGCTTCAGCTCGAACTTGCGACCGCCCTGCTCGCGGTCGATAGTTCGGACCTCAACAACAAGGCGCTCGATCTTCAGACGTCATCGAACAAGGATGCCGGCCTGGCCGGCTCGAATGCGCCGCCGCCTTCAAAATCCAAAGAGCTGAAGCTCGTCGTCGAAACCAATGACGTGCAAATTTCCAAGGAAGCGCTCAGCTATCTGCTGAGCTCGGTCAAAATCGACTCGGAAAATCCGCTTACCTTCTATCAGTTGGCGATTGCCTATGGACGGCTGAACAAGATTGGTCTGGCGGAACTATCGACAGCCCAGTATTACGAGGCGGTGGGCGCAATGAAAGATGCGCGCATGCATGCCGCGAAAGCACAGAGAATGCTGAAAACGGGTTCACCCGAATGGCTCCGCGCGCAGGACATTGCGACGGCGCACGATCCCATGGACGAAAGAGGATGAGTTTGATGTTTCGTGCAGTTGCTTTTGCCCTGCTGGCGATATTCGGTTTGATCGCCGGCGTGAACGTGGCGGCTGCCGCGAGCTTCAACGCTGCGCAGAAGACCGAGATCGAGAAGATCGTTCATGAATATTTGCTCAAGAATCCCGAAGTGCTGGTCGAGGTGATGACCGAACTCGATGCCAAGCAAGCCTCGGAAGAAGCGAACCGCGCCGATGCCGCCATCGCCGAGAACAAGAAGGCGATCTATGACGATCCCTCTTCTTTCGTCGCGGGCAACCCGAAGGGCGACGTCACCATCGTCGAGTTCTTCGACTATCACTGCGGTTATTGCAAACGCGCCTTCGGGCCGCTGATGAATGCGGTGCATGACGACGGCAAGATCAGGTTGATCCTCAAAGAATTTCCGATCCTCGGGCCAGACTCGGTCGTTGCATCGCATGCGGCGCTGGCGGCGGAGAAGCAGGGCAAATATTTCGAGATGCACCAGGCGCTCTATCGCAACAAGGGCGAGCTCGACGAGCAGCGGATCATGGAGATTGCGAAAGAAGTCGGCCTCGATACGGCGAAACTCCGCAGCGATATGGCCGATCCTGAAATCGCCAAGACCATCGCGCGCAACGAGGATCTGGCGCGCAAGCTTGGCGTCAAGGGCACGCCCGGCTTCATCATTGGCGGCAAATCGCATCCCGGCGCGCTCGATGCTGAGGAACTGGCGGCAGCCGTGAAAGAAGCGCGCGGCTAGATCAAGCCCGCCAGCGGCGAAGACGGATCGGCATATTTGCGCTTGGCCATGCGGCCTGCAAGATAGGCGAGACGCCCCGCCTCGACAGCGAGCTTCATGGCGCGCGCCATCTGAAGCGGATGCTTTGCTTCGGCGATCGCCGTGTTCATCAGTACGCCGTCGCAGCCGAGCTCCATCGCAATGGCCGCGTCCGACGCCGTGCCGACACCCGCATCGACGATGACCGGCACTTTCGACTGCTCGATGATGAGGCGGATATTCACCGGGTTCTGAATGCCGAGGCCCGAACCGATGGGCGCGGCAAGCGGCATGATGGCGGCGCAGCCAAGGTCTTCGAGGCGCTTGGCCATGATCGGATCGTCGGAACAATAGACCATGATCTCGAAGCCATCGTTGCGCAGCGCCTCCGTGGCGCGCAGCGTTTCGATCATGTCGGGATAGAGCGTCTTCTGATCGCCAAGCACTTCGAGCTTCACAAGATTCCAGCCGCCCGCTTCGCGCGCCAGGCGCAGCGTACGCACGGCATCATCCGCCGTATAGCAACCCGCCGTGTTCGGCAGATACATCACCTTTTTCGGATCGATGAAATCGACCAGCATCGGTTCTTTCGGGTTCGTCACATTGACGCGACGAACCGCGACCGTGACGATTTCGGCGCCCGCCGCTTCGACGGCGGCGGCATTTTCCGCGAGGTCTTTATACTTGCCGGTGCCGACGATGAGGCGCGACCGATAAGGCACCCCCGCGATCACGAGGCTGTCGTCCATCGCACCGCCTGTTTCCACAACCTTGACCTTCGCCGCTTCCGTCACTGGGTAATCCTCAAATCGCGTGGTTAGCCGCCGCCGACAAAATGGACGATCTCAAGCCGATCGCCCTCGCCCAATTGCGTTTGACCATAAGTCGAACGCGGGACGATTTCGAGGTTGCGCTCGATGGCGACCTTGCGCGGCTCGAGGCCGAAACGCTCGATCAGCCCCAGAAGGCTGATCGGGCCCGGGACCTCGTGAACGTCGCCATTTACCGTGAGTTGCATGCAGACCATCACTTCGGGAGGCCCAAGGCCCCCTCTCGGCGGGATAATGGGTGAGGCGGGACCCCAATTCAAGCCGGTGGGCGACGCTTCCGCAGCGGCGCTTTGGCGCCCTATGCAGGACCCCGTTACGGGCCGGTTAAAGCCTTTCGCGGCATAAGGGACTTGCGTATAACTGGACCGCCTCGAATCGGGGCATGACCCATAATGCCAAGGCGTTTCGGCGAGAAAATGGCCAAGAAGTCGGTATCCGCTCCGAAGTCCGTCAAGAAGCCCGTTTACGTGCTGAACGGACCGAACCTCAACCTGCTCGGTCTGCGGGAGCCGGAAATCTATGGCCGCACGTCGCTAGCCGACATCGAGAAGATGGTGACGGCGCATGCCAAGGCGCGCGGCATCACCGCGCTCTGCCTCCAGAGCAATCACGAGGGCGAACTCGTGACCTGGATTCAGGAAGCCCGCTCGATGGCCAGCGGCGTCATCATCAATGCCGCCGCCTATTCACACACATCCATCGCCATTCACGACGCATTGGCGATGCTCGATATTCCCGCCGTCGAGGTTCACATCTCGAACGTCTACAAGCGCGAGGAATTTCGGCACCACTCCCATATGTCGTCGGTCGTCAAAGGCGTGATCTGCGGGCTCGGCGTGCAAGGCTATACGCTTGCCCTCGACGCCATCCTCGCCGACATTTCCAAATAGAACAGGAACGAGACATTGGCTTCACCCCGCCAACCGGCCCAAAAATCAGGAAGTAACGCAAGCGAGATGAGCAAGGCAGCAGGCGTCGACCAGGACTTGATCCGGCAACTCGCGGCTCTCCTCAAGGAGACCGACCTCAGCGAAATCGAAATCGAGACGGGCACGCTGAAGCTGCGCGTCGCGCGGCAGGTGAACCAGGTATCGGTCCCGGTGATGACGGCGGCGCATGCGCCCGTCGCCGCGGCGGCCGCCCCCGTCAGCGACGCGGCGCATCCTGGTGCGTTGACCTCACCGATGGTCGGCACCACGTATCTCGCCGCCGAACCGGGAGCCGCGCCCTTCGTGACGGTCGGTTCCAAGGTCAGCGTCGGTCAGACGGTCCTCATCATCGAGGCGATGAAGACCATGAACCACATTCCCGCGACCAAGGCGGGCACTGTGACGAAGATCCTCGTCGAAGACGGCCAGCCGGTCGAATTCGGCGAACCGCTCATCATCGTCGAATAGGCCACAGGGCCATGTTCGAAAAAGTACTCATCGCGAACCGAGGCGAGATCGCGCTGCGCATTCACCGCGCCTGCCGCGAAATGGGCATCAAGACGGTCGCCGTTCATTCAACCGCCGACGCCGACGCCATGCATGTGCGTCTTGCCAATGAAAGCGTTTGCATCGGCCCGCCGCAGGCCAGCGAAAGCTATCTCAACATTCCCGCGATCATCTCCGCTTGCGAGATCACGGGCGCCGATGCCGTGCATCCCGGTTATGGCTTCCTGTCGGAGAATGCGCGTTTTGCCGACATTCTTGCGGCGCATAACATCACGTTCATCGGGCCGAGCGGCGATCACATCCGCCTGATGGGCGACAAAATTCAGGCGAAGGTGACAGCGAAGTCGCTGGGCATTCCTTGCGTGCCGGGCTCCGACGGCGCGATCACCAGCGACGAGCAGGCCTATAAAGTCGCCGCCGAAACGGGTTATCCCGTTCTCGTGAAAGCGGCGGCAGGCGGCGGCGGCCGCGGCATGAAGGTCGCCAATTCGCGCGAAGAATTGTCGGGCGCGCTCTCAACCGCGCGCGCGGAAGCGAAAGCCGCCTTCGGCGACGATGCGCTCTATATGGAAAAATATCTCAGCCAGCCGCGCCATATCGAAATGCAGGTGATCGCCGACAGCCACGGCAACGTCGCACATCTTGGCGAACGCGATTGTTCTCTACAGCGCCGCCATCAGAAGGTGCTGGAAGAAAGCCCCTCTCCCGCCCTCAACGCGGCGCAGCGCGAGAAGATCGGCGATATCGTCCGCAACGCCATCGGCAAACTCGGCTATCTCGGCGTCGGCACGATCGAGTTTCTCTATGAGGAAGGCGAGTTCTATTTCATCGAAATGAACACGCGTCTTCAGGTTGAGCATCCGATCACGGAAGCTGTGACGGGCATCGACATCGTACGTGAGCAGATTCGCATCGCGGCGGGGCTTGAGATGAGTTTCAAGCAGGAAGACGTGACCTTCTCGGGTCACGCGATTGAATGCCGCATCAATGCCGAAGACCCCAAGACCTTCGCGCCCTCGCCCGGCACGATCAAAGACTTCCATACGCCGGGCGGTCTTGGCGTGCGCGTCGATAGCGCGGCCTATTCGGGCTATCGCATTCCGCCCTATTACGACAGCCTGATCGGCAAGCTTGTCGTGCATGGGCGCAATCGCAACGAATGCCTGATGCGGCTTCGCCGTAGCTTGCATGAGTTCGTGATCGACGGGATCAAGACGACGATCCCGCTGTTTCAGGATCTCGTGAACGAGCCCGATTTCATCAACGGCGATTATCACATCCACTGGCTCGAGAATTATCTCAAAGCCAAGGGCTGAGGAGCTTTACGGCTCCATCAGCAGGACGACCTTGACGCAATCGCCGTGGTGCTGCTCGACGATGGCGCGATTGATGTCGGCGAAGGGATAAGTGCGGATCAGCTTGTCGAAAGGGAAACGTCCCTTTTTATAGAGGTCCATCATCTGCGGGATGAAGACATCCGGCTCGCTATCGCCCTCAATGATCCCCTTGATCGTGTGCCCGAAGGTCATGACGTTCATCAGGTCGCCGGGAACGGGCGTGCCGGGCGGGCTGATGCCGACAATGCCGAAGGTGCCATGCGGCGCGAGGCTGTTCATCACGCCTTGCTGGAGCGCCGGGATGCCTGTCGTGTCGAAAGCATAATCGACGCCATGTTCCACGATAGCGCGCACGGCAGCCGGAAGGTCCGGCGCGTTCGCCGGATCGATCACATGCGTCGCGCCGAGTTCGGTGGCGAGCTTGCGCCGCGCGGCATGCGGCTCGAGCACGATAATGGTGCCGCAGCCTTGCACGACGGCGCCCATGACCGCGCTGAGACCGACGGCGCCGCCGCCAAGGATAAGCAGCGAGCTACCGGCTTCGCAGGCGAGCGAGCGCATGATGCCGCCCGCACCCGTCTGCACGCCGCAGCCGAGCGGGCCGACCAGTTCCAGCGGCACATCGTCGGGCACCTTCACGACGTTGCGTTCATAGGTCAGGCAATAAGTAGCGAAAGACGACTGCCCGAAGAAATTGCTCGCCAGCGCCTCGCTGCCTTTACGCAACGCCTTCGATCCATCTGGCCGCATGCCGATATAGTTCAGCATGGGCATGGAGAGGCAATAGGCCGGATCGCCGCTTTTGCATCGCGCGCAGACGCCGCAAGAGCGAAATGAAATCGCGACCCGGTCGCCGGGTTTCACTTTGGAAACGCTGGCGCCAACCTTCTCGACGATACCAGACCCCTCATGTCCGAGGACAATGGGCAGGCCGCCAATCGCGCCGGTTTTTGCGACCATGTCGGTGTGGCAGAGGCCGACGCCGACAACCTTCACCAGAATCTCGTCGGGTCGCGGGTCGTCGATCTCGACGGCCTCGATGCTGAATTCGTCCTGGCCCTCACGAGCCACGGCGGCGGTGATCTGCATAAATTATCCCCTCAAAGTTTTACCTTGTTGCCGGCATCGTTAGCCAAGAGTCGCCTCCTGTCGACCTCTCCATGCCAGAATACGAGCCGGAATATGGTTCCGTAGGTGCAATTTTTTTAAGGGAGCGGGCGCTTCCCTCGCGTCAGCGGCCACCATGCGCGCGGTTTCCACCGGCGAAGCCTATGACGAAAGCCCTGGAGTTCGTCTAGAATGCCGCCAAACGCAGCCCCCTCGAGATTGGAGAGGCTGCAGGGACAAGAATTCATAAGAGACGACAGGAAAGGCACACGAATATGTCTGAAGCTTACATCATCGACGCCGTCCGCACGCCGCGCGGCGTGGGCAAGGTCGGCAAGGGCGCCCTCGCCCATCTTCATCCGCAGCATCTCGCCTCGACCGTGCTGAAGGCGATTGCTGAACGCAACAAGATCAACACCGCCGAAGTCGACGACGTCATCTGGGGCACCTCTTCGCAGCGCGGCGCGCAAGGCGGCGACATGGGTCGCATGGCGGCACTCGATGCCGGTTTCGACATCCGTGCCTCCGGCGTGACACTCGACCGCTTCTGCGGTTCGGGTATCACCACGGTGAACCTTGCCACAGCGCAGATCATGTCCGGCATGGAAGACCTCATCATCGCGGGCGGCTGCGAAATGATGAGCTACACATCGTCGACTGCCGATCCGAAATCTCCGCCGATGATGGACGCGGGCAACCTGCATCTGCGTTCGATCCATCCGCAGTCGCAGCAGGGCGTTTGCGCCGATGCGATCGCGACGATGGAAGGCATCGACCGCGAAGCGGTTGACCAGCTCGCGTTTACCTCGCAGCAGCGCGCCGCCCAGGCCATTGCCGAAAACCGTTTTGCCAAATCGCTGATCACAGTGAAGAACCTCGACGGTACGGTTGCGCTCGACCACGAAGAATTCCCGCGCCCGCAGACGACGATGGAAGGCCTCGGCGCGTTGAAGGCCGTGTTCCCCGTGTTCATGAACATTCCCGTTGACGATCAGGGCAACACATACGGCAACCTCATTCAGCGCGTCTATCCGCAGTTGAAAGAGTTCAACCACGTCCATCACGCCGGTAACTCGTCGGGTGTTGTGGACGGTGCGGCCGCCATTCTCATGGCATCCGAATCCTACGCCAAGAAGCACAACCTGAAGCCGCGCGCCCGCGTCATTGCCACAGCGAACATGGGCGATTGCCCGACGCTGATGCTCAATGCACCCGTGCCTGCCGCCCGCAAGGTTCTCGAAAAGGCCGGTCTGACGGTCGACGACATCGACCTTTGGGAAATCAATGAGGCCTTCGCGGTCGTCGCCGAGAAGTTTATCCGCGACCTGAAGCTCGACCGCTCCAAGGTCAACGTCAATGGCGGCGCGATGGCTCTCGGCCATCCCATCGGCGCGACGGGCTCGATCCTCATCGGAACAATTCTCGATGAACTCGAGCGCACGGGTAAGAAGCGCGGCCTCGTGACCATGTGCGCCGCGGGCGGCATGGCTCCGGCGATCATCATCGAACGCCTCTAAGCCACAAGCTTCGAGATAACTGCAAACGGGGGCCGACGTGTTCGGCCCCCGTTTTTGTTTGCGGACGCTCATACGAAATACGAGGGAACTCCTTGCCGCCGCCAGCGCTACATCTGAGGGCAAAGGAGTTCGTCATGGCCGACATCAACATCAATACCGACAAGGTTTGCTACATCGCCGTCAAAGCGCGCATGTTCGACGTGAAAGAAGGCGCCAGCGATCCAGACTCGGGGTCGAATGCCACCGACGACAATATGGTTGATGTGCTCGGGGACTCTCCGGACGATCCTATCCGTCAGGAGCTGGTGGCTTATATCCGGGCTCTCGACGAGGAAGAGCAGATCAATCTCGTCGCCCTGGCATGGGTGGGACGCGGCACCTATGACGCTTCCGACTGGGACGAAGCGCTGGATACTGCCCGCGGCGAGCATAATGCGCGCACGGCGGAGTATCTCCTCACTCTGCCCCTTCTCGGCGACTATCTGGAGGAAGGGCTCAATGCTTTCGGCGAAAGCTGCGCCGACTTCAACGACCATATCTGAGTGGCGGTATCGCTCTGAAGACGTCTCCGCTACATTCCGCTCAAGATCACAGTGCCGGGCGGGAATGAAGGGAAGATGACGGGCAACATTGATTCCGATGTGCTCCTGCGCGCCTATGCCTTCGGTGTATTTCCGATGGCGGAAGCGCGCGACGATCCGCAGCTTTACTGGATCGACCCGGAACGGCGCGGCATCCTGCCGCTCGATACCTTTCATTTGCCGAAGCGGTTGAAGCGCACTGTAAAGGCGGCGCATTTCGAGGTGCGCATCGATACGAGTTTCCGGCAGGTGATGCTTGGTTGCGCGGAAACCGGCGGCGAGCGCGAAGGCACCTGGATCAACGACCGCATTCTCGATCTATATGGCGAGCTCTTTGCGCGCGGTCATGCGCATTCGGTCGAATGCTGGCAAGGCGGACGGCTGGTGGGCGGGCTCTACGGCGTCTCGCTCGGCGCGGTGTTTTTCGGCGAGAGCATGTTCAGCCGCGAGACCGACGCAAGCAAAGTGGCGCTGGTGCATCTCGTGGCGCGGCTCATCGCCGGCGGTTATAAATTGCTCGACACACAATTCGTGACGACGCATCTCAAACAGTTCGGCACGATTGAAATTTCGCGGGACAGTTATCGCGCAAAACTTCACGGCGCGACGGTGGAGCGCGCGGACTTCATGCGGATGCCGCTCGATTACGGCGCCGGCGCGGCGGGCGCTGAAGCGGTCTTGCAGGTGTTGAGCCAAACGTCATAGACGGGATGCTCAAGACCGTTGAGGCCGGGGCTTTCGGCAAACATCCAGCCTTTGAAAATCGGCGCCGGATCGACGGTGTTGTTTTCTTCGTTGATCTGCCTGATTTCGACATAGGCAGCTGTCTGCGGCGGTTCCTCCGGCGGCTTCTTGTCGCAAGAACGCACCGTTACTTCCAGCGCGCCGAAACGCGTCGGCTGATCTTTCACCGCTTCAAACTTCGTCACGTGCGCCGTGATCTTGTCGAGGCCGCTGAAGACGGCGACCTGATAAGGCTCGGCGCTTGCTGGCGCGACGCCAAGACCGAAACCGATGGCTGCGGCGAGAAGGATGGAACGGGAAAAGGCTGCGCGCAAAATCGTCGGCCTATTGCGGTGTGGCGGGTGCAGGCGTCGGTGCAGATTTCGCGCCGTCGCTTTTGCCGCTGCCTGCCGAGAAGACCGCCTGCCCGATCAGGCCCATCAGATCCACGGAGCCTTGCGTGAAGCTGATCTCGCCGCCATCGGCCAGATATTCGGCGCTTCCGCCCGGCGTCAAAGCGACATAGTTCGAACCGAGAAGGCCTTCGCTGGTGATCTTGGCGCTGGAGTCGTCGGGAATTTTCACGTCGGGCGCGAGGCTCATGGTGACAACCGCCTGATAGTTCTTCTGGTCGATTGCCTGCCCCACCACCGTGCCGATCTTGATGCCGGAAAGTCGGACGTCGCTGCCGTTCGCCAAGCCATCGACGCGATCGAACTCCGCTTTCACATGATACCCGCCGGCGCTGCGCATGCCCGAATTCGAGTAGCCGTAAAAGAGGAAGACGCCGGCGATGACGACGACGATGGCGCCGATCAGCGTTTCGACGAGATTGCTTTGCATGCGAGTCCTCAGGTGATCGGGCTTAAGTGCTTGAATTTACAGCGGGCGCCAGGGCTCGTAATCGCCTGTCGCCTTGGGGCGCTCACCGCCACGGATGATGCTGCCTTTCGGGCGATAGGCGCGCGGCGTGCCCGTCAAGTTCGGACGGTGCGGCTGCTGCCAGGACTTCGCGGTGTAGTCTTCGGCGGTGGGCGGCGTTGCGACCGTGTTGTGCAGCCAGCCATGCCATTCGGGCGGCACGCGGGAGGCTTCGGCATAGCCGTTGTAAACCACCCAGCGGCGCGGGTAGCCGCCGACGGTCGCGCCATTTCTGGCTTCGTAATAGCGGTTGCCCTGCCCGTCCGTGCCGACCGGCTTGCCGTTCTTCCACGTATAGAAGCGCGTGCCCATCGTCTGGCCTTGCCACCAGGTGAAGATTTCGGAGAAGAGGCTCATGAGATCACACCGTTACGGGGCCTCGCGGGGAGGCCAAGAATCCGATTCCGCCTTCCTTCGAAGGCGGGCCGAATATGGCATTCGCTGGCGGGATGGTCCAGAGCCGGACTGGTGCAGGGTTAGTCCAGGGCCCAGGTCTGGTTCGACTTGGGCGCGGCGGTGGGCGCGGGTTTCTGCGCGGCCTTTGGCAGGCGCATTTCCTGGCGGTAAATGTCGCCGACCTGCTCGAAGGGGCGGTCGTCTTCCAGCACCCAGCCGATGCGCTGGAGGAGGTTCGCGGGCGTCACCGGCTTCACGAGAAGCTGCGTGGCGCCGGAGTCGAATGCTTCCTGAATGAGCTGGCGCGAGGCGTGCGCCGTCAGCACGATGATCGGCACGAAACAAAGCGGTTCACGGCCGACGCGGCGCACGGCGCGGATGAAATCGAGGCCGTTCATCGGCGCCATTTCCCAATCGGAAATGATGATCGAGGGAGCTTTGCGGTCGAGTTCGGCAAGCGCTGTGGTGCCGTCGCGCGCCTGACGCGCCTCGCGGAGACCGAAGCTGCGGAGGATCGTGCGCACGAGGAGACGCATGTTGGCGTTGTCGTCGACGATGAGGATGTCGAGATCCTTCATCGACATACCAAAAGCTGTGCTGACGTTCTGCGACATGGTCTTCCGGCTCCGCCCCCGAACTCGAAGACCCTATTTCACGTTTAAAACCTTACCTTTCGGCTAATCGTGTGAGCCTGCGTGAGGCAAAGGCGATTCGCAGCGAACCGCGCGCGGAGCCGACGCAAAATGTAGGCGTGGTTGCTGGTTTAAACACTATGGCTTGACCAAAACGGCCCCGAGGCTCAAGATTTCCCTTCGCCAAGGGGTGGCGCGAGGCCGAAGACCGGATTTAAAAACACAGAGCCTGATCGGGCGACTGGAAAACCTTTTAAGATCAACTAGTTAAGGTTGATCGAAAAAGGCGGACAGGCGCGGCGGGATCGCTTTGTCCAAAATTCGGGCTTCGGCCTCTGCCCCGCCCTCAATAAGAGCCGAACGCGAAAGCTTTGAGGGGTCCGATGCGTATCCAACGTTGTTTCACCGTCGAGGGTCAGTCGCCCTATCAGGGAATTTCCTTCCGCACCACGACCAGCGAGATACGCAACCCGGACGGCTCGGTTGTCGGAACAGTCGCCGATGTTGTCGTACCAGACGCCTGGAGCCAGGTTGCCTGCGACATCCTCGCGCAAAAATATTTCCGCCGCGCCGGCGTCGCCGCCGTGCTGCGCGCGGTGCCCGAAAAAGATGTCCCCGTGTTCCTTTGGCGACACGAGCCCGACCAGGAGGCGCTTGCGGCGCTGCCCGGAAATGAACGCTCCACCGGCGAGCAGGATGCGCGGCAGGTCTTCGACCGGCTTGCCGGCACCTGGGCCTATTGGGGATGGAAAGGCGGCTACTTCGACACGGAGGCCGACGCGCTCGCCTATCGCGACGACATGGCCTACATGCTCGCGGCACAGATCGCGGCGCCGAACAGCCCGCAATGGTTCAACACCGGCCTGCATTGGGCCTATGGCATAGACGGCCCGGCGCAAGGCCATTTCTATGTCGATCATCCGAGCGGCGAGACGATGCGCGCGACCAGCGCCTATGAACGCCCGCAGCCGCATGCCTGCTTCATCCAGAGCGTCAATGACGATCTCGTCAATGAGAACGGGATCATGGATCTCTGGGTCCGCGAGGCGCGGCTTTTCAAATACGGTTCGGGCACGGGTTCCAATTTCTCGTCGTTGCGCGGCGAGGAGGAAGGGCTTTCGGGCGGCGGCAAATCGTCGGGCCTGATGAGCTTCCTGAAGATCGGCGACCGGGCGGCGGGCGCGATCAAATCGGGCGGCACGACGCGACGCGCGGCGAAGATGGTGATCGTCGACGTGGACCATCCCGACATCGAAGCCTTCATCAACTGGAAGGTCGTGGAAGAACAGAAGGTGGCGGCGCTCGTCACCGGCTCGAAGATCAACCAGAAGCATCTCGGCGCGGTCATGCGCGCCTGCGTCAATTGCGAAGGCTCGGACGGCGACTGCTTCGATCCGAAAAAGAATCCGGCGCTGAAGCGCGAAATCATCGCCGCGCGCAAAATGCATGTGCCGGAGAATTATATTCAGCGCGTCATCCAGTTCGCGCGTCAGGGCTATACGGATATCGACTTCAAGATTTACGACACGGATTGGGATTCGGAAGCCTATCTGACCGTCTCGGGCCAGAACTCCAACAACACCGTGCGCGTCGATGACGACTTCCTGCGCGCGGTAGAGGAAGACGGCGACTGGGCGCTGACGCAGCGCACCGACGGCAAAGTGTCGAAAGTGCTGAAGGCGCGCGAGCTTTGGGAGCAGATCGGGCATGCAGCCTGGGCCAGCGCCGATCCGGGCATTCAGTTCCATACGACGATCAACGACTGGCACACCTGCCCTGCTTCCGGGCCGATCCGCGCCAGCAATCCGTGTTCGGAATATATGTTCCTCGACGACACGGCCTGCAACCTCGCCTCGCTGAACCTGATGACCTTCCGCGAGGAAGGCGGCCGCTTCGATGTCGAGGCGTTCGAACATGCGGTGAAGCTCTGGACGCTGACGCTTGAAATCTCGGTGCTGATGGCGCAATTCCCGAGCCGCGAGATTGCCGAACGCTCCTTCCAGTACCGGACGCTCGGTCTCGGTTTCGCCAATATCGGCGGGCTTTTGATGTCGGCGGGTATTGCCTATGACAGCCCGCAGGCGCGGAGCCTTTGCGGTGCGATCAGCGCGATCATGACCGGCGTCGCTTACGCAACCTCGGCGCAGATGGCGAAAGAGCTTGGGGCGTTCGCTGGTTATGCCGACAATCGCGAGCATATGCTGCGCGTGATGCGCAATCACGCACGGGCGGCGCATGGCGTCGATACCGCTTACGAGGGCCTCAGCGTCGCGCCGGTGGCGCTCGACGCCGCGAACTGCCCGCAGCGCGATCTTGTCGATCATGCGCGCGCGGCCTGGGACCTCGCGGTCGCCATGGGCGAGCGCCACGGCTATCGCAATGCGCAGGCGAGCGTTGTCGCGCCGACCGGAACGATCGGCCTCGTCATGGATTGCGACACGACGGGCATCGAGCCCGATTTCGCGCTGGTGAAATTCAAGAAGCTCGCCGGCGGCGGTTACTTCAAGATCATCAACCGCGCCGTGCCGCAGGCCTTGCGCACCCTCGGCTATTCGACGCGCGAAGTCGAAGACATCATCGACTATGCGGTCGGTCTCGGTACGCTCGAACATGCACCGGCCATCAATCACGGAACGTTGCGCGCCAAGGGTTTCACGCCGGAGAAAATCGCCGCCATCGAGGGGGCGCTGGCGACGGCTTTCGACATTCGTTTCGTTTTCAACAAGTGGACGCTGGGCGAAGAATTCTGCACGCAAGTTTTGCAGCTCGACGCGGAGGCGATGGACGATCTCGATTTCGACCTGCTCGCCGCCATCGGCTTCTCGAAGGCGCAGATCGACGCGGCGAACCTGCATGTCTGCGGAGCGATGACGGTCGAGGGCGCCCCGCATCTGAAAGACGCGCATCTGCCGATTTTCGATTGCGCCAATCCTTGCGGGCGCACCGGCACGCGGTTTCTGTCGGTCGAGAGCCATATCCGCATGATGGCGGCGTCGCAGCCCTTCATCTCGGGCGCGATCTCCAAGACCATCAATATGCCGAATGCGGCCACCGTCGAGGACTGCAAGGCGAGCTACATGCTGTCGTGGAAGCTGGCGCTCAAAGCCAATGCGCTTTACCGCGACGGCTCCAAACTCTCGCAGCCGCTCAACTCGCAAATCCTCGAAGACGACGCGATGGAGGAAGAAGACGAGCCCGCAGCCGAGCGGATCATGGCGCTGCCGCAGGCGGAACGCGCCCGCGTCGTCGCGGAAACTTTCGTCGAACGGATCGTCGAACGCGCCAAGGAACGGCAGAAGCTGCCGGACCGGCGCAAGGGTTACACACAGAAAGCGCTGGTCGGCGGGCACAAGGTTTACCTGCGCACCGGCGAATATGAAGACGGGACCATCGGTGAAATTTTCATCGACATGCACAAGGAGGGTGCGGCCTTCCGTTCGCTGATGAATAATTTCGCCATCGCGATTTCGCTGGGCCTGCAATATGGCGTGCCGCTGGAGGAATATGTCGAGGCGTTCACGTTTACACGCTTCGAACCGGCGGGCCTCGTGCAGGGCAATGACCGGATCAAGAACGCGACCTCGATCCTCGACTATGTGTTCCGGGAGCTGGCGGTTTCCTATCTCGGCAGGGCCGATCTCGGCCATGTCGATCCGAAGGAAATCGGCTTCGACGTGATGGGCGGCGGCGATGCGGAAGGCAAACTCCCCGCCTCCTCCGTCGTCAGCCCCGGCTTCACGCGCAATCCGCAGATGCGGAATCTCTACATCGTGCGCGGCGGCGCGGCAGGCGCGACGGCGACCAAGGCGATGCTCGACGCGTCGGAGCAAGCCGAAGACATGATCGTCAACGCGGCGACATTGCGCGATGAGGGACTGGGTTTGTCGCGCGGCTTTTCACGCAACCTCGCCGAAGCGCGGATGAAGGGCTATGAGGGCGAAGCCTGCGGCGAATGCGGAAATTTTACGATGGTGCGGAACGGGACGTGCCTGAAGTGCGAGACGTGTGGGGGCACGAGCGGGTGTAGTTGAGGGGCGGAATGCGCTCTGGATTGCCGGGTCAAGCCCGGCAATGACAAAGTGGGGATGGGGCGTGGACAGGATGTACGTTTCCGCAAACTTTGCTTGTCACCCCGGGCTTGTCCGGGAGTTATCACCTTGACATAGTAGGGCGCAATCCCTAGATTATTGCTCATAGGAGATAGCCATGAGCAAAGCCGCGCTTTCAAATCCGATCTTCCACGATGCCGACAAAGCCCGTGAATGGCTTGAGGCCCGGCTCTGGAAAGACGGCCCGGTTTGCCCGAAATGCGGCACGGTAGGCGAAGCCACGCTGATGCAGGGCAAATCTCACCGTCCGGGCCTCTATCAGTGCAACGCCTGCCGTGAGCCCTTCACGGTCACGGTGGGCACGCTGTACGAGCGTTCCAAAATCCCGCTCAACAAGTGGCTTGCCGCGACACATCTCATGATGGCGTCAAAGAACGGCATCAGCGCCCTTGAGATTGGCCGCTTGCTCGGCATCAGCAAAAAATCCTCTTGGTTCCTCTGCCACCGCATCCGCGAAAGCCTGCGCCAGACCGATCTTTCCCCGATGGGCGGAGAGGGCAAGTTTGTCGAGGCCGACGAGACATTTATTGGGGGCAAGGAAAAGAACAAGCATCGCCACCAGCGCGGCAAGTTCATTGGCGGTTCATATGGCAAGGATACCGTCTTCGCTCTTGTTGAGCGCAAGGGGCAGGTTCGCTCGCAGCACGTCACCAGCGTTACCGCCTCGACGCTTCGCCCCATCCTTGTTGCTCAGGTGAAGGGCGATACGTTCCTTGTGACAGACGACGCAGGCCAGTATCGCCACATGGCCAAGGATTTTCCGGCCCATGAGGTGGTCAATCATTCGACCGCAGAATATGTGCGCGGCGACTTCCACACCAATACAATTGAGGGCTTCTTCTCGGTTCTCAAGCGCGGCATCGGCGGCACGTTCCACCATGTCTCGCAGCAGCACTTGAAGCGTTATCTGGCGGAGTTCGACTTCCGCTATAACAACCGCGCCAAGCTGGGCGTTGACGATGTGGAACGCTTTGAGAAGTCCATTCCCGGCATCGTCGGGAAACGCCTGACCTATCGGCGGATTAACGGCCAAGCAGCCGCTCAAGGCTAAGCGTTATCACGGGCCGAAACGTTCAAGAAAAGCACCATCGGACGAAGGCGACTCAGGCTAGGATTTCTTGGTCTTTGTCGTTTTTTTTGTTGGCTTTTTCTTCGCTGGTTCTCTGTGCATCGCTGGCGTGCGCAGAGCTACGTCAACGGCACGCTCGAAACGCTGCCAAGCGTCGGGCACAGTTTCTTCATTACGCGTTTCTGGTTTTGTTGATTTAGATTTACTCATCGGGGGACGATATCATGGCGTCAGGGAAAAAAGCTAAAATCAGGAAAGTCACTCCACCCCCAACGCCAAAACAGCCAAAACCTTGGGATCGACCCCCGCTCCCAGCGAAGGGTGATGATGATGAGAGAAATACGTTTGAGTGGGTTGGTCGCGCCCTAAGTGAATGGGAACATTTTGAAGCGTATTTTGGTTTGATTTTTGGCGTGCTTGTGGGCGCTAAAAATGAAACCGAACCGGCGCTTCGGGCATATGGTTCAGTTATGACATTTCGCGGGCGTGGCGACATGATTAGAGCGGCGGCTGACGCTTATTTTGTAAAACATCCACATCCCGCACAAGCAATGTTGAAGCTACTTTTAGACGAGGCAACTGGTTTTGCTGCGCTTCGAAATGACATTGCGCACGGAATCGTTCAACCCTATTCACCCGATGGCCAAACGATTCAAGGGTCCGCGCTAATTCCGGCTCGACACGCCACAAAAACACGGAAGCTCGCAAAACAAACAAGCGGCGCGCCCTCAACAATCACTCTCGCATACGCCTATGGCTCCGCCGAACTAATGGCCATCACAAAAGAATTTCACTTGCTTGCTAATAGAACAATGGGGCTACACCGCAATATGCTTATCGCCCTTCAGGAGAAGCGGCGACCATAGCCCTGAAGATCATTTCGGCATGGCTTTCAGCCGCACTGGGAAGGGCGTCGTAAAAGGCTTCCAAAATACGCGCTCCGGCCTCAATCATCTCGGGCGTGACTTCAATATCGCTGTCTTCTTTATCCACATTCTTTCTCCCAGGTTAGCGGGAGCATCATCTCGAACACCGGCCTGTCCATTCCCAACTAGGTTTGGTAGGCTACTATGTCAAGGTGATAACTCCCGGCTTGTCCCGGGGTCCGGTAGCCGCTTGCACTGAGATTGCCGCCCCTGGATCCCGGCACGAGGCCGGGATGACAGCGGAAGGGTTGGGATGCGTCGCGCGTCTACGGTTTCGTCAGGCCCTGCTCGCGGAGCCAGCTGTCGATGCGTTTATAGGCGGCATTTTTTGCGGTGGGGTCGTAGCGGATGAGGCCGCTCGCGCCCGCGACTTGCGCCGGGTACGGATAGTCGAAGGCGTGCGTGGCTTCAGGGAAAAGAATTGTCTCAATCCAGTTGAAGTTTTTCGCCGCTTCGACACAGGCGCTTGCCTGCGTGTAGGGATTGGCGTCCTTACCGCCGGAGAAGATCAGCGTCGGCGTTTTGTTGATCGTGTCTATCGTGCCGCAAGCCGGGTACCAGGCGACGATGCCCGCGACTTTCGCATAGATCGGTTCGTCGCCGACGGAGGACAAGACGCTCAACGCCACCCAGCCGCCATGGCTGACGCCATCGACGATGATTTTGCCGTCGAAGCCGGGAAGCCTGGCGATATAGGCCGTGACGGTTTCGATGTCGGCGACGCGGACGGAGGGATCGAGATATTCCAATGCTTCGGGGGAAGAAGCGCCGCACATGTTTGTCAGGCCGCGAGGTTGCCAGCTATCGAGAACAACGGTTGCGAAGCCGTGCGCCCGGTAAAAAGACGCATGTTCTTCAAGAACCGGCCGCGACCATTGCGTTATTCCGTCGCAACCATGAAGGACGAAGGCCGCCGACCATTTCGGCGTGTCCGGCAGAACAATCTCGCCTTCGATCTTCAACTGCTTGTTTGAGATCAGGTCCGGTTCGTCGAGGGAGAAGGTGTTCGAGGCGGCGTGAACCACAGACGCCGCGAGAAGCGCAACGAAAAGAGCTGACGAAAAAATGCCGAAT
Organism: Parvibaculum sp.; assembly: GCA_036499025.1. GTDB lineage: Bacteria > Pseudomonadota > Alphaproteobacteria > Parvibaculales > Parvibaculaceae > Parvibaculum. Next base: position 7,187 of record DASYEM010000138.1, on the reverse strand, counting down.
CTCATTTCAAGCCTCCAGCGGATTCTTCATGCGGATCGATTTTTGACGCTATCACCCGCCTGCGGTCATGACGAATTCCAGATATGCTAGGCTCGCAACCGCGAAGCAAGCAGAAGGCTGTGACGATGTTCGGGAAAATTGAAGTCGGATTGCTGATCGCCGCGCTGGCTTGCGGATGCGCGCTTACCCCTGCCCTCGCCTCCGACAATCCGCAGGCCGACGCCAAGGCGGCGTTTGAAAACCACGATTACGCGGCGGCGGCGAAGATATTGGAGCCGGTGGCGGCACAAGGAGATGCGGCAGCCCAATATAATCTCGGCATGCTCTATGGTTCAGGACTAGGCGTCGCGAAGGATCAGGCGGCGGCAGCCTCCTGGTATGAGAAAGCCGCGCGGCAAGGCAAGGGGCTCGCCCAACTCGCCATCGGCGTCATGTATCGCAACGGGCAAGGCGTGGAGGCCGATTATCCGCGCGCCTATATGTGGCTGACGATGAGCGCCTCGGAATTGACGGGCACCGACAATCAGCAGGCGATGAGGTTTCTCAAAGAGCTCAAGGCGCAGATGACGCCGGAGCAGATGCAATCGGCGCTCGACATGGTCGATAATTGCCAGCAGGTCGGCGTCAAGAACTGCGATTAATGATGCAGATTCAGGACGTTGCGAGAATGATACACTTTTGATTTTACGTTGAAATTTGAACATTGGGCGGTTGACGCAACCCGTCCCGATTTTGGACAATTCTCCCATAAGGGCTGAAAGGCCCTCTTTTTGGTTGGGGGAATAAAATGAAAATTTCCAAGATTCTGCTCGCGTCCACGATGCTCTGCGCCTTGTCGGCCGCTCCCGCGATGGCAGGCGAAATGAGCAATGGCAATGCCTACGCCAAGCTTTCGGGCGGCGCGATCATTCCTGAAGACATTGATGCCGATCTGGGCGGCGGGTTCAACGGCAAGCTCACTTTCGACACGGGCTGGACGGCATCGGCGACGGTCGGCTTCTGGCTCAATAACAACTTCGCGCTGGAAGGCGAGCTCGGCTATCTCGCAGCCGACATGGACAAGTTCGAGATCAGCGGCGTCGGCTCGGCTAAGATCGACGGCGATGTTTCCTCGATCCTCGGCTTCGTCAACGCCAACTACCATCTGAGCGGACGGAACGCCGGTTTCGATCCTTATATCGGCGCTGGTGTCGGCTTCGCACGGTCGAAAGTTTCCGTCGATTCAGTGGGCGGCTTTCCCATCGGCGTCTCGGACGACAGCACCGACGCGGCGTTGCAGGGCACGGCGGGTTTCGACTTCAACCTCGGAGGCGGCACCAAGATCGGCGCGCAGTATCGCTACATCTACACCGACACGGGCGGCAGCGGCGTGGACGCCTTCACCGCACATGCCATCACGGCACATGCTGTGTTCGCCTTCTAAGGCAGGCAACAGAACGGGTGGGAGGGCGCGCCACGGTGCGCCCTCTTTTTTTTGGACCGCGCTTCACCGCGCTTCGCGCAATGTCCGCTCGGCGAGAACTTTCGCGGCGATATCGAAGGCGCCGAACTGGGCGATGCGATGTTCGCGGGTGATCTTCTGGTTGCCTTCCAGAAATATGCGCGACGAAAAATGCCATGTGTTGCCGCCTGAATTGTTTTCCAGCACGTAGAGGCGACCGGTACCGGCCTCGCGGACGATGTCGATGCCCTGAAGCGGGATCGCCGGCATGGCGCGGGCGGCGCGGCGGGCGAAAGCCATGATCTCCTTGTCGTCGATCAGAGCGTGGACATAGTTGTCGCCCGCGTTCGAGGCGATGGGGAGGCTCAGCAGTTCGCGGTCCGTGCCCGTGAGGGCGCTGCGCGGATGGTCCTGGCGGAAGGTCATGCAATAGAGCGGCTCGCCGAAAAGCGTCAGCACACGGTAGCTTTCGGGATATTCGCCGGTGTCGATGAATTGCTGGATCAGGACCGGCAGTGTGCGGGCCGGGTGATCGGGCGGGAAGATTTTCTGGGCCAGCTCGCCGACGCGTTCGGTGCGCATCAGGAAGATGAAATGTCCGCGCGACATCATGTCAATGCGCGTCGGCTTCATGATGACGTGTTCGCCCCAGAAGTCGCGGTTAAGCGGGCGGCCGAATTCATAGGCGAGCGTTTTGGGAATGGGGATGCGGGCGGCGGCGTATTTTCGCGCTTGCAGAAATTTGTTGATCGGGCGGCCCGCATAAAGGAGCCCGCGGCGGAGGCGGAATTTTTCCGGCCAGCGAAAGGAGACCGCGAGGCTCGGGCGCGTCCAGACATCGCGCGGCAGATCGCAAGCCGACGCGTCGGCGTCATGCGGCACAATATGGACGTCGATGCCGGGCGCGAGGCTCGTCATTTTCGCGGCGATCTCGTCGAAGTCCTGGCGGCGTTGGCCGGTGGGATGATTGACGAGGAAGAGGTTGTGGGTCTTTGCCATGGCCTGCAATCGTCTGGAGGGAGACTGTTTCAGTGTCCCTCCAGACGAGGGCTCGCCGCACGCGGAACCAAATCCAATTCGGCGTGCATAGAGGCGCGGATCGAAACGGCTGTTGAGGCGTTTAACCCCGAACGCTCGCCCTTTTGCCGTCTCATTTCCGTCGAATTGCGTGACTAGGCTTCACAATGTTCAATCGGCATTTCTCCTTCGAGCCCATCTTCTCCCGAGGTGATCCATGATGAAATTCAAGAGCTTCCTTGCCGCTGCCGCACTCGTCGCCGCGACCAGCGCGCCCGCGTTCGCCGGCAATCTCTACGAGACGCTGAAGGCCGACCCGCAATTTTCGACGCTGGTCAAGGTGATCGATGCGACGGGGACGAAGCACAATTATACGTCGGGCACGCGCACCGTTTTCGCGCCGACGAATGCCGCCTTCGACAAGATCAAGGGCGGCTATGACGACATGCTGAGCGGTGCGGACAAGGAGAATACGCGCGCCCTGCTGCTCTATCAGATCGTGCCCGGCGCGCATTCGCCCGCCAGCCTGAAGGGCAAGTCGGTGACGCTCAACACGTTGCAGAAAGATCCCGTGACCATCGACGGTTCGGGCTCGACGCTGCATTACGGCGGCGATTTCGGCGCGAACCAGGCGGGCGATGCGATCAAGGCGTCGAACGGCGTGGTTGTCCCGGTCGATGCCGTGCCGACGCCGGTCTTCTCGCAGTCGGACGGCGTCGCGGTGCCGCCCGCGCATGAGGGCCTTGCGCCTTCGACGGCGGCGCCTTCGCAGGGTCTCGCGCCTTCGGACGGCACGCTGGCTCCGCCGCCCGCCAAGACCGACCTCTAAGCTCTGAATTTGCGAGGCCACCCCGCCCTCTCCTGGTTTGCACCGGGGGAGGGTTTTTCTTTGTCAGGCGGCGCGCACCGGACGGAAGCGGTCGTAGATCAGGTGGAAGACATAGGTGTAGGCGGCGAAGATGAAGCTGAAGCCGATGTCGGCGACTAACGCGACCCACCAGCTCTTGCCGCTCATGACGATGATGATGGGCACGGCAATGAAAGTGACCGTCACTTCGTAGAGGCCCGCATGGAGGATGCGCAGGACTTGCGTTTTTTGATGCGCGAGGCGGCCCGACCAGCGGAACATCAACCGATCGAAGACGGCATTGTAGATCGCCGCCCAGACGATGACGGCGAGCGAGATCATGCCCATGGTGACGAAGGAGTTATCCATCGGCAGGTTGAGCGCATAGCTATAGACCGGCGTCAGGAAGACGACGGCCACCACCTCGTAGATGAGGGCCTGAACGAAGCGCTCGAGGGCGCTGCGTTGCATCAGCCCTTCTTTTCGAGCGGCGGGACGACGCGGATGTGGAGCTCTTTCAACTGCTTGGGCTCGACTTCCGACGGGGCCTGCATCAGGAGATCCTGCGCCTGCTGGTTCATCGGGAACATCGTCACTTCGCGCAGGTTCTCGACACCGGCGAGCAGCATGACCATGCGGTCGATGCCGGGGGCAAGACCGCCATGCGGCGGGGCGCCGAACTTGAAGGCATTCAACATGCCGCCGAACTTCGTCTCGACCACGGACTTCTCGTAACCGGCGATGCCGAAAGCCTTGTACATGATTTCGGGCTTGTGGTTGCGGATCGCGCCCGACGACAGTTCGATGCCGTTGCAGACGATGTCGTATTGATAGGCGTTGATCGTCAGCGGGTCTTTCGTCTCCAAGGCTTCAAGACCGCCTTGCGGCATCGAGAAGGGATTGTGAGAGAAATCAACGCGCTTCTCGTCTTCGTTCCATTCGAACATCGGGAAGTCGACGATCCAGCAGAACTTGAAGACGCCCTCTTCGATGAGGTTCAGATCCTTGCCGATGCGCGTGCGAGCGAGACCGGCGAAGGCGGTGAAGTTCTTCGGCAGGCCGGCGGCGAAGAAAACAGCGTCGCCGTCCTTCAGGCCAAGCTCGGTGCGAATCTGTTCGGTGCGTTCCGGGCCGATGTTTTTTGCAAGCGGGCCCGCGCCTTCCATGACGCCGTTCTCGGTGCGCCAGAAGATGTAGCCGAGGCCCGGCTGACCCTCGCCCTGCGCCCAAGAATTCATGCGGTCGCAGAAGGTGCGGCTGCCGCCGCCGGGGGCCGGGATCGCCCAGACTTCGACTTTCGGGTCTTTCTCGATCATGCCCGCGAAGACCTTGAAGCCGGAGCCCGCGAAAATATGCGTGGCGTTAGACATCTCGATCGGGTTGCGCAGGTCCGGCTTGTCGTTGCCGTATTTGCGCATGGAGGTCGCATAGGGAATGCGCGGGAAGGGAAAGCCCGAGACCTTGCGGCCGTCTGCAAACTCTTCAAACAATCCATGAAGGACGGGCTCAATCGCCGCGAAAACATCGTCCTGATCGACGAAGCTCATCTCGACATCGAGCTGGTAGAACTCACCGGGCGAGCGGTCAGCGCGCGCGTCCTCGTCGCGGAAGCAGGGCGCGATCTGGAAATAACGGTCGAAGCCCGCAACCATGATGAGCTGTTTGAACTGCTGCGGCGCCTGGGGCAAGGCATAGAACTTGCCGGGGTGAACGCGCGAGGGCACGAGAAAGTCGCGCGCGCCTTCGGGGCTCGAGGCCGTCAGGATAGGCGTCTGGAATTCGTTGAAGCCCGCGCCGGTCATGCGGCGGCGGACGGCGGCGATGATCTTGGAACGCAGCAGGATATTCTTGTGCAGCGTCTCGCGGCGCAGATCGAGGAAGCGGTAGGTGAGCCGCGTCTCTTCGGGGTAGTCCGGCTCGCCGAAGATCGGCAACGGCAGGTCCTGCGCTTCGGAAAGGACTTCGAGGCTTTCGACCGCGATTTCGATCTCGCCGGTGGCGAGGTTCGGATTGGTGGTGCCCTCGCCGCGGGCGACGACCTTGCCCTCGACCTTGATGACGTATTCGGAGCGAACCTTTTCGGCGAGGCCAAAGGCCCCGGCGCGGTCAGGATCGAAGACAAGCTGCGTCAGCCCGAAGTTATCGCGCAGGTCGATAAAGAGCAGGCCGCCATGATCGCGCTTGCGGTGGACCCAGCCGGACAGGCGAACGGTCTCGCCGACATTGGCTTTCTTGAGCTCGCCACAGGTGTGGCTCCGATAGAGATTCATTGTCCAATGCCTTGATATTCAAAGACGAATCGCCGCAACGTGCATAACTATAAAGTACGTGCGCCCGGGGCGAAAAAGCGCATGAAGACAATAGCTTGTCAAGAGTCGCGCGGTGAGCGGCGTAACTGGCGGTTACGCGGCAAAGCGTCGGGGAGACAGGGGAAACTTGATGGGTTATAGAGGCGCTGCATGATTATCGTCACCACAACTTCCGAGCTTGAAACCGTGTGCCAGCGCCTCTCCGGCGCGGGCTTCGTCACGGTCGATACCGAGTTCATGCGCGACTCGACCTTCTGGTCGAAGCTCTGCCTGATCCAGCTGGCGGGGCCCGAAGACGAGGTCGTGATCGACCCGTTGGCCGCCGGCATCGACCTGACTTCCTTCTATGATCTGATGCGCAACAAGAAGGTCGTGAAGGTCTTTCACGCGGCACGGCAAGACATCGAGATTTTCTGGCACGACGCCCAGTGCATTCCCGACCCGCTGTTTGACACACAGGTCGCGGCCATGGTTTGCGGCTTCGGCGACAGCGTGGGTTATGAGACGCTGGTGAAGCGGCTCACCGGCGGCAGCGTCGACAAAAGCTCGCGTTTCACCGACTGGTCGCGGCGGCCGCTGTCGGACAAGCAGCTGCAATATGCTTGCGGAGACGTCACACATCTTCGAAAAATCTATGAGGTTCTGGCGCGGCGGTTGACGCAGACGGGACGTGCGCGCTGGGTCGCCGAGGAAATGTCGATCCTGCAAAATCCCGAGACTTATGAGACACGGCCTGAAGATGCCTGGAAGCGGCTGAAGACGCGCTTTAAAGGACGCAAGGGCCTCGCCGTGCTGGTCGAGGTGGCCGCATGGCGCGAACGCCAGGCGCAGGACCGCGACCTGCCTCGCTCACGCGTGCTGAAAGACGACGCGCTCGCGGAGATCGCCACGCAAATCCCACGCAGCATCGAGGAACTGGATCGCCTTCGCGCCGTTCCCAAAGGCATGTCGAACAGCCGTTCGGCGGGCGCGCTGATGGAAGCGATCGAACGCGGGCTGGCGATGCCCGAAGATCAGATACCCATCGTCAAGGATGCGGAACCCCTGCCCTCCGGCATCGGACCGCTGGTCGAATTGCTGAAGGTCTTGCTCGCCATGCGCTGCGAGCAGCATGAAGTGGCGCAAAAGCTCATCGCCAAGATCGCCGATCTCGAATTGATCGCGGCGCATGAAGAAGCGGACGTGCCCGCCCTTACAGGCTGGCGGCGCGAAGTCTTCGGCGCAGATGCCTTAAGACTTAAGCGCGGCGAGCTTGCGATCAGCGCGAAGGGCAAGAAAGTTGTTCTGATCGAAACGACAACGCCCGCGAAGTAAATTCAGGTTTATACGTATTTTTTTTCTTTCATATCTTCAGCAAACAGATCGATGCGTGAGCGTGGAGTGATTTACTTCGCGCTCATAGTTTCTTTGATCTTGCGAATGGCTCTCGGCCGTCTATCATAAAAAGATCGTTTCAGCGCGCCGGGGAAGATGACATCGTTTCGGGAGTGGACCCATGAACGACGACTATTCTTCCGGCTGACATTCGCTGAAGCACATCGCTTCCCGATATCCATTTAACTGCATCAATGAC
>DASYEM010000137.1:0-60297 GCA_036499025.1 Parvibaculum sp. | reverse complement strand
AATCCACCGTGATATTCGTGTCGATCTTCGTCATGTCTCCTCCCAGAGCCGATACGAGAGCTTTCACAGGACCGACCGTGCCGGTCCCTCCTGAGTACCAATATAGCGCCAAGGGTTAATCGATGCAAAAAATAATGACGCACCTGTCATTTTTATTTTTCAGAGTTTAGAGGTGCGTGACCCGGCGGAAATGCTAGGCTTAGCGCCACATTTCAGGGGGATTGAATGCTGACGACGGGCTTTACCGAGACGGTTCACGGGCGGATTTCCTGGGTCGATACGGGCGGCGAGGGGCCGGTGGTGCTGTTGATCCACGGCAATTCCTCCTGCAAGGAGATATTCGGCAAGCAGTTGGTCAGCGAGCTTGGCCTGCGCTATCGGATGATCGCGCTCGATCTGCCGGGACATGGCCAGAGTTCGGACGCGCCGGACCCGGCGCTTACCTATTCGATTCACGGCTATGCCGACGCCGCCATCGCGCTGCTCGATGCGATGGGCGTGAAGCAGGCGGTCGTCGTGGGCTGGTCGCTCGGTGGACATGCGGCGCTTGAAATGCTGGCGCGCTGGCCGGGCACGGTCGCGGCCTGGATCACCGGCACGCCGCCCGCCGGCGGCGCCGACATGGGCGAGGCGTTCCTGCCGTCGGACCATATGGGCCTCACCTTCAAGGACAAGTTCACGCCCGAGGAGGCGCGCGTCTATGCGCAGGAGACGGTGGGCGAAGATGTCGAGCTGCTGCCCTGGATGTCCGACGCGGCGTTGCGCGCCGACGGACGGTTCCGTCCGCTGATGCTGCAATCGGTCGCCGCCGGGCTCGATGTCGATGGGCGCGAAGTGGCGGGAACGGCTTTGCAGCCACTCGCTATCGTCTCCGGCGAGAACGAGCCTTTCGTCAACAATGCCTTTCTGACGACCGTCGCCTACAACAACCTCTGGGATCGCAAGGTGCATATCCTCGAAGGGCTGGCGCATATGCCGTTCTGGGAAGATGCGACGCGTGTCAATCCGCTGCTCGACCGGTTTCTCGCCGAGGTGACGCGCTAGAGCGCGCGGGGGCCGCTGTCTTTTTCCTGCGCGCGGATGTAAGCGGGGCGCGCGGAGATACGGGCGAAATAGTCGTCATAGACTTTTCGCTCGGGCAGAAGATTGCCTTTGAAGAATTGCAGCATCGAGCCGATCAGAATATCGGCGCCCGAGAATTTCTCGCCGAGCACATAGGGCCGGGCTTCCAGCGTGCGGGCGACGTAAGCCTCGACATCGTCCCAGTCGACGAAGGCCTTGGCGTTGTCGCCTGTGTCCATCTTGTTGAAGCGCGCGGTTGCCGAGGGTTCGATGACGCCTGCGCTATAAGCGAGCCATGAGAGATAGTCGGCGCGGCCGACCTCGCCGAAGTCCGGGCCCAGATTGTTTTTACGAAACGTGTCGGTCAGATAAAGCGTCACGGCGGAGGATTCGAAAACGATCTCTCCGTCATGGTCGATGGCGGGCACTTTCAAATGCGGATGGATGGCGCGGTAGCTTTCCGGCGCCGGTTCGCCGCCATCGCGGCGGACGATAGAAGTCAAGGCGATGTGATAGGGCGTTCCCAATTCCTCCAGCAGCCAGAGGAAGCGCGACGAACGCGAGCGGGGCGCGTGATAAAGCGTGAGCATGAGCGATCTCTCCCGGCGATCAAATGTCCGGGCCCGACCATAGAAAAATATTTGGAACAAAACAAGAACTAATGAGATTTCGGGATGTTAATCCACGCTATTCCCGTTCAAGTCGCCAGCCTGGCGCGCGACAAGTCGGCGCGTCGGCGAGGGACCGCGATAGGTCGGCGTTTCGACGACATGCACGGGTTTAGAAATCGCCTCGAGCAGGCGCTCGTAAAGAAGTTCAGGCGTCACAGGCTTCACGATGTAGTCGGTCACGCCTTCGTCGCGGGCACGGGCGACGATCTCGGGGCCCATATGGCCAGACAGCATCAGCACCGGAATATCGGCGCCTTGTCCGGGCGCGTCGTTTTCCTTGCGCATGGCGCGGATGGCGCGCGTCATTTCATAACCGTCCATAGGCTGCATGCTGCCGTCGGTGATGACGAGATCGGGCGCGCGTTCGGAAAAGAGCGCAAGGCCGGTATCGCCGTCGGCCGCGCAAATGACTTCGTCAATTCCCATCACGTTGAGCAAAGCGACAAGCAGGCGACGCATTTCAAGACTGTCGTCGACGACCAGTACCTTCAATCCGGCAAAGAGCGCCGCATTATGCGCCTGCGGGGAAGCGGTCATCCGACCGATCTTTCGTCGCCGGCGGCATCGATCAGCAATTCGAGCGACCGGAGCGTTTCGCGCGCAAGGCCCGCGTCCGGTTGGGGATCCTCAAGCGCGTCGCGCATCGCCTCGATGTGGAAGCGCATGATGGTCGGGTCGAGACCTGAGCTCGATTCCATGTAGCCGCAGAGCGATTTGGCGAAGCTGCCGACAATCGGATGGCCGAAGGTACCGGCGAGGCCGCGAACATCGTGGACGATCGTATAGATCTGGCCTCGCGCTTCGGCGATGCCCGCGCAAGCGCGTTGGATCAGCGGCGGCAGCAGGCCGACCTGGGCGGCTAGGGTCTCGGCATATTTCGAACCGAGTTCGCGGATCGTTTGCTGCATTTGATCGAGAACGCGCGGATCGAGACGGATCGGCGCGCTGTAGTCGCGGCCAAGCTTGCGCTCGGCAATCGAAGGCAGGCGGAGAAAGCGCGCATCGACGCTCTTGTCCGTGCCGTCGGCATTTCTGGGTCTGAAAGTTTCGCTCATGGTCCGGTCTTTCAGAGAAAGGAGACAGCGTTGGATGTGGCGGCGCCGTCGAAGGTCATGCCTTCGCTCCGGCGATCGCGGCCTTTGAAGGCGGCGCTCTCGACGAGTTCGCGGGGACGGTTGACGACGGCGATGAGGCGTTCATAGAGAAGGCGCGGCGAAAGCGGCTTGCAGATGAATTCGGTGATGCCCACGTCGCGCGCCTTCTCGACGGCGGAAAGTTCGCTATGGGCGGAGACCATGATGATCGGGATGCGGCCGAAGGCGAGACTGTCTGCATCGCGCAAGCGGCGGGCGAGGGTGAAGCCGTCGATCGGCGCCATGGCGGCGTCGGTGATGACGACGTCGGGCTTGTGTTTGAGATATTGAGACCAGGCTTCATCGCCATCGCCGGCGACGATGACATGGCCCACACCCAGTACGCGAAGAAGCTCCGTCAGCAATAAACGCATGTGCTTGCTGTCGTCGACAGCGAGCACCGTCAATGCCTCGAAAACGGATCGAGCCATTTTTACCCCCGAGCGATTAGCATCCGAACGCCCCACGCGCTCGAACATGCTCAATCACACGCTAGGTGAGAGGTCTTAAAACTTATGTAGCGAAGCGCGGAAAAAACGGCGGTTTTCGGCGTTTTGCCTTCGGGTAATGTTTCAAACGATCCCTCACGCGGATGCGGTGACGATCCAGGTCGCGCCGGGGAGCGTGACGCCCGCCGCCGTCCGGTGTCTGGCAAGTTCGGCGCGAACCGTATCGGCAATGCGGGCGCGCAGATCGTCGGAAAGATTGGCCAGAAGGCGGGCGAGGGGCCCGATTTCAAGCGTCTGTTCCAGCGCGTCTTCCACCGCGTCGCCCTGGGGCGCACCGAGCACGATGTCGGCGTCGAAGGGCGTCAGGCCGACATCGCGGAAACCGGCTTGCGTGAGAATGGCGGCGACGCGCGCATTGTCGGCAAAGGCGAAAGGGCCGGGTGTGCCGGGGGCCGGCGGATCGAAAGGCGGCAGCAGCGGCATGGCGGCCCGCAACGGCACGGAGAGCCAAGGATTTTCAGACATGGTCCGCCAACAGACGAAGGCGAGGCGGCCATTCCTTGCAAGCGCCTTGTGCAGGTTGGCGAAAGCCTCGGCTGGCGCGTCGAAGAACATGACGCCGAAGCGCGAGAGCAACAGGTCGAAAGAGCCGGGCTCGAAATCATGCAGCGAGGCGTCGGCAACGGAGAAGGCGGCGGAAAGGCCGCGTTCGGCGCTGCGTTCCCTGGCGCGCGTCACCATCGGCAGGGAGATGTCGATGCCGAGCGCGCGGCCGGTCGGTCCGGCAAGGCTTGCGGCTTCGAGCGTCGTCGCGCCGCATCCGCAGCCGACATCCAGAATGCGCTCGCCGGGCTTGATCGCGGCGGCTTCGACGACCGCCGCGCCGAAAGGGGCGAGCATGCGGTCGAGGCGGTTCTGATAGCGCACCCATTTCGCACCGGCGGCGCCATTCCAGGCTTCGATTTGTTCGGCGTTGGCCGCGTCGGCGTTCCGGTCGGTCATCGGCTCCCCCTCTTGTTCAACTCAAGATGGGGGATGGATCAGATACTCTCAAGCGTATCTTCGATTTCGGCCAGTTCGAGGTTGAAGGGCTGGGCGTCCTCTCCGACGGCCTCATCCATATCGGCCCCGGTCGGGACATGCGACTCGATCTGGCTCGTTCCGGCGAGTTTTTGCAGGCGGGCGAGGCGATCGGCGATCAGCGCCGCGTGATCGGCAAAGCGCATGGACACTTCCGCGATGCGGATTTGCGCCGCCTCGATCTCGCCAAGGATGGTTGAAATCTCGACGTCCTCGGCGAAGGCCGAGCGGGGTGGAGAAAGCGCGAGGCCGCTTGCGCCTGTCGTCAGATCGACGACGCCGATGGCGATGCCGGCGCGGCCTTCCTCGTCGAGTGAAATGTCGAAGGCGGTATAGACGCCGCCGATCATGCAGCCGTTGATGAGGTTGATGCGGTTATGCGCCGCCGAGCCGACGACGGCGTCGATTTCGGCGCGCACGTCGTCATAGCGTCCGGCGAGCAGGGCGCGGCGTCCGAGATTGTCGTTCTTGTTCGCACCCTCGACGAGATTGGCCGCTTCGCGCAGGCGATCGTTCACCGCGTCGATGGCGAGGACGGCGGTCTCGATGGTCGACAAGGCGGTGGCGATGCGCATGCCGAGTTCGGCGGCGGAGCGATAATTGGACGCGGCGGCCGAATGGCGAAGCGCGCGGGCGACGGCGCTTTTGGGCGCGCGCGGCGTTTCTTCCGGTGGAGGCGGTGTCCGTCTGGTTTTCCGGCGCTGTTTCAACAGTGAAGCAAGACGCATGGCACCCGGGCCTTATCGCACGCATGAACAAAAGGTTACGCAGGCCAAGCTAGACGCCATTCGTTGATGGCTTCTAAAGATCGGGCTTGAGCGGACGGGCGCGGGAGCTGCTTCCTCTGATAAGGTTGACGAATCATGGCGCAAATCATTTCAGTTCTCTGGATCGTTCTCCGCCCGCTTGCCCGGCTTTACTGGCGGCTGACGCGGCCTTTGACGATGGGCGTGCGTGGGCTTGTGCTCGACGCGGAGGGACGCGTGCTGCTGGTGCGGCACAGCTATACGCCCGGCTGGTATATGCCGGGCGGCGGGGTGGAGCGTTCCGAAACGGTGCTGACGGCGTTGAAGCGCGAACTGGACGAGGAAGTCGGCGTAGTGCTGCGCGGCGAACCGAAGTTCATCGGCCTTTACGCCAATTTCCGCGAATTCAAATCGGATCACGTCGCGCTGTATCTCGTCGAGGCCGGAAGCTACGAGAAGGAACCGCGCCCGAATTTTGAAATCGCGGAGGCGGCGTTTTTCGCCCTCGACGCCGTGCCAGCCGACACGACGCCGGGGACGCGAGCCCGGCTGAAGGAAATCGCCGAAGGGATCGCGCCGCCGGAATTGTGGTGAGGCCCTAGAGCTTTGGCCGCTTGTCCTTCCACGGGCGCGCGGTTTCGAGCTGTCCAGCCAGACGGAAAAGCGTCGCCTCGTCGCCGATGCGGCCCGTGAACATCATGCCGAGCGGAAGATCGTCGACGTTCCAGGCGAGCGGCACGGACATGGAGGGTTGGCCGGTCATGTTGTAGATGCCGATATTCGGCATGTACTCCGTCATGTTGCGCATGAGGGTGCCGATGTCGCTGCTCATCGTGTCGAGATACTTCAGCGGGACCGGCGGCGTGGCGAGGGTGGGGGAGAGATAGACGTCGTAGCGACGATGGAATTTTTCCATCTTGCGGCCCATCTGGTGAATGTAGAGCGTCGCGTCGGCATAGTCGGCGCCGGAGCGTTCCTTCGCGGCGGTGGCGACGAGCAGCGTGAAGGGTTCGACATCGTTGCCGGTCAACTCGCGGCCGAGGGCCGCGCTGCGCTGGCGCAAGGTCAGCGCGATATTGGAGCCGATGAGCGCGCCTTGATGCTTGCTCATTTCCTCGACGTCGATTTCAGGCGCGGCTTCCTCGACCTCATGGCCGAGATCGGCGAGGAGTTTCGCCGTCGCCTCGATGGCGGCGATCACATCCTTGTGGCAAGGGGTGCCGTTTGGGCGTTTGGTCGAGAAGGCGATGCGGAGCTTGCCGGGCGCTTTGGCGACTTCGGCCAGAAATGAGCCGGTGAAGGCGGGCGCGGCATATGGGTCGCCTTCGGCGGGGCCGTGCGTCGCATCGAGCATCGCGGCGCTGTCGCGCACCGAGCGCGAAACGACATGGGCGATCGACATGCCGCCCCAGCCTTCGCCGCGATCGGGGCCCATCGGCGTGCGGGCGCGGGTCGGCTTGATGCCGAAGACGCCGCAAGCGGCGGCGGGAACGCGGATCGAACCGCCGCCGTCGCTCGCGTTGGCGACAGGCACAAGGCCGGCGGCGACCGCCGCCGCCGCGCCGCCAGACGAGCCGCCGGGCGAGCGCGTCAGATCCCAGGGATTATGCGTCGGACCATAGAGGCGCGGTTCGGTCGTCGGTGCGAGGCCGAATTCGGGCGAATTGGTTTTGCCGTAAATGACGAGACCGGCGGCAAGATAGCGGTCGGTCAGTGTCGAATTGTGATCGGCCTTGTTTGTTTTGAACGCGGCGGAGCCGAAGCTCGTGATCGTGCCGTCGAGCAGGAGATGCAGGTCCTTCAGCAGGAAAGGCACGCCCTTATAGGGGCCTTCCGGCAGGCCGCGTGCGATCTGGGCGCGGGCTTCGTCGTAATGTTTCAGGACGACGGCGTTGATTTTCGGATTGATCTTCTCGGTGCGGGCAATGGCTTCGTCGAGGAGTTCCTCAGGTTTCACCTGACGTTTGGCGACCAGCTCCGCCAGTCCAAGCCCGTCATACTTCTCGTAATCCGCAAAACCCGTCATCTCGTTCCCCGATATGTTTCGATTATTTTGAGCCATCTTAAGGAGCCAAAGCGATGCGGCCAGCGTTTTGTTTTGGGGAGAGCCGGGCTGAGGAGAACAAGATGAAAAGAACGGGTTTTTTTATCGGAGCCGCACTGGCGATCTCCATGCTCGGGCAGGCCGCTCATGCCGCCGAACAATTCGATGCAGCGGCTTTGCCGACCGACAAAGTGTCGCTTTCCAGATTGAACGATGAGCAGTTGGGCTTGCTGCGGAAGTCGGTTCGCTTTTGCGGCGATTTCGGGCACACGAAACACATGATGAACTTCTGCGTGACGTCAGGTCTCGATCTCGACGTAAGACAGAACGGCAGCGCAGCGCTCAAGGCGTTTCATTGGACGCTCAATCCGATGGATCGCTATGACGATGCGCGCAGCATGGTCGCGGTGAGCCGGCTGGTGAAGGAGTGAGGCGAAGGCCTCGTCCTTCGAGACACGGGCTTTGCCCGCTTCTCAGGATGAGGGTTTCCGTGTTTCAGAAACGCGCCCGGTCATGCGGTGCGGCGAAGTCCAGAGCGGGACCTTTCGGGACGATGCCGGTCGGGTTGATCGTGCGGTGGCTCGCGTAATAGTGATGTTTGATGTGGTCGAGATTGACCGTCTCCGCGACGCCGGGCACCTGATAGAGATCGCGTAGATAATTCGACAGGTTCGGATAATCGACGATGCGGCGCAGATTGCATTTGAAGTGGCCGTGATAAACGGCGTCGAAACGGATGAGCGTCGTGAATAGACGCCAGTCGGCTTCGGTCATCGCGTTGCCCGCGAGATAGCGTTGCGATGAAAGACGCGCTTCGAGCGTGTCGAGTTCGGCGAAAAGAGCATCGAACGCTTCTTCATATGCATCCTGGGTCGTCGCAAAGCCCGCTTTATAGACGCCGTTGTTGACGCGGTCATAGACGGCGGCGTTGATGCGGTCGATTTCAGCGCGCAGGGGTTCGGGGTAGAAGTCGAGGGCGGCGTTGACGCCGTCGAGGCCGTTGAAGGCGGAATTCAACATGCGGATGATGTCGGCGCTTTCATTGGCGACAATCGTCTTGCGCTGTTTGTCCCAGAGGACCGGCACCGTGACGCGGCCCGTATAGTCGGGTTTCGCGAGGCTGTAGATTTCGTGCATCCGCGTCTTGCCGTTCACCGTGTCGGGAATGGTGCCGGGGAAATCGCCCGTGATGGTCCAGCCTTCTGCGAGCATCAGCGGATCGACGATGGTAAGGCCGATCTTGTCGTCGAGAGCTTTGAGCTTGCGGAAGATCAATGTGCGATGGGCCCAGGGGCAGGCAAGCGACACATAGAGATGGTAACGCCCGGCTTCGGCTTTGAAACCCGCCTCACCCGTCGGGCCCGCCGCGCCGTCGGCGGTCACCCAATTGCGGAAGGCGGCGTCCTGGCGGACGAAGCGTCCGCTAGTTTTGCCGGTGTCGTACCACTGATCCTGCCATTTGCCTTCGACAAGCAGTCCCATGATGTCTTTCCTTCCGTTTGCTGCAAGCGCCCCCCACCCGAAGGGCTTTGCCCTTCGACCTCCCCACGAAGGGGAGGTGAAGAGCGATTTAACTCAAGCCGCTGGCGGGAGATCGGCGATCAGGAATTCCGCGTCGCCCGATGCGCGGATGACGAGGTGTTCCACATCTTTGATCGCCGCGCCTGCGCGCTCCGGCACGGCGACGCCGTTCACGGTCACGCTTCCCTTGGCCGGGACGAGATAGGCGAGGCGTCCGGGGGCGAGATCGAGCGTCACTTCCTGACCGTCGTCAAGCGTCGCACCGAGGATCGCGGCGTCCTGCGAGATATGCAGCGCTTCGGCGGGTGCGTCGGACTTGCCGCTTGCGAGCTGCACCAGCTGGCCCTTGCGATCGGCCTTCGGGAAAGCGGCTGCCTCCCAGCGCGGCGTCACGCTCTTTTTGTTCGGCTCGATCCAGATCTGGAAGATCGTCGTGTCTTCGGTTTCCCGATTCCACTCTTCATGCTGGATGCCCTTGCCCGCCGACATCACCTGAACGTCGCCCGCGACCGTGCGGCCTTCATTGTTCAGATGATCGCGATGGGTGATCGCGCCTTTGCGGACATAGGTGATGATTTCCATGTCGCGATGGCCGTGGCGCGGGAAGCCGGTCTGCGCCTTGATCGTGTCGTCGTTCCAGACACGCAGCGGACCCCAACCCATGCGGGCTTCATCGTAGTAATCGGCAAAGGAGAAATGATGTTTGGCGTTGAGCCAACCGTGGTCGGCACCGCCAAGACTGTCGAGGTTTCTGACATCGATCATTTTCTGATCCTTTCATGCCCGCCGGGCACGCGGCCTGGGCGGGTCCCCTTTCGTGTAAATCATCCGGCCGGTGGCTCGGGGGGAGGGAGACCACCGGCCGGGTTGCGGAGCGGACCGAAGCTTGCTCCGCGGGGTCAGGTTAAGCCTTCAGCTTCTTCGTTATTTTAGCGACATGGGCGCCCTGGAATTTCGCCATGCCGAGTTCTTTTTCGCTCGGCTGGCGCGAGCCGTCGGAACCGGCGATGGTGCCTGCGCCATAGAACGAACCGCCATGCACTTCGGAGATGTCGCCGATGCCCGGCGCGCCGAAGGGGACGCCGACGATGACCATGCCATGATGAAGCAGCGTTACATGGGTCGTCAGGATCGTGGATTCGTTGCCGATGCCGGTGCCGGTCGATGTGAAAACGCTGCCGACCTTGCCGATCAACTTGCCGCCAGCCCAGAGCGGGCCGGTCTGGTCGAGGAAGCTGCGCATCTGGCCCGACATGTTGCCGAAGCGGGTCGGCACGCCGAAGATGATCGCGTCGTAATCAGCCAGTTCATGCGGCGCGGCGACGGGCGCTTTCTGATCGATCTTCATATGAGCTGCCGTCATCGCGTCTTCCGGCATGGTTTCCGGGACGCGCTTGATATCGACATCGATGCCCTCGGCGCGCGCACCTTCGGCAACGGCCTCGGCCATCTTTTCAATGTGGCCCCAGGAGCTGTGATAGAGAACCAGAACACGCGCATTGGCAGACATTTTACCCTCCGACTTCGGTGACTTCTTGCCCCGGTAGGGGGCGTTTCAATTTCGTGGGCTAAATTTAGTTGCCGCCGAAATTGAAACAATCCATGCTTGGAGGAACGGATTGTTCTTGTGGAGCAACAAATGGCTCTTGATCTCAACGCCTTCGCCGTTTACGCGAAGGTGGTCGAACTGGGGAGTTTCACGGCTGCCGCCGAGGCGCTGAAGCTTTCAAAAAGCATGGTCAGCCGGCAGATTTCGGAGCTCGAGGACGAGTTGCGCGTGCGGCTTTTGAACCGCACGACGCGCAAGGTGAGCCTGACGGAAGCGGGCACGGTGGTTTTCGAGCGCGCCTCGCGCATCGTCGCGGAAGCCAAAGAAGCCGAACGCGACGCCAACTGCATCGAAGGCGCGGTGAGGGGCAAGCTCCGCATCAATGCGCCCATGACCTTCGGCATTCGCGAGCTGGGGCCGGTGATGCCGAAATTCATGGCGCGTTATCCCGAGCTCACCATCGACCTGATGCTGAACGACCGGCAGGTCGATCTGATGGAAGAAGGTTTCGACGTCAGCATGCGCGTTTCGACGATGGCGGATTCGAGCCTGATCGCGCGCCAGCTTGCGCCGGTGCGCCGCGTCCTCGTCGGAACACCCGGCTATTTCGAAACGCATGGCGTGCCGCGCCATCCGCGCGATCTCGCCGACCATACATTCGTGCTCTATTCGCTGCGGTCCCGCCCGGAGCTTGTGGAATTCCGCGATCCGGGCGGCAAGCCGGTGCAGGTCGAAGTGAAAGGCTCGTTCCTCTGCAACAATGCGGATGCGATGGAAGGCATTATCGACGCGGGTCAGGCTCTCTGCATCGCGCCGATGTTCCTCTGCGTCGACAAGCTCAGGAGCGGCGAATATGTGTCGGTGCTAGATGAATGGGAGCCCGATACGCTGACGCTGCATGTGATTTATCCGCATACGCAGCATTTATCCGCCAAGGTGCGGGCGTTCGTGGATTTCACAGTGGAGGAGTTTGGGCCCGGCAAAGCGCGGTGGCTTGAGGGTGCGGGGAAGAAGGGGCGAGGGAAGGGATGAGTGCCGGGGCCTTGTCCTTCGAGACGCCGCTTGCGCGGCTCCTCAGGATGAGGGTCGAGGGTGGCAAATGAAAAGGCGCGAGCCCTGCGGCGTCGCGCCTTTTCCGTGAGTAGGTCTTTTTGCTTTTGACGACCTGGAGTTTGAACTTGCGGTCGCCCAGCGATTTCGCCACCACGTTTACGGGTTTGGGCGGGGCCTTCTTTCCTGTTGCCATCGGAACCTCCTGACAAGCAAACGGCGGCACTTATATGAGTGCCGCCGTCTTTATGTCCAGTTCCTTATTGTCATTGCGAGCCCGAAGGGCGTGGCAATCCAGTCTGAGTTTGCAGCTTCTGGATTGCTTCGCTGCGCTCGCAATGACGGGAAAGGGTCAGACAGGTTCCCACGTGAAGACCGATGAGGTCGCGCCGAGATCGGTATAAGCGCCTTCCATGGCCGGAATGCCGTGGGAGAGGATGGTTTCGGGCGTCCAGCCGTCGATGCGGGCGACGCTTTTCACGGGGCGGGGCTGCGAGAAGAGGACGATCTCGTTGCCGCGCACGGAAAAGATCTGGCCGCTCGTCGTGCAGGACGGCGCGGCGAGGGCGACGGAGAAATTGCCGACCTGTTCGGCGCGCATCGCATTCTTCATGCGATCGACGCGCTTGGCCGAGGCTTCGTCTTTCACCGGGATCGTCGCGATCATGCGCGTCCATGCGAACGGCGCGATGATGTTGGAGCGGACGTTCTTCGACGCGCCTTCCATGGCGATGATGCGCGAAAGACCGGCGATGCCCATCTTGGCGGCGGCGTAGTTGGCCTGGCCGATATTGCCGATCAATCCGCTCGTCGAGGTGAAGAGGACGAAGTTGCCTTCCTGCTGCTCGCGGAAGTGATTGATGGCGGCGCGGGTGATGTTGTAGCTGCCCTTCAGATGGACTTCGAGGACGGCGTCCCAGTCTTCGTCGGGCATCTTGTGGAACATGCCGTCGCGCAGGATGCCGGCGGGGCTGATGATCGAGTGCAGGCCGCCGAACGTGTCGAGCGCCTGGGCGATCATGTTTTCGGCGCCGGACTTCAGCGAGACGCTGTCGGAATTGGCGACGGCTTCGCCGCCCGCCGCCTTGATTTCGTCGACGGTCTTCTGGGCCGCCGAGGCGTTGCCTTCGTCGCCGCCTTTAACGCTGCCGCCGAGATCGTTGACGACGACCTTGGCGCCCTGCGCCGCCGCGATCATCGCGCATTCCTTGCCGATGCCGCCCGCCGCGCCGGTGACCAGCACAACCTTGCCTTCGAGAAGTCCCATGACCCGTCTCCCTGATTTATTGGATTTGGCGGCAAGCTAGCCGAAGGAGGCCTAGTGTTTCCAGCCTTTTAACGAAAGCCGCGCGGAGCTACCGCTTTACGCCGGGGTTTGCCCATGCTATCCGGCTTGCGTTCGAAACGAGATTTCGGGGCCCCACGGGGGTTTCAGCATGACGCGTCTTTTGATTCAGCGACGACGAATTGAGTGCGAGGGCCGCAAGGCTCTCGGCCAGGCGCGCCGTTGCGTGTGGGGTTTCTCCGGGGCTTGAACGTCCCGCCGGGCCTTGCGACGGGTGTCTTCATCCGCTCAGGCTCATACGTCCCGTCCGAAAGACGCTTCCCGAAAGACTTGGCCCATGTTTGACATCGAACTCGAACGGCCCGAACACGCGGTCGATATCGACGCGCTCCTCGACCTTTCATTCGGCCCCGGCCGCTACGCCAAGACCGCGCAACGCCTGCGCGAGGGCAACAAGGCTGTGCCGGAACTCTCCTATGTGGCTTTCATGGGAGCGAGCGCGGCGCGGCGGCTGGTCGGATCGCTCACCTTCTGGCCGGTCAATATCGGCGGCGTGCCGGGGCTGATGCTCGGGCCGCTGGCGGTGCAGCCGGATCTTCGCGGGCAGGGCGTCGGCATCAATCTGATGCGGCAAGGTCTGACGGATGCGAAGGAGCTTGGCTATACGCTCGTCATTCTTGTTGGCGATGAGCCCTATTATGTGAAGGTCGGCTTCGGGCCGGTGCCGCCTGGACGGCTTACCATGCCGGGACCGGTCGATCCGGCGCGGCTTCTTTATCGCGAACTCGATCTCGGCGCGTTCGGCCATGCGCATGGGCCGATCACCAAGCCGCAACCCGGAACCGAGACGGGGCCTCAGGCGATCGCCAAGGTCATATAAGCGGCGTCGGCTTCGTAGCTGGCGAGCTTGGCTGCGAGCGCGGCGTCGGCTTCGAGGACGCGGAAGCCCTGCGCCTGCCAATAGGCGCGCGAGTTGTTGACGGAGACGAGGCCGAGGCGGGCGAAGCCCTGACGCGCCGCCACGTCCTTCAGTTTTTCCAGCAGCGACCGGCCGAGGCCGAGACCGCGCGAGGCTTCGGTCAATGCAATGTCGTGAAGGAAGAGACAGTCGGCATCCACGTCGAGCGCGCCGATCACCGTGTTGAGCGGGGCGGGCTTGCCGATGGTCGAGGGGTGCGAAACGGCATAGCCGAGACGCGTGTCTTCGCCGTCGGCGACGAAGCAGCCGGCCGGGAAAAGCGCCAACCGGTTTTTCAGGACCGCAATGTCTTCAGGATAATTGGGATGGACGATACCGCCGATCTCGTCGACGGCATGAATGTCATCGGGCGTCATCGAACGCCATTGCGAAAGCATAAGCACGATACGGATCCTGAAGATGAAAAGGCGGCGCTCGTCATATGAGGCCGCCTTTTACACGATGGGTTTCGTCAGGCCAGCGCCAAGACGTCGCGGCTCAGTTCTTCTGCATGGCCGCGACCAGTTTCGGGACATTATTTTCAAACATGGAAGGGTAGGTCGGCGCCGGGCCTTCGGGCTTTGAGAGAGCGTCGGAATAAAGCTCACCGCCCATTTCAGCGCCGGTTTCCTTCGAGATGGTCTTCATCAGGCGCGGGTCGGTCATGTTCTCGATGAAGAGCGCCTTGATGTTTTCGCGTTTGATCTGGTCGGTGAGGGCGGCCAGGGCGCCGGCGCTCGGCTCGGCATCGGTGCTGAGCCCTTCGGGCGCGAGGAAGGTGACGCCATAGGCCGCGCCGAAATAACCGAAAGCGTCATGCGTCGTGATGACTTTGCGTTTTTCAGCGGGAACGGCGCTCATCTGCTGGCGCGTCCATTCGTCCAGCTTGGCGAGTTTGGCGAGAAGCGTTTCGGCATTGGCCTGAAAATAGATGGCGTCGGCGGGGTCGGCTCTTTTCAGGGCGGCTTCGACGTTGCGCACATAGAGCGCGCCGTTTTTCGGATCTTGCCAGGCATGGGGATCGGTGACGGTTTGCCCGTCTTCGCTCATCTGGCGCGGGATGACGCCTTCGCTGGCGACGATCACCGGGGCTTTGGCGCCGGAAGCGACGACGAGTTTTTCCATCCATTTTTCGAGGCCGAGGCCGTTGATGAAAATCATGTCGGCTTTGTGCAGCGCCTTGGCGTCGGCGGGGGCGGGCTCGAAGGTATGAGCGTCGCCGTCGGGGCCGACGAGTGTTTTCAGCGTGATCTTGTCGCCGCCGACTTCCTTCACGATGTCGCCGAGGACGCTGAAGCTCGCCACGACGTCAAGCGATTGGGCATGGACCGGCGACGCCAGCATCGTGAATGCCAGCGCGAACCCGAAGATATTCTTCATGGCAATAATTCCTGATGAGTGTGGAAATGAGCGCCGGGGAAGTAGCGCGCGCGCAGGCTTCCGTGACGACCAAGGAGAATGGAGACGGCGTAGAAAGCGCCTGCCGTCAGGATGATCGCGGGGCCGGAGGGCAAATCGAAATCGTAGGAAATGAGAAGGCCCGCCCAGCCGGAGGCGAAGGCGATGACGATGGAGAGCGCGGAGAGCGACCAGACTTCAATGGCCCAGAAGCGCGCGGCGGCGGCGGGCAACATCATCAGACCGACCGCCATCAGCGTGCCCAGCGCCTGAAACCCGGCGACGAGATTGACGACGACGAGAACGAGAAAGATGACGTGGTAGAGCGAACCGCGTCCGGCGACGGCGCGCAGGAAACCGGGGTCGAAACATTCAGCGACGAGCGGGCGATAGATCAGGGCGAGGGCCGCAAGCGTGACGGTGGCGATGCCCGCGACGAGGAGCAGAGCCTGATCGTCGACCGAGAGAATGCTGCCGAAAAGCACATGCAGCAGATCGACATTGGAGCCGCGCGTCGAGACGATCAACACGCCCGCCGCAAGGCTGATGAGATAGAAGCCCGCGAGGCTCGCGTCTTCGCGCAGCGCCGTGGCGCGGCTGATGACGCCGGCGAGCAGCGCCACCGTGAGGCCGACGACGAGACCGCCGACCGACATGGCCCAGAGCGAGAGGCCGGCGACAAGAAAGCCGATGGCCGCGCCGGGCAGAATGGCGTGGCTCATTGCATCGCCCATCAGGCTCATGCGGCGCAGCACGAGGAAGGTGCCGATGGGACCGGAGCCGAGCGAGAGCGCCAGACAAGCGACGAGCGCGCGGCGCATGAAACCGTAATCGGCAAAGGGCGCGAAGAGGTGCTGATAAATATCCATCACGCGGCCCGCCCATGCGCATGAGACTCCGCGCCATGCGCCCAGGCATCGGACAGGGCGCGGGCACGGCGCAGCGCCTCGTCGGTCAGCACTTCGGCCGTTGGGCCCCAAACCACCATTTCGCGGGCGATCAGAAGCGTCGACGGGAAATGACGGCGGACTTCTTCCATGTCGTGCAGCACGGCGATGACGGTGCGGCGATCCTCATGCCAGAATTTTATGACTTCCATCAGATCGGCGGTGGTGCGCTCGTCGATGGCGGCGAAGGGTTCATCGAGAAGAATGACGGGCGCGTCCTGCACCAGAAGACGGGCGAAGAGAACGCGCTGGAATTGCCCGGCGGAGAGATTGCCGATGGAGTGATCTTCAAAGCCCTTGAGGCCGACGCTGGCCAGCGCATCGGAGACGCGGCGCCAGCGCGCGCCCGTGATGGCTTTCCAGATGCCGATGTCGCGCCAGAGGCCGAGGGCGACGGTGTCGGCAACCGTTATAGGAAAGCTGCGGTCGATCTCGGCTTGCTGCGGCAGATAGGCGATGTCCGATCTTGAAAGCCCGGCGCGTTCGATGTGGCCTTCGCTCGGGCGCATCAGGCCGACGATGGTTTTCAGCAAGGTCGATTTACCCGCGCCGTTCGGGCCGATGATGGCGGTGAGGCTGCCGGGCTCGAAGCGCCCGCTGACGTGATGCACGGCGGGCCGCCTGTCATAGGCGACGGTGAGGTCTTCAACCGCGATGGCAGCGGGGGCGGCGCTCATGACAGGGCCCAGTAAACGGCGAGCCAGAGCAGCACGATGCAGGCCGCCGCGACGAGCAGGCGATGCGCCGCGCTCGCGCCCATGAAAGTAAAGGTCCGCATCGGGGTCCCCGAGTGTAATATTATAACATTCTGAGGGGACCATACGCTTTCATTTGCGGGGCCGCAAGCGGGAGAAACGGGCGGGTTAGCGGCCTTCGCGCCGCCAGGCGAGGGCCAGCGCGCCGAGGATCAGCAGCAGGGCGAGGGGGCCGGAAAGCAACGGCACCTGATGCACGGCGCGGACGAGATATTGCTCGTTGCGGCGAAGCCCGAGCCAGTCGTCGCCCGCCGCGTCATGGCCGGGGCGCACGGCGCGAATGTCGGGCGTGTCTTGCGCATCCTTGCCGACCCAGTAGAGACCGCCGCCGGTTTCAGCGGCAATCGGCTTCAGCACGGCGTCGGTGGCGCGGACGTCGGCATATTCGCGTGGGTTGAGCGGGCCTGAGGCGGCGACGGCGCTCTGGTCGCCTTGCGCGATGCGGTAGAGGCCAAGCTCGGCTACGCTCATGCGCGCCTCGAAGCGACCGGGCGCGGTCTTTTCAAGTTTCAGCGTGGTCTTTTTTCCCGATGGCGCGGTCACTTCGGCGTCGGCTGCCGCGTCCGCCATGGTGCGGCGCTTCACGGTGAGCGTCGATCCGACGATGGTGGCGGAGAGATTTTCCTCTTCGAGGTCCGGCTCTTTCATCAGCCAATGCGCGAGACGGCGCAGAAGTTCGGCTTGCGGACCGCCACCTTCAAAGCCGCGCGACCAGAGCCAGAAGTGATCGGACAATATCTGCGCGACACGGCCCTTGCCCGCGTGGTCGAGCACCACGAGCGGTTTGCCGCCCGGCGCATCCATCACCACCTCGCCGCGATCGACCGTGCTGTCGATGATGCGGAACCAGCGGCCCCATTGCGGCGGATTGACGTCGCCGCCGGGTAGATCCGCCGTTACCGGATGCTTGTGGCCGGTATCCGTGACATGCGGCCTGAAGCCACCGACGGTGACATTGCCGGTCGGTTGCGCGGGCAGGATGGCGGCCAGCGGCGTGCGATAAAGGGAGAAGGGCGAGGCGAAAGCCGGTCCCGCCGCGTCCAGCACGGCGCCCCCGTCTTCGACATATTGGACGACGTTCGAAAGATACTCGAGCGGCAGCACCACGCTTTGCCGCTTGTAGCGGTCAAAGATGACGAGGTCGAATTCATGCAGCTTGTCGACGAAGAGTTCACGCGTCGGAAAGGCGATCAGCGACAGTTCGTCAATCGGAATGCCGTCCTGCTTTTCAGGCGGACGCAGGATCGTGAAATGCACGAGATCGACCGAAGGGTCGGCGCGCAACAGATTACGCCATGTGCGCTCGCCCGGATGCGGCTCGCCCGAGACGAGCAGCACACGCAACCGGTCGCGGATGCCGTTCGCCACGACAACGGCGCGGTTGTTCAGCAGCGTCAATTCGTCGGGACCGGGCGCGGCGTCAATCTCGATGACGTTCGGGCCGCCATGCGCCAGCGACAGCGTCACTTGCGTTTTCTGGCCGATGGCGACATCGGTCTTCATCACTTGCTTGCCGTCGATGGCGATGGTCACGGGCGCGGTCTGGCCACCCGCCTGTTCGGCATTCGTATCGTCAACGCGCAAGGCGAGTTTGACAGGCTCGTTGACGATGCCGAAGCGCGGCGCTTCGAGAATGGTGAGGCGGCGGTCTTTCTCGTTTTTGCGCCCGACGATCAGCCCGTGGACAGGCGCGTCGAAGCCGAGCATTTTGGCATTTTTGGGCACGTCATGGATTTCACCGTCGGTGACGATGATCGCGCCAGCCACACGCTCGCGCGGCACATCGGCGAGCGCCTGTTCGAGCGCCGCAAAAGCGCGAGTACCTGCGCCGTCGTCGCCCGAACCGCCAGCACCGCCCGTGACGGTGACGACGCGCGTTTCGATGCCGTGCATATTCTTGAGACTCGCCTCGATGCGGGCGAGGGCGGCTTGCGATTCCTTCGGCCGGTCACCGATTTCCATGCTCTGGCTGTTGTCGGCGACGATCACCGCGACGTCAGGCACCGACTGGCGGTCTTCCTGCCGCATGGTCGGATTGAGAATGGCGGCGAGCGTCACGGCGAGAGCGGCTGTTCGCCACGGCGCGCCGCGCGCTCCACGCCATGCGGAATAGGCGATGACGGCGACGCCGATCAAACCGAGGACGACGATCAGCGCGAACGGCAATGACGGCTCGAAAACGATTTCCCATGAGACGGCGGATGAGATGGCTGGCTGCATAATCAATTCCCCAGCCGTTCGAGCAGCGCGGGGACATGCACCTGATCGGATTTGTAATTGCCGGTCAGCGCATACATCACGAGATTGACGCCGAAGCGCAGCGCCATTTCGCGCTGCATTTCGCCGCCCGGATTGCAGGGAAACATCGGACGTCCCGATGCGTCGCGCGCCCAGGCGGCGGCATAGTCATTGGAGCCGACGATGATCGGGGAGACGCCGTCATTGGAGCGCCCGCCGTGCTCATCGACTGTCGCGTCGGAGCTTTCGAGCCAGATTTGGCCGCCGGCCCAGCGGCCCGGGAAATCATGGATGAGGTAGAAGGATTTCGTCAGCACATGATTTTTGGGCGCGGGCTGCAATGCGGGCAGATCGAGCTTGCCGATCAGGCGCTGCAAGGTTTCCGCGCCGGGGCCGGTCATGCCGCTCAAGGTGCGGTCCTGATCGCGGGTGTCGAAAAGAATGACGCCGCCGTTTTCCATATAGGTGTTAATGCGCGCCAGCGTGTCGGCGGAAAGGTTTTCCTGGCCTTGCGTCATCGGCCAGTAGAGCAGGGGAAAGAAGGCGAGCTCGTCGCGCGAGATATCGACGCCCATCGGTTCGGCGGGCTCGAAGGAGGTGCGTGCACGTAGCGCGTCAGAAAGACCTTCGAGGCCGGCGCGGCTTATATCGTCCACGGCATTGTCGCCGGTGACGACATAGGCGAGGCGCGTCTGGTTGGCGGCGTCGATCGCAAAACTATCGGCGTCCGCCGCGCGAGCGGAAGGGGCGTGCATCAACGTCAATGCGCCGAGCGCCAGCGCCAGGGCGGGCAGAATGTTCGCGCCGCGACGGCGGCGGCGAATGGGCGTCGTGTCGAAGAGGCCCGTCACATAGAGCGCAGCGATGCCGTCGGCGATGATGAGGATGAGTGCCAGCGCCAGTGCAACGGGGCGGAGCCGTGTTTCAGCCGTTTCGGCGAAGGGATGGCGCGACGTGACGCCGGCCAGCGTGTCGAGCGGCGTGAGCTTCGTGTCGGCTTTGACGAGATTGAGCGCGCGGGGCCCGTCGGCGGGGCCATAGAGTCCCGGTGGATGGCGCGGGGTGATCGGCGTCGCATCGAAGGTCGCGGCGGGAACGGGCGTTGCGGTGGCGGGCGGCGAGGTCAGGCGGCCGAAGCCGTCGAGCGAGCGGACGGGGGAGAGCGTAGCCTCGGTCGCGCTTGTATTGCCGGGTGTCGCGGCGACGCCTTGTGAGAGGCCGATGACGCGGCGGAGCATATCGACGAAGAGGCCGGAGAGCGGCAGGTTCGACCATTCGCTGTTGGCTGTGACATGGAAGAGAACGACGCGTCCCTTGCCGCGCGACGCGGCGGTGACGAGCGGCGTGCCGTCTTGCAGGCGCGCCCATGTGTGGCTTGCGAGATCAATGGTCGGTTCGGCCAAGACCTGACGGGTCACGGTGACGTCGTTGGGAAGCGCGAGGCCATAAAAAGGGCTGTCCGCGTCGAAGGGCGCGAGATGCTGCGGGTTGGTCCATGACAGAGCGCCGCCCAGCGCGCGGCCGCCGGTGCGCAACGGCACGGGCATTAACTCGTCGGTCGACAATGCGTGTTCCTGGCTTGCCAGTTTCGGCCCGGCGAAGCGGACCAGCACGCCGCCCTTATCGACCCATTTCGCAAGTTCGCTGCGGTCGGTGGCGGTGAAGGTGCCGACATCGGCGAGGATCAGCACCGAGAGCGGCGAGGACAGAAGCTTGCCGATATCGCTTTGCGATCCTTGCGCGGTTGCGTGGTGAAGCTCGGCATAGGGCGAGATGGCGCGCTCGAGGTAATAGAGATCGGAGAGAAGCCGTTGCGCCTGTTCGGTGGATGAACCCGAGACGAGGCCGACGGTGCGGCGGCGCCAGCGCTCGTCGAGAAGGCTGGTCGCGCCTGCCGATGTTTCGCCGGCTATGTCGATGCGCGCGACGCGATTGCGCAATTCGAGCGGCAAAGCGAAACGGGCTTCGGCCTTTGTCGCGCCGCCGGCAAAAGCAAAGGAGGCATCGCCCAACACGCCGCCTTCGGCGTTCAGTGCATGAAGGTCGCCGGTGCGGGCCGCGCTATCCGGTGCGCGGATGACGTTCGCAACGAATTCGCCGCCCTCGGGCGCGGGGGGCAACAAGGCGAGGGCGAGTTCGCCCGCGCGCGGCTCCAGCACTTCGAGGCCCGCGCCGCCGGCAATTTCGGAGAGGCCCGATGAGAAGGCGCTGGCCTGACCGTAATCGAAGCCGTCGCTTAGCCAGACGGTCTGCGGATTTTTCGGCAGAGCGGTTGCGGTTTGAAGGCGCGCGAGAAGGGCGGCGCGATCCGGCGCAATCGGCAGCGGCTGCAAGGCGCGGGCGCGTGCCGCGCCGTCATCGGCGGATTCAAAATCGAGCGGGGGCACGGTTGCTGTCTGCGCGGTGCCGACAACGAGTACAGGACGGTTGTCGCGGCGCGCGCCCGCGATCAACGCGTCCATGGCGTTGGTGCGCTCGCGCCAATGCGTGGCCGAAGCCCAGCCATTGTCGACGACGATGAGCAGCGGGCCGGAGCCCGCGACCGTCGGCGCCGGATTCCACAGAGGGTCGGCAAGGGCGATGACGATGAGGGATGCGAGCACCGAGCGGAGAATGAGAAGCCAGAGAGGCGTATGGGCGGGCGTTTCTTCTTCGCTCGCCAGACCGATCAGAAGACGGATTGCGGGAAACCGCACGCGCTTGGGCAGGGGCGGACTGATGCGCAGCAGCCACCAGATCGCAGGCAGCAAAGCGAGGCCGAAGAGCATCCATGGCGTTGCGAAGGCGAGGGGACCAAATTGCAGCACGGATCAGGCCCCCGGTCGCGGCGGCTTGCGCGCGTCGATGGCGCCCGACAACGCACCGTAAAGCGCCAGCAGGGCAGTATGCGGCGCGCGGTCGGTGCGATGGGTGGCAAAGGTGAAGTTGATGCGCTGGGCCGCTTGCATGATGCGGTTGCGGTGAAGCGCGAGGCGCGCGTGATAGGCTTTGCGCAAGCTTTCGGCGCGCCCGATCATCAGGCGCAAATCTTCCTCGACGCCTTCAAATTCGGTGCGGCCGGTGAAGGGCAGATCTTCCTCCGCCGGATCGAGCACCTGAATGAGATGGCCGCGAATGCCGTCCGCCGCATAGCCCTTGATGCGCGAGACGATGTCTTCGGCGGGCGAGAGAAAATCGCTGATGAGGACGATCTGGGCATAGCGCGGCAAATGTTCGGGCGGCGGCAGGCTTTCAAGGCCGGTGGCCGTCGCGTTGGTGTCGGGCGCGTCGAGCAACATATGCGCCATGCGCCGATGCGCGGCGCGTCCGCCCGATGGCGGGACGCCGCCGCCAAGCGCCGCGACGCTCTCGCCGCCCTGGATAAGAAGAGAGGTGAGCGCCAGCGCCAAAACCGTGGCGCGGTCTTTCTTGGTTGATAGGGCAAACTCGGAGGCGTAGTCCATCGAGGGTGAGCCGTCGCGCCAGATCCAGACGCTTTCGGCGGCCTCGACTTCGGTTTCGCGCACGAACAAATGCCGCGAGCGAGCCGAGTGACGCCAATCGACGGAAGCCGCCGTGTCGCCTTCGCGAAAGCGGCGGAATTGCCAGAAACTTTCGCCCATGCCGATGCGCCGCCTGCCATGCACGCCTTGGGCGACGGTGTTGGCGACGCGCTCGGCTTCCGCGACGAGCGGCGGCAGGGCTTCGGCCAGCGTGTCGGCCTGCTCGCGCAGGCCCGCCGCTGGTGGAGTTGCGCCCGGCTGGAAGGGAAGCCGCATGGCTTTTACGATCAGATGTTGCGGCAGAGACGGTCGATGACGCCGCTGACGGTGACGCCTTCGGCGCGCGCCGAGAAATTCAATGCCATGCGATGACGCAGCACCGGCGCGGCCAGCGCCTTCACGTCTTCGATGGAGGGTGAGAAGCGTCCGTCGATCAGCGCGCGGGCGCGAACCGCCAGCATCAGCGCCTGACTGGCGCGCGGGCCGGGACCCCAGGCGACATGGCGTTCGACTTCTTCCGACGCGCCCTCTTCGGGACGGGCGGAGCGGACAAGTTCGAGGATCGCGTTGACGACCTTCTCACCGACCGGCACGCGGCGGACGAGACGCTGGGCGGCGCGCAAATCTTCAGCCGTCATGGCGGGACGCACCTTCACATCTTCGATGCCGGTGGTCGAAAGCAGCATGCGCCGCTCGGCTTCGAGGCTTGGATAGTTGACGTCGATCTGGGTCAGGAAACGGTCGAGCTGGGCTTCGGGCAGCGGATAGGTGCCTTCCTGCTCCAACGGGTTCTGCGTCGCCAGCACATGGAAGGGGGCGGGCAGTTCGTAGCGGACGCCGGCGACCGTCACCTGCTTTTCCTGCATGGCTTGCAGGAGCGCCGACTGGGTGCGCGGGGAAGCGCGGTTGATTTCGTCGGCCATCAAGAGCTGGCAGAAGACGGGGCCTTTCAGGAAGCGGAAGCTGCGCGAACCGCCCGCGCTTTCTTCCAGCACTTCCGAGCCCAGAATATCGGCGGGCATCAGATCCGGGGTGAACTGGACGCGCTTGTCGTCGAGCCCGAGCACCACGCCCATCGTGTGAACGAGCAGGGTCTTGGCGAGGCCGGGGACGCCGACCAGCAACGCATGGCCACCGGCAAGGACCGTCACCAGCGTCTGGTCGATCACCTGCTCCTGACCATAGATGACTTCGCCAATAGCTTTACGGGCCTCGGCGATCTTGGCGCCCGAAGCTTCGATTTCCTGAACGGCATCGCCGTCCGCTTCACTGAGTGTCTGCATTGACCTAAGTATAGGATGTGCCGTCGCTCTCGCGAAGGCGCGCGTTTCCGAGTCTCCACCTTATATTGGCATTATTGGCCGGTGGTCCGGTGGCGATAATATGGCCGCTCACGCGGTAAAGCATCAGGGAAGCGACGATTGATGGCCTCGCCGACACAAAAACAACAAGACGGCGCGAAAGGCGCGCCCGCCGGTCTGCTTTCAGCTGCCGAAAGCGAGGGCAAAAAGGCGCGCGGGCTGCCGCCGGTGCATCTGTGGAATCCCGACTTCTGCGGCGATATCGACATGCGAATCGCCCGCGACGGGACCTGGTTCTATATGGGCACGCCGATCGGGCGGGAGCGGCTGGTGCGGCTCTTCTCAACCATCTTGCGTCACGACGAGGACGGAAAATACTATCTGGTGACGCCGGTCGAGAAGGTGGGGATCAGGGTCGAGGATGCGCCGTTCCTCGCTGTCGCCATGACGGCCGAAGGGAAGGGCCGCGATCAGGTGCTGACCTTCACGACAAGCGTCGGTGACAGCGCAGCGGCGGGGGCGGACCATCCGATCCGCTTCGTTGTCGATGAAGCGACCGGCGAGCCCGCGCCTTATGTCCATATCCGGGCGCGGCTTGAGGCGCTGATCAACCGCGCGGTCTTCTACGATCTCGTCGAGTTGGGGACGGAAGAGGAACGCGACGGCAAAAGCTGGTTCGGCGTCTGGTCGGGCGGCGTCTTCTTCCCCTTCATGCTGGCGGAGGAGATGGCCTTTTAGGCCGTCGTTCTTCGCATGAAAAATTATCGCGACCTTATTCTCGCCCGCGTGGACCGGCAGCCGCCTTCGCTGGAAGAGTTGCTGGGCCCCAAGGTGATGCGGGGCGACGGCGACCTGTCGCCGCTCGAATGGGCTGAGCGGGATCAGGTGCCGGTGTTGCGCGCCGCCGCCGTTCTGGTGCCTGTCATCGAGCATCCAGAAGGGCCCAGCGTGCTGCTGACGCGGCGTGCCGACACGCTCGGCAATCATGCGGGACAGGTGGCTTTTCCGGGTGGAAAGATTGAGGTCGGGGAGACGCCGGATCAGGCGGCGTTGCGCGAGGCTGACGAAGAGGTTGGCCTCAAATCCGATTTCGTCGAAGTGGCGGGTTTTCTCGATACTTACGAGACGGGGACCGGCTTTCGCATCCAGCCCGTCGTCGGCTTCGTCCGGCCCGGCTTCACGCTGACGGTTTATGCGGGCGAGGTGGCCGAGGTTTTCGAGGTGCCGCTAGCCTTTTTGATGGACCCGAAAAACCATGAGCGTCACAAGGCCACATGGCGCGGGAAAGAGCGCGAATACTACGCGATGCCCTATAATGGACATTATATCTGGGGCGCGACGGCGGGCATGTTGAAGAACATGTATGACCGGATTTTCGCCAAGGAAGGTTTCGAGGGAGTGGCATGATGAGCGCGGAAAAGATGCTGGCGCGGGCCGATTGGCTGAATGAAGCGGATACGCGCTCGGTGATGGAAGCGCTTGGAGCGAATGCGCGTTTCGTTGGCGGCGCGGTGCGCAACGAGTTGATGGGTGAGCCGGTCAGCGATATCGACATTGCGACGGCCGAGACGCCGGAACAGGCGAGCGCGTTGCTCATCGCCAAGGGCATCAAGGTCGTGCCGACCGGCCTCGACCATGGGACGATCACCGCCGTGACGCCGACGCGGCATTTCGAGATCACAACCTTGCGCGTCGATGTGAAGACCGATGGTCGCCGCGCCGATGTTGCCTTTACCGGCGATTGGCTCGAAGACGCCAAACGTCGCGACTTCACGATCAATGCGCTTTATGCCGATGCCGACGGCACGGTTCACGACCCGCTTGGGACTGGCCGCGACGATCTCGAGGCGCGGCGCGTGCGTTTCATTGGCGAGGCGCCGGCGCGGATCGCCGAAGATTATCTGCGCGTGCTGCGGTTCTTTCGTTTCCATGCCTGGTATGGCGCGGGCGAGCCCGATGCCGAGGGCCTCAAGGCTTGCGCCGACGCACGCGAGGGTTTGCGTCAGCTTTCGGGCGAGCGCGTGCAGGGCGAATTGCTGAAAATCGCCGCCGCCGACAATGCGGGCGCGGCGTTCCGGCAGATGGCGGCGGCGGGCATTCTTTCGGTCGTGCTGCCCGAGGCTTCGCGCCTCGACCGTTTTGAAAAGCTCGTCGATATTGAAGCGAACCAGCTCTTCAGAAGCGATCCGCTGCTCAGGCTTGCCTCGACGCTCGATCTCGATGCGGCGGGCGTCGCGGCGCTGGCAGCGCGGCTCAAGCTCTCCAACAAGGATCGCGACAGGATCGCGGCGATGTTGACCGACAAGACCAAGATCGTCGCCTATCTGTCGATCAAGGAAGTGCGCAAGGCGCTCTATCTGATCGGCGTCGAGACGTTCAAGGATCGCGTCATGTTGGGCTGGGCGGAAGACCGCAAAGGCCACAATACATTTCAGTGGCGCGCCATGCTCGCCATGGCCGACAGCTGGGTGAAACCGGACTTCATGCTGACGGGGCAAATGATAAAGGCGGCGGGCGTGCCCGAGGGGCCTGAGATCGGCCGCGTGCGGCGCGAGGTCGAAGAGTGGTGGGTCGATGCCGATTTCATCGAGGACGAGTTCTCGATCATCGAGCGTTTGAAGGCTGTGGTGCAGGCGACGGTTTATTGATCGTCGTTTGAAACTTTGAAGCTGGGGGCTTTAAATGCGGCATCTGGTTTTGGCGGCTTCTGTCGTCGCGGGCTTTTCGCTGCCTGCCTGCGCAGGCGACGCCAGCCCCGCGAA
Source organism: Parvibaculum sp. (assembly GCA_036499025.1). GTDB lineage: Bacteria > Pseudomonadota > Alphaproteobacteria > Parvibaculales > Parvibaculaceae > Parvibaculum. The sequence goes on along the minus strand of DASYEM010000137.1, from coordinate 33,866 downwards.
GGGCACGGCGGCATTTTACGATCTTTATGTCCAGATGAAGCCGCGCGGCATTCCCGACGCAAAGCAGCGGGCGGAAATCAGTCCGCTGGTTTCCTCCGATCTCGGCAAGCTGCTCGACGCGGCGGCCGCGGCGGATGAATTGCACACCAAACAGACCAACAATGAAGAGCCGCCGCTGTTTGAGGGCGATCTTTTCACTTCGCTTTATGAAGGCGCGACCTCCTACAAGCTCGGCGCCTGCGTCACGGAATCCGACAAGGCCTATTGCGACGTCAATCTCGCTTATGCGGAGGCGGGCGACGCGAAGCCGACGACATGGACCGACAAGGTGGCGCTGGTGCATGGCCCCCGAGGCTGGCTCGTCGACGACGTTGTCTTTGGCGGCACATGGGATTTTGGCCAGCACGGCATGATGCGCGGCACGCTCCGCCAGATTGCCGCTTATGACGGCAAATGACGATGCTCGCCACGCTGGCTCTCTATCTGCTTGTCATCAACGGCGTGGCCTTTGCCGCTTTCGCCTGGGATAAAAGATGCGCAGAGCGCGATCTCCGGCGCATGCCGGAGAAAACGCTGCTGACGCTCGCCGCCATCGGCGGTGCTTTCGGTGCGGTCTACGCGCAACAAAAGCTGCGCCATAAAACGCAGAAAGAGCCGTTCCGCACCTATCTCAATCTGATCGCGGTCGTGAATGTTGCCGGATATGTGGCGCTTTGTGTGCCGTCGGTGCGAGAGGCGGTTCTTGCGGAACTGCTTCGCTGACCTTCATTGGCCTTCGAGCGTTTTCTTGATGGCGACGGCGCCAAGGCCATCAGAGGCACACAGCTTCGACATTGTTGCCATCGGGGTCGATCAGGAAGGCGGCGTAATAAGTCGGGCTGTAATCGGTGCGCAGGCCCGGCGCGCCATTGTCCTTGCCGCCAGCTTTGAGCCCATCCTTATGGAAGCGATCGACGGCGGCGTGGTCTCCGGCGCGGAAGGCGATATGCGCGCCGCCTTTCGCCTTGTCGTTCAGGTGTAGCCAGAGCGACGCGCCGTCCTTCGGACCGAAGCCTGTATAGGAATCGTCGCCCGGATGGAGAATATGACCAAGGCCCGCGAGCGCGGCTTTATAGAAGCGCGTGCTGGTCTTCAGGTCTTTCACTTTCAAGCCGATATGGTCGTACATGGGAACCTCCGATTGCGTTGGAGATCACCTTACGGACAGGGCCGCCAGTCTCTCTTGGAGAATCTTGCGGTCGCCTTTGGCGGCTTGCCGGAAGGTGCGGGGCGAAACGCCTGCGGCCCGATGGAAGGTGCGCACGAAGTTCGACAAATCGCCGAAGCCGACGTCGAATGCGATGCCGGTGATCGAACCCGCATCATCGGCCAGCAAACGCGCCGCGTGGCGCAGGCGAGAACGCACGAGATATTGATGCGGCGTCACGCCGAGCACGTTGGAGAAGAGCCGCAGGAAATGAAACGGGCTCAAGCCTGCTTCCTTTGCAGCGCCATCAAGGTCGATTTCCTCGTCTGAATGCACGTCCATCCACATCGCGGCTTCCACCGCGCGGCGGCGGTCGCGCGCAGGCGCGTTCCGATTTTTGCGCTTTTGGCCGGAGACGATATCGACGAAGCGGGAGGCGAACATCAGCCCGACTTCATCGAGCCCGACATCGTTGCCTCCTTCTGCGGCAGCTTGTGCGAGTTCGCCCAGCACCATCAATTCGGGAAGGGGCGGGATGCCGCCCGTTCGCCAGACATCGGATTTGCCCCCAATCGTATCGACGATCTCGGGCGTTAGGTGAAAGGCGAGGCATTCATCGCCACAAATGTGGTGATCGTGCGTGCACACGAATTCATCGCCCGGATGGCCGATCAGCACCGAACCGGCGATGAGTTCATGGGTCTCGCCGCGCGCGGCATAGCCAAAGCTTCCCATGCGCACATAGGAGATGGAGTGGTCGCCATGCAGTTCGACATAGGGCTTCTCGTCCGGCGCGGTGTCGCACCGGTAATCGACCACCGAAATCGGGCCTTGCCGCAATGTCGTCGTGGCTACCATGGGAAGGATTTTAGGCCCGGTGACGCGACACGGCAATCAGGTCCGTTTATGGCCACTTCACCTCGGGCGGCATGGAGGAGAGGATCGAATCCACATTGCCGCCGGTCTTGAGTCCGAAAGTCGTGCCGCGGTCGTAGAGCAGGTTGAATTCGACGTAGCGTCCACGGCGGATCAGTTGCTCGTCGCGCTCTTCCGGCGTCCAGGCTTCATTCATGTGGCGGCGGACGAGTTGCGGGTAGATGTCGAGGAAGGCGAGGCCGACATCTTGCGTGAAGGCGAAGTCCTTGTCCCAATCGCCGCTGTCGTGGTGATCGTAGAAGATGCCGCCGGTGCCGCGCGGTTCCTTGCGGTGGGGCAGGTAGAAATATTCGTCGCACCATTTCTTGAAGCGCGGATAGTAGTCCGCATCGTGCTTGTCGCAGGCGCGCTTCATCGCGGCATGAAAGTCTTTTGTATCGGGGTGATCGTCGCGGCGCTGAACGTCGAGTACCGGCGTCAGATCGCCGCCGCCGCCGAACCACGCCTTGGTCGTCACGACATGGCGCGTGTTCATGTGAACGGCGGGAACGCGCGGGTTCTGCATATGGGCGATCAGCGAGATGCCGGCGGCCCAGAAGCGGGGGTCGTCTTCGGCCCCTTGCATCTGTTTGCGGAAATCTTCGGAAAATTCGCCGTGAACGACCGAGATATGGACGCCGACTTTTTCAAAGACTCGGCCATGCATGACCGACATTTCGCCGCCGCCTTCGTCCTTCGTACCGTCGCCCCGCGTCCAGCGTTTGCGCTCGAAGCGTCCGGCGGGGCGGTCTGAAAACGGACCCGAAAGCTCATTCTCGATCTTCTCGAATTCTGCGCAGATGCTGTCGCGTAGTTCGCGGAACCATGCCGCCGCACGGAGTTTGTGTGTCTCGATCAGATTTGCCGTGGCCGTCATAGGCTAGTCTCCCGCTTGAGCCGTTGCGCTTTTACCCGCCGCAGGGCCCGCTGTCTGCCTCAAGGCTTCGCCCAGCACCATCGCGGCGGCAATCGCCACGTTGAGGGAGCGGGCAGGGGGCCGCATCGGGATCGTGATGCGGGCGCCCGCCGCAGCATGAACCTCCGGCGGCACACCGGCCGTTTCCCGTCCCAGCAATAGCGTGTCGCCGGGCTGGAAGGCGAAGCTTGTGTAAGGCTCGGCGCTTTTGGTGGTCAGCAATACGAGACGGCCCGCCGCAGGGCGATCCGCCGCGAGGTGTGAGGCAAGGTAGGTTTCCCAGGAGACGTGGCGGGTCACGTCGGCAAGTTCCCAGTAGTCCAATCCGGCACGTTTCAGCGCCCTGTCGCTCCAGGGAAAGCCGGTCGGCTCGATGATATCCACAGGCACGCCGAGGCAAGCGCCAAGGCGGATCAGCGTGCCGGTGTTCTGGGGGATGTCAGGCTCGAAAAGCGCCAGGCGCATCGGGCTCCTTCCGATCGCGAGTCACTCGCGAAAAGTCGAGGTAAGCCGCCGATTGCTCGTGCGGCGATGCGTCATCCTGCCACAACCAACGAGGCCCTAGACAAGCCGTTGATTGGATGCCACAAAACCTCGCACATGGGGTGAAAGCTGGGGATTCGTCTCCGCGCCATGCGGAAACTTTCGCCCCGATCTAACAGGTTTTGCGCCACGTCGTCTTGATGCCCGTTGAGAGCGACCTCGAAGGGCTCCGCTGCCAAGCGGGTGGACGGCGTCCGGCCTAATTCATACGAGGAGAGCCCAACCGTGGCAGAAATCCACGCGGTCGAGCCGACACGGCGCGATTTCCTTTACGTGGCAACCGGAGCGTTCGCAGCCGTAGGCGCTGCCGCTGCCGTTTGGCCGCTGATCGACCAGATGAACCCGGACGCTTCCGTCCTGGCGCTCGCCTCGATCGAACTCGACATTGGGGCCGTTCCTGTCGGACAGGAAATCACGGTGAAGTGGCGCGGCAAGCCCGTCTTCGTCCGCCATCGCTCAGCAGATGAAATCAAGGCGGCTGAGGCCGTCGATATCACTGAACTCCGCGACCCCCAGACCGACGATGCGCGGCTGGTGAAGGGACCGGATGGTCAGCTCGAAAAAGAATGGCTGATCCTCATCGGCATCTGCACCCATCTCGGTTGCGTGCCGCTCGCTTACAAGGGCGAGTTCAACGGTTATTTCTGCCCCTGCCATGGTTCGGTCTACGACACGTCGGGCCGTATCCGAAAGGGACCGGCGCCGCTCAATCTCGAAGTGCCGCCCTATAAGTTCGTTTCCGCTACCAAGATCCAGATCGGCTGAGGGGACAAACCATGAGCGGTGAGAGCACCTATACACCTGCCAACGGCCTGTCCCGCTGGCTTGACGAGCGCCTTCCCATCCTGCGCCTCGCAAACGACAGCTTTATCGATTATCCGACGCCGAAGAACCTCAACTACTGGTGGACTTTCGGCGGCGTTCTCGCTTTCTGCCTTGTCGTGCAGATCATCACCGGCGTCGTGCTGGCGATGCATTACGTGCCGACGACGGCCGAAGCCTTCGCCAGCGTCGAACACATCATGCGCGATGTGAATTTCGGCTGGGTCCTGCGTTACACGCATGCGAACGGCGCCTCGATGTTCTTCGTCGCCGTCTACATCCACATGTTCCGCGGCCTCTATTACGGCTCTTACAAGGCGCCGCGCGAAATCCTGTGGATACTCGGCTGCCTTATCTATCTCCTGATGATGGCGACGGCGTTCTTCGGTTACGTGCTGCCCTGGGGTCAGATGAGCTTCTGGGGCGCAACGGTCATCACCAACCTCTTCGGCGCTATTCCTTTCGTCGGCAAGGCGATCGCGACGTGGCTCTGGGGCGGGTATTCGATCGGCGACCCGACCATCAACCGTTTCTTCTCGCTGCATTATCTCTTTCCGTTCCTGATCGCGGGCGTCGTCGTCCTGCACATCTGGGCGCTGCATGTGCCCGGCAATGGCAACCCTGCGGGCATCAATTCCAAGGGCAAGCAGGACATGGTGCCGTTCCATCCTTACTACACGAGCAAGGATGCCTTCGGTCTCGTGCTGTTCCTGGTCATGTTCGCCTACTTCGTCTTCTTCGCGCCGAACTCGCTCGGCGACGTCGAAAATTATGTGGTCGCGAACCCGCTCAAGACGCCGCTGCACATCGTGCCGGAATGGTATCTGCTGCCGTTCTACGCGATCCTGCGCGCGGTACCGTCCAAGATCGGCGGCGTCCTTCTGATGTTCGGCGCCATCGCGGTGCTGTTCGTCCTGCCGTGGCTCGACACCTCGAAAGTGCGTTCGGCGCGCTTCCGCCCGCTCTACAAGCAGTTCTTCTGGCTTCACCTGGTGGTGTGCCTGGTGCTCGGCTGGTGCGGCGCGCAGATGCCGGACAACGTGCTGTTCAGCGTCGGTTCGATCGACATCACGGTCACCTATCTCGCCCGTGTTCTCGCCTTCTACTACTTCTTCCACTTCATCATTCTGTTCCCGCTGCTGGGACTGATTGAGCGACCCAAGCCTTTGCCGGAGAGCATTTCGGCATCCGTGCTGAAGAGCTAGTGGGAGAGATGGATATGAAAATGAAGATGATCCAGAAGCTCTCCGCCGTGGCCGCCGTTGCGACGGTCGCCCTTGGCGCGGCTTTCCTCTCCTCCGCTTCCGTTCAGGCTGCTGAGCATGAACCGGCGATGGAGCATATCGACTGGTCGTTCAACGGCCCGTTCGGCACCTTCGACCGCAACCAGCTTCGTCGCGGTTACAAGGTCTACAAGGAAGTCTGCTCGACCTGCCATTCCATGAACTTCGTCCACTTCCGCAATCTCGGCGAAGAGGGCGGACCGGAGTTCACGGCTCCTGAAGTGAAGGCGCTTGCCGCCGGTTATCAGGTTTCGGACGGTCCCAATCAGGCGGGCGACATGTTTGAACGTCCCGGCGAGGGCAAGGATGCATTTCCGGCTCCCTACGCCAACGAAGAAGCCGCCGCTGCCTCGCTCGGCGCCGCGCCGCCGGATCTGTCGTTGATCGCCAAGGCGCGTGAAGGCGGCCCGGATTACATCCATGCGCTGCTCAACGGCTACACCACCGCGCCCGCGGGCGTGACTCTGCCTGCTGGCGGTCATTACAATCCGGTTTTCGTTGCAGGCAACGGCGTCATCGCCATGCCGCCGCCGCTCAGCGACGGTCAGGTCGATTACACCGACGGCACGCCGAACACGCTTGAGCAGATGTCAAAAGACGTTGCCGCTTTCCTGATGTGGACGGCAGAACCCAAGCTCGAGCAGCGCCATCGCCTCGGCTTCCAGGTCTTCATCTACCTCCTCGCACTGGCGGGCATTCTTTTCGTTGCGACGCGCAAGGTCTGGTCCGACCAGCATTGAGCGGCTCGCATATGCAGGACACGGAAAAGGGCCTCTTTCGAGGCCCTTTTTCATGCCGCTGGCATATTTCTTTGTTATGTTTCGCGGCTTGCGAACAGGTTGCAGGTATTTGAGGTCGGCATGACGAAGACGGTTCTCGGCGTAATTGGCGGCAGCGGCGTCTATGAGTTTCCGGGGCTCAAGAGCGAACGCTGGGCACCCGTGGCAAGCCCCTGGGGCGAGCCGTCCGACGCGCTGCATTTCGGTGTGTTGCCGACCGCCAAGGGCGATGTCGATATGGTGTTTCTGCCGCGTCACGGGCGCGGCCATGTCCATTCGCCGTCGAGCATCAACTACCGCGCCAATATCGATGCGATGAAGCGCGCCGGGGTCACGGACATAATCTCGGTATCCGCCGTCGGCTCGCTCAAGGAAGAGTTGCCGCCAGGGGCCTTCGTCATCGTCGATCAATTCATCGACCGTACCTTCGCGCGCGAAAAAAGCTTCTTCGGCCCCGGCCTCGTCGCTCATGTCTCGATGGCCGAACCCGTCTGCGCGCGTCTCGGCGACTACATCGAAGCGGCCTGCAAGGAGAACGGCATTCCGCATGCGCGCGGCGGCACCTACATGGTCATGGAAGGTCCGCAATTCTCGACCCTGGCCGAAAGCAATCTCTACCGCTCGTGGGGCTGCTCGGTCATCGGCATTACCAACATGCCGGAAGCCAAGCTCGCCCGCGAAGCAGAAATCCCTTACGCGACCGTTGCGATGGTCACCGATTACGATTGCTGGCATCCGCATCACGACAATGTGGACGTCGCTTCCGTCGTCAAAATTCTCGGTGAGAATGCCGAGCGGGCGCAGGCCATGCTCCGCGCGGTGGCGACGAGTTTCGGCCCGGCGCGCACGCCGTCGCCGCTCGACAATGCGCTCGACAATGCGCTCATCACTTCGCCGGACAAGCGCGATCCGGCGCTCATCAAAAAGCTCGACGCGGTTGCTGGCCGCGTGCTGAAAGGCTGAGATCGAAGGGAATATGGACATGAAGCAATTCATCCGCTCGATACCGGACTATCCAAAACCCGGCATCATTTTCCGCGACATCACCACGCTTCTCGGCGACGCCACGGGCTTTCGCACCGCTGTCGATGCGCTGGTGCAGCTTCATAGCGGCGCGAAGTTCGACATCGTGGCGGGTATCGAGGCGCGCGGGTTCATTCTCGGTGGCGCCGTCGCTCATCAACTCGGTCTCGGTTTCGTGCCGGTGCGCAAGAAGGGCAAGCTGCCCTGGAAGACCATCGGCCAGGAATATGATCTCGAATACGGCACCGATACGGTTGAAATTCACACCGACGCCATCGGCGAAGGCGCGCGCGTGTTGTTGATCGACGATCTGATCGCCACGGGCGGCACGGCGGAGGCGGCGGTAAAGCTCGTCGCGCGCGCCGGCGGGAACGTCATGGCCGCGAGCTTCGTCATCGAGTTGCCCGCGCTGGGCGGACGCGAGCGTCTCGAAGCGCTCGATATTGAAGTTCTCTCGCTTTGCTCATTTGAAGGACACTGAACGCACCCAATGGAATGGATAGCTGATCCGACGATCTGGATAGGCCTTGCCACCCTCGTCGTGCTCGAGATCGTTCTCGGCATCGACAATCTCGTGTTCATCGCAATCCTTGCCGACAAGCTGCCGCCGGAACAACGCGACCGGGCGCGGCTGACGGGGCTGAGCCTCGCGCTCATCATGCGGCTGGCGCTGCTCGCCAGCATTTCCTGGCTGGTGACGCTGACAGCGCCACTCGTCACGGCCTATGGCTTCTCGGTTTCGGGCCGCGATCTCATCATGCTGGGTGGCGGCATATTCCTGCTGACCAAGGCGACGATGGAATTGCATGAGCGGCTAGAGCCGCCGCATGACAGCCGGAACAGCCAGAAGGTGCATGCCGGCTTCTGGCTCATCGTCACCCAAATCATCATTCTCGATGCGGTTTTCTCCATCGACAGCGTCATCACCGCCGTCGGCATGGTCGACAATCTGCCGGTGATGATGGCCGCCGTCGTTATCGCCATCGCGGTGATGATGCTCGCGTCGAAACCGCTGACGAATTTCGTCAACGCGCATCCGACCGTCGTCGTGCTCTGCCTCGGCTTTCTGATGATGATCGGCTTCAGCCTCATCGCCGAAGGTTTCGGCTTTCATATTCCGAAGGGCTATCTCTACGCGGCCATCGGCTTTTCCATTCTCATTGAAGCCTTCAATCAGTGGGCGCATCGAAACCGCACCAAACATGTCGAGGCGCGGCCCTTCCGGCAGCGCACGGCGGAAGCGGTGTTCCGTCTTCTCGGCGGCGAGATCGAAGAGGGCGAGGTGGCAGCGGGCACGGTCGGCACGACGCCCGAAACGGGCACCCGGGTTTTTGGCGCCGAAGAACGCAGCATGGTCAGCGGCGTTCTGATGCTCGCGGAACGTCAGGTCAGTTCGATCATGACGCCGCGCCGCGAAATTGTCTGGGTGTCGCTTGCCGATGAAGCGACGAAAGTCCTCGACCTGCTGCGCAATTCGCCGCATGGGCTTTATCCCGTCTGCCGCAGCGGCGTTGACGATCTCGTCGGCTATGCGCGCGCCAAGGATTTGATGGAAGACTTGTTGACGCAAGGCCGCATCGACGAAGCGCGCAGCATCAAGGAGCCGCTGGTCGTGCATGAAGGGCTTGGCGTGTTGAAGCTGCTCGACATGTTCCGCCGCACGCGCGTTCAGCTCGCTTTCATCATGGATGAATATGGCAGCATCGAAGGCTTGGTCACATCGACGGATATGCTGGAAGCTATTGCTGGTGAGTTTCCCGATGAGGAAGACGGCGAACACTGGCTGACGAAAATCGGCGAAGGGCATTGGCGCGTCGAAGGCTGGGCCGATGTGCGTCATCTTGCCGTCGGTATCGGCCGCGATCTTGCGATGCAGGGCGATAATTATTCGACCATCGCCGGCTATGTGATGTGGTATCTGGGGCGTCTGCCGGAGCTTGGCGACAGACTTGAGCGCGACGGGCTTGCTTTCACTGTGACAAGGATGGAAGGCCGTCGCATCACTGAAGTGGAAATTCGCGATTGCCCCGGCCACGCGCGGGACTGACAATGTTTTTGGTCGTAGCTTTGGTCTTGGCGCCCGAGAGGTAGCATATGAAAATCGACGGCGTTCATTATCGCACGATCTGGGTGGCGCAGGACGGCTGGTCCATCGAAGTGATCGACCAGACGAAGCTGCCTCACGCCTTCGAAACGCTGCGGCTTCGCTCGGCCGACGATGCCGCAAGCGCGATCAAGGAGATGATCGTGCGCGGCGCGCCGCTGATCGGCGCCACGGCTGCTTACGGACTTTGCCTCGCCTTGCGCGAAGACCCGTCCGACGCTTCGCTCGATGCGGCCTATGCAATGCTCGCCGCAACGCGGCCCACGGCGATCAATCTCAAATGGGCCCTCGATGAAATGAGAGCGGCGGTGAAACCCGTCGGCAACAATGCGCGCGCCGCCGCGGCCTATGCGGCAGCGGCGAAGATTTGCGACGACGATGTGGAAATTTGCCGCCGGATCGGCGAGCAGGGGCTGACGCTCATTCGCGGCCATGCGGAATCGAAGCCCGGCAGGACCGTCAATGTGTTGACCCATTGCAATGCGGGCTGGCTCGCCTGCGTCGACTGGGGCACGGCGCTGGCGCCGATCTACATGGCACATGATGCCGGATTGCCGGTTCACGTCTGGGTCGATGAAACGCGACCGCGTAATCAGGGCGCGTCGCTCACCGCTTTCGAGCTTGGCCGTCACGGCGTGCCGCATACGATCATTCCCGACAATGCGGGCGGCCATCTGATGCAGCATGGACAGATCGATCTCTGCATCGTCGGCACGGATCGCACGACGGCGCGCGGCGATGTCGCCAACAAGATCGGCACATATTTGAAGGCGCTGGCGGCGCATGACAATGACGTGCCGTTCTATGTCGCTCTGCCGCATACGACGATCGACTGGACGCTTGACGACGGTGTCGCTGAAATTCCGATCGAGCAGCGTTCGGTGCGCGAGGTCACGCATATGACGGGCCGCACCGATGCGGGTGAGATCGTCACCGTCGAGATTTCGGCGCCCGGCAGCGGCGCGGCGAATTACGGTTTCGACGTGACGCCCGCGCGTCTCGTCACCGGCCTCATCACCGAGCGCGGCATCGCGGCGGCGACGCGCGACGGTCTGCTCGCGCTTTATCCAGAACGCAAGAATGGCTGACGCCGACGAAGACCGGGCGCGGCAGGGCGTCATCGCCGCCGGGCTGGAACTCGCGCGTACTGGTCTCTCGCCGCAGCAATCCGGCAATGTTTCCGCCCGCTTTCGCGGCGGCATGTTGATTACGCCGACGGGCATGTCTTACGGCGATCTTCTGCCCGGCGATATCGTCTGGATGAATTTCGATGGGCATGTGCCCGCAGGCAACCGCGTGCCGTCGAGCGAATGGCACATGCATGCTGCGATCTATGCTGCGCGTACCGACGCGCAAGCCATCGTCCATGCGCATTCCGATTTCGCGGTGACGCTCGCCGTGATGAAACGCGACATTCCGCCCTTTCATTACATGGTCGCTTTGCTTGGCGGGCGAGACATTCGCTGCGCGCCTTATGCGACGTTCGGCACGGGGGAGTTGGCGAAGCATGCGGTTGCCGCGCTTCGGGATCGCAAGGCTTGCCTTCTTGCCCATCATGGTCAGATCGCGCTTGGCGACAGCGTCGAAGAAGCGTTGAAACTCGCGCATGAAGTCGAAACGCTGAGCGGTCAATATTGGCGCGCCTTGCAAATCGGCGAGCCGCTGCTTCTCGACGACGCCGAAATGGCCCGCGTCGTCGAGAAATTCCGCACTTATGGCAGGCAGACGGATTAACATTATTCGGCAGCAGTCTTTCTCATCAGTTGCCTGCTGAAGAGTTGCGCGCAGGCGACGCCGGCAAGCGTCACTCCACCGCCGACGATGTGAAACAGGTGGACGGGTTCGCCCAGCATCGAGACGGCCGCCGCCGCCGTCAGCACGGGCAGCAGGTTCATGAAGATGGCGCTGCGGCTTGGGCCCAGATGTTCGATGCCACGTATCCAGAGAAACGGCAGCACGACCGACGCGAGAGCGCCCGCATAAAGGATCAGCGGCAGTGTCTCTCCGTTGATCTGGCGCATCGGCGCGGGTGTCGCAAGGAAGGCCGGAAACATGATCGCCAAGGCGCAAAGCGCTTGCATATAGGTCGATTGCCAGCCGGAGACCGGCAGATTCCAGCGTTTCAGCAACACGCTGTAAAGCGCATAGACCAGAGCGGCGGCGAGCATCAAGGCGTCGCCCGCATGAACGCCGCCCTCGCTCAGCGTTTCGAGGTCGCCGCCACTGACCAGATAGAGGAGCCCACCCAGCGACAGGAGCCCGCCGCCGATCACGCCCACCGTCGGCGGCTCGCCGAGCAGCGCCGCGCTCAAGCCCATCGTCAGCAGTGGGGTCAGCGCGGTGAAGACGGCCATGTTCGTCGCCGTCGTTGTCGCGGCCGCCAGATAGGAGAGGCTCTGAAAAAGGCACATGGCGAGAAAGCCGAGAATGGCGAGCTGGCCGAGATGCGGCCAGATCGCCGCGCGGTTCTTCCAGGCCGGACGGGCGACGAAAGCGCTCATCAGGAGCACGGCAAGCAACAGGCGATAGAAGGTGATCGCTTGCGGGCCGATCGTGTGGGCCGAGAGCCGGGAGACGATGACGTTGCCCGTCCAGAGAGCGATCGCGAAGAATGGATAGAGCAGGGCGAGTTGTTTGCGGCGCATGGTCGGCCTCGAAAATGGATTGAGGCTGAAGCGATAGCCGGCGACGCAAGGTGTGTCTTGCGCTAAGATAACCACCTCTAGCGAGATTGGGACATGAACCGCGACCGCACCACCCGGCATCTCGACTATCATGCGACGGAGCGTCCGCTTGCCGCGATGGAGGTCGATTATCCCAGCGGCACATCGAGCGGGCTTCACGCCCATCCACGCGGACAACTGCTCCATGCCATTGAGGGCGTGATGATCGTCCACTCGGCGGAAGGGTCCTGGGTCGTGCCGCCGAACCGGGCGGTCTGGCTGGCAGCCGATCTCGATCATGAGGTGCGAATGTGTGGCGACGTCAAAATCCGCACGGTCTTTGTCGCGCCGAACGCCTCGCCGCATCTGCCGCACGCGAGTTGCGTCATCGCGGTGTCGCCGCTGCTGCGCGAATTGATCGTGGCGGCGGTGCAGGTGCCGCTGGATTATGCAAGCGGCACGCGCGACGAGCGTTTGATGCTTCTGCTGCTTGACGAATTGCGCGCACTCGATGTTCTGCCGCTGCATCTTCCGATGCCGCGCGATGCGCGTCTGCGAAAGATTTGCGCGGCGTTGACCGAGCGTCCCGACGATATTTCAACCGCTGGCGAATGGGCGGTACGGCTCGGCGTGACACCGAAAACAATCCATCGGCTGTTTTCGCGCGACACCGGGCTCACCTTCGGCCAATGGCGTCAGCAGGCACGGCTTCTGAATGCGCTTGAACGTCTGGCGCGTGGCGACCGGATTGTCGATGTGGCGCTTGATTGCGGTTATGCCAGTCAGAGCGCCTTCACCGCCATGTTCCGCAGGCATTTCGGCGTGCCGCCCGGCGCTTTTTATCGCCGAAGCGTAGATGAGTAAGCGCTCTGCGGCATTGCCAAGGCGCGGTCTTTGCCTTAATCTAATGGGTAACATTAAAAATAGCCGACTGCGGCGGCAGTCTGTTGGATGCGGGGGATTGCATGAAATTTCTGAAATGGGGCGGGGCGGTGCTTGCCGTTCTGGTCGTCGTTGCGGCTGGTGGCGCGATCTATCTCAAACAGAATCCACTCGTGGTGGTGAAGTTCATCACGAGGTGGCACGACCCCATCGGGCCCAATCGCGCCGTCACCTGGCAGCAGGGACCCAAGACCGCACCCACGGAAAAGCGTCCGCCCAATATCATCCTCATTCTGGCCGATGATCTTGGCTATAATGATTTGACCTTCAACGGCGGCGGCGTCGCGGACGGCGCGGTGCCGACCCCAAACATCAATTCGATTGCGGCGCAGGGCATCGACATGCGCGCGGGCTATGCGGGCAATGCGACCTGCGCGCCGTCGCGTGCGGCGATCATGACAGGCCGCTACGCGACGCGCTTCGGCTACGAGTTCACACCCGCGCATCCGATCTTCATGAAGATGGTCGGCGAGGATACGAGCGGCCTTCGCAAGCCGATCTACCATGCCGACAAGGCGGAGAATTATCCGCCCGTCGCCTCGATGGGCATGCCCGGCAGCGAGATCACGGTGGCGGAGCTGCTGCAGAAGCAGGGCTATCACACGATGCAGTTCGGCAAATGGCATCTCGGCGAATTGCCCGAGATGAAGCCGAACGCGCAGGGCTTCGACGAGTCGCTGGGGTTCTTGATGGGCGCGCAGAAATATGCGCCCGACGGCGCGCCTGGCATTCAGGAAGCGAAACAGCCCTGGGATCCGATCGACAAATTCCTTTGGGCGGCGCTGCCTTACGCTGTCAGCTATAATGGTGGCCCGCGTTTCGCGCCCGACAAGTACATGACCGATTATCTCGGCGATCAAGCCGTCGAGGCGATCAAGGCCAACAAGAACCGGCCCTTCTTCATGTATCTCGCCTTCAATGCGCCGCACACGCCGCTGCAGGCGACGCAGGCGGATTACGACGCATTGCCGATGATCAAAAATCACGAGCTGCGGGTTTACGCCGCGATGATCCGCGCGCTCGACCGCAATGTCGGCCATGTGCTTGAAACGCTGAAGGCGCAGGGTCTCGACGACAATACGCTGGTGATCTTTACCAGCGACAATGGCGGCGCGCATTACATCGGCCTGCCGGACATCAATAAACCTTATCGCGGCTGGAAGGCGACCTTCTTTGAAGGCGGCATTCATGTGCCCTATTTCATCAAATGGCCGGGCGTGCTGCCCGCGGGCGAGAAATACGCGTCGCCTGTCGCGCATGTCGATATCTTCGCAACCGCCGCCGCAGCAGCGGGCGCCGCATTGCCGACGGATCGCAAGCTCGATGGCGTCAATCTTCTGCCCTTCCTTGAAGGCAAGGATCCGGGCCGTCCGCATCAAACGCTGTTCTTCCGCTCAGGCGCTTATCGCACCTTGCTGGACGGCGACATGAAGCTGCAGGTCGATGACAGGCGGAAGAAGAGTTGGCTCTATGATCTGAAAAACGATCCGCTGGAGCGCAAGAATCTGGCGGACGCTGAACCCGATCAGGTGAAGGCGCTCAACAAGGTTCTCGACGGCATCAATGCCGAGCAGGTCGCGCCCGAATGGCCGGCCCTGACTGAATCGCCCATCGCCATCGATCACCCGGAAAACCCGGGCGTGTTCCCGGACAAGACGGATGACGAATATATCTATTGGGCGAACTGACCGCGAATGATGGCGCGTCGATCAGGGGTCGCGGTCCTCGGACTCGTTGTGTTGCTGGCCGGGGGGGCAGCGATCTTCTGGGTCCATGGGGGAGAGCGCGCGGCGCAGCTCGCGAGAGTTGCGCCGCAGCGCTGCCTCGATGCGACGCTTGACGCCTCGGGCGCGCATTCCGGCATGGTCTATGTGCCGGGCGGCACATTCCAGATGGGCGACACGGTCTATGAGGAAGAGGGGCCGGTGCATGCCATGTCGGTCAAGGGCTTCTGGATCGACCGGCATGAAGTTACCAATGACGAATTCTCCGCTTTCGTGAAGGCGACAGGCTACGTCACCGTTGCCGAGCGGCCGGTCGATGCCGCCACGCATCCCGACCTGTCGGCGGATATGCGCGAGCCGGGCGCCGTTGTTTTCGTCATGCCGAACAATGTCGATGGCAGCGGCAACATCGCGCAATGGTGGCAATATATTCCGGGTGCAAATTGGCGCCATCCAGGCGGACCTCAAACGAATATCGATGGCCACGGACGCTTTCCGGTCGTCGCCGTCGCTTATGACGATGTGACGGCCTACGCAAAATGGAAAGGCCGCGCGCTGCCGAGCGAGGCGCAATGGGAATGGGCGGCGCGTGGCGGTGCGCCCGCGACCGCCGATCACGAGCAGCCGAAAGACGCCAATAGCTGGCAGGGCGTTTTCCCGGTGATGAACACAGGCGAAGACGGCTTTGTCGGGCTCGCGCCGTCGGGCTGCTACAAGCCGAATGGTTTCGGCCTTTACGACATGATCGGCAATGTCTGGGAGTGGACGCGCGACGATTATCGGTCGGACCCAAAACGGCGCGTCATCAAGGGCGGCTCATATTTGTGCGCGCCGAATTATTGCATGCGCTATCGCGCCGGTTCGCGGCAGGGGCAGGAAGCCGATCTGGCAGCGAGCCATCTCGGCTTCCGTACCATTCTGGAAGCGTCGGGACCTTAAGCTTTCAGCAGACTTTTCACGGCGCTGTCGAACTTCGCGCTGTCCGGCGTCGTGATGCTGGAGAACCAGGTCTTCAGCTTGCCTTCGCGCGTGATGAAGTACTTGTAGAAATTCCAACGCGGCTTGGCCAGAAAACCGCCTTCCTTGCCGATCCACTGAAAGAGCGGATGCGCGTCGGAGCCTTTGACGTGCACCTTTTCCGTCAGCGGGAAATCGACGCCGAAATTGATTTCGCAAAACTCTGCGATCTCCATCGCATTGCCCGGCTCCTGACCGGCGAAATCGTTCGACGGTACGCCGAGGATAACGAGGCCATCTGCCTTGTGGCGCTGCCATACGGCTTCGAGACCCTTATATTGCGGCGTGAAGCCGCATTTCGACGCGGTGTTGACGATGATGGTGGGACGCCCCGCGAATTCCTTCAACGGCATCGGCTTGCCCTTGAGGCTCTGGAATTCAAAATCGAAAGCGGTCTTGTCGGCCATGTGATTTCCCCCTGATGGCGTATCTAATTTCGTTCAGACGACGACAAGCTTCACATCGACATTGCCGCGCGTGGCATTGGAATAGGGGCAGACCTGATGGGTCGCCTCGACGAGCTTTTCGGCTTCGGCACGATCCATGCCGGGGATCGAGACATTGAGCGTCACGGCAAGCCCGAAACCGACGCCGCTATCTTGCGGGCCGATGCCGACATCCGCCGAGATCGACGTATCGGCGGGGACGGGCTTCTTCATCTGGCCGGAAACCAGCTTCAGCGCGCTGAGGAAGCAGGCGGAATAGCCGGCCGCGAAAAGCTGCTCGGGATTGGTGCCATCGCCGCCGGGGCCACCCAGTTCCTTCACCGTCACGAGTTTAACGGCGAGATGGCCGTCGGAGGACTTCGCTTCGCCGGTGCGGCCGCCCGTGGCAGTGGCATGGGCGGTGTAGAGAATGTTCATGGGAGGCTCCTTTGAATGGTGGCGAGAATTTATATAGCGTAAAACTATATTGTGCACAATATATATTTTTGACGCTAGCGCCTTTAAGTCGGGCCACATCGACAAGAGAGAGGAGGGTCAGTCCGCCAGCTGGTCGCGCAATTTGCCGAGCTTATCGCGGAGTTTGATGAGATCCGCCACGCCCATGCCGGTCGCGGATGCCGCCCGGGCGGGGATCGCAGCGGCGGCGCGTTTCAGGGCGCGGCCTTTCTCGGTCAAATGAATGAAGACTTGCCGCTCATCTTCGCCGCTGCGCTCACGCTTCAAAAGCTTGGCTGCTTCAAGCCGCTTTAGCAGGGGCGTCAGCGTCCCGCTATCGAGGAACAGCCGCTCGCCCAGTGCGCCGACCGTCACGCCGTCTTCCTCCCACAGCGCCAGCATGGCGAGATATTGCGGATAGGTGAGCCCGAGCTCCTTCAGCAATGGCTTGTATGCCTTTGTCAGCAGATGCGAGGAGGAATAGAGCGCGAAGCAGAGCTGATTGGAGAGGAGCAGGGGATCGAGAGGGTTCTTCATGCAGACACCGGAAAGTTCAAGTCCGCATTATATGGCGAGCCATTCTCTTGTGCGCAATAGATTAACGCGGAACGAAAAAGGGAGGCACGCGACGCGGCCTCCCTTGCATTCATGGCTTGTTGAAAGCTCAGACGCTCTCGAACAGTTCCAGTGTGCGCTTCAGCGCCAGCTCCGCGGCGGCCTTGTCGTAATTGTTGCGGCGGTCGGAGTTGAAGCCGTGGTCGGCTTCGTAGACATAGGCCGGTACGTCGGGATGTGCGGCTTCGATGGCGCGGACGTCCTCCATTGGAATGCTGTGATCCTTCTCGCCGAAATGGCAGATGGTCGGCACTTTGGGGTTTTCGCCGATGAAGCTCTTGATGCCGCCGCCATAGTAGCACGACGCCGCATTGAGGCCCGTCACGCGGGAGGCGGCCACCCAGGAGACCGTGCCGCCATAGCAATAGCCGGTGATGAAGGTTTTGGCGCAGCCATCGGCTTTGAGTTTGTTCACGCACATCTGCACGTCGTCGACGAAATTCTCGGTCGTGATCTCGGCGCGGTATTTCAGCGAGGCGTTGATGTCGTCCTGCGTGTAGGCCGCTTCAAAGTTTTTTACTTTACGATCATAAAGCTGCGGCGAGACGACGTCATAGCCGCGCGCGGCATAGCCGTCGCAGAGGTCTTTGATGTGACCGGTGACGCCGAAAATTTCCATGATGAGCACGAGTCCGCCTTTGCGGCTGCCCTCGGCCTTTACATGATAGCAATCGACGGATGTGCCATCGGCGCTTTTCAGCGCGATCATCTGGCCTTTGTGAGACATCTTCCGCTCTCCCTTGTCATTGCCGGGCTTGACCCGGCAATCCAGAGCCGGGAGCCCGGTGTTTGCGATTCTGAATCCCCCGATCGACTCCGGGGATGACACTGTCAGTTGTTAAACAGGAAGTGCATGACGTCACCGTCCTGCACGACATATTCCTTGCCTTCCGAGCGCGCCTTGCCTGAGGACTTCGCGCCTTGTTCGCCGCCCAGCGCCACGTAATCGGCATAGGCGATCGTTTCGGCGCGGATATAGCCCTTCTCGAAATCGGTATGGATGACGCCCGCCGCTTTCGGTCCGCGCGTGCCTTCGGTGATCGTCCAGGCGCGGGTTTCTTTCGGGCCGACCGTGAAATAAGTGATGAGGTGAAGGAGGCTGTAGCCCGCGCGGATCAGGCGGTTGAGGCCCGGCTCCGTGAGGCCCAGCGTCTCAAGGAATTCGGTGCGCTCCTCGTTTGGCAGCTGGGCGATTTCCTCTTCGATGCGCGCCGAGATGACGACGCTTTCGGCGCCTTCGGCCTTTGCGCGGGCTTCGACGAGTTTTGAATATTCATTGCCTGCGGCGGCAGATGATTCCTCGACGTTGCAGACATAGAGAACGGGCTTTGACGTCAGCAGGTTCAGGCCGTTCCACGCCTTCTCATCGTCTTCGGCGATCTTGCCGTCCTTGGCGGCGAAGCGCGCGGGCTTGCCGTCGCGCAGATAGGCCAGCGCGATGTTGATGAGATCGACCTGCTGCTTTGCTTCCTTGTCGCCACCCTTGGCTTTCTTCTCGAGCCCGGTGATGCGCTTTTCCAGGCTTTCGAGATCGGAAAGCATCAGTTCGGTTTCCACGATCTCGGCGTCGGCCAGAGGGTCGATGCGCTTTTCGACATGGATGATGTCGTCGTCGACGAAGCAACGCAGCACATAGGCCACCGCATCGACTTCGCGGATATTGGCGAGAAACTGGTTGCCGAGACCTTCGCCCTTGGACGCGCCTTTGACGAGACCGGCGATGTCGACGAAGGTCAGGCGCGTCGGAATGATTTCCTTGCTCTTGGCGATGGAGGCAAGCTTGTCGAGGCGCTCGTCCGGCACCGCCACTTCACCGACATTCGGTTCGATGGTGCAGAAGGGATAGTTCGCGGCCTGCGCCGCCGCCGTCTGGGTCAGCGCGTTGAAGAGGGTCGACTTGCCGACATTCGGCAGTCCGACGATGCCGCATTTGAAACCCATGGCTACTTGTCTCCGTTTTCTTTTTCGCTTTTTGCGGGCGGCTTCGGTTTCGCCTCCGCTTTGGGCGGTTCGGGGTTCAGCGCCAGATGCACGCGATTGGCGAAGCTATTGAAGCGTCCCTCGCCGAGAAGAGGGGCCTCGGCGACAATCGTGTCGAGCAGGGGCTCAACCCATTTCATTTCCGTCTTGCTGAAATCGCCGAGCACGGCGCTCAGTACCTTGTCTCTGGCGCCCGGATGACCGATGCCGATGCGCACGCGGCGAAAATTTTCGCCGATATGCGAGATGATCGAGCGGATGCCGTTATGTCCGCCCGCGCCGCCGCCCGTCTTGATGCGCAGTTTGCCGGCGGGCAGGTCGAGCTCGTCGTGAATGACGACGACGTCTTGCGGCTCCAGCTTGAAGAAGCGCATCGCCTCGCCGACGGAGCGCCCGCTTTCGTTCATATAGGTCATCGGCTTTAGCGCGATCACCTTTTCGCCGCCCAGCGTCCCATCATTGGTGAGACCCTGAAAGCGCTGGCGCTCGCTTGAAAAGGAATGGCGGTGGACAATCGCGTCCACCGCCATGAAGCCGATATTGTGCCTGTTGAAGGCGTATTGGGGGCCGGGATTTCCGAGGCCCACGAGCAGCAACATCGCCCGCGCTCCTTTTTCGTTGATCCCGGTGCCCGTAACTTACTTCTTGCCGGCAGGTGCCTTGGGGGCAGCCTTGGCGCCAGCGGCAGGAGCCGCCGCCTTGGCGCCGGCAGCGGGAGCCGCCGCCTTGCCACCAGCGGCCGGGGCCGCCGCCGCACCGGCAGCCGGAGCCGCCGCGCCCGAACCCGCTTCCGCCGAGACGACGGCGGCAGGCGCCGCGATCGTCGCGATGGTGAAGTCGCGGTCGGTGACGGTCGGGCGCACGCCGGTCGGAAGCTTGATCGACGAGATGTGGATCGAGCTGGCCATTTCGTAACCGCTGAGGTCGATTTCGATCGCCTCGGGGATGTTTTCCGCCGGGCAGATGAGGCCGATGTCGTGGCTGACGATGTTCAGCACGCCGCCGGCCTTGAGGCCGGGCGAAGCTTCATGGTTGATGAAGTGGACAGGCACTTCAACCGTGATGGTCGCGTTCTTGCCGAGACGCAGGAAATCGACGTGGATGATGAAGTCGCGGACGACTTCGCGCTGCACGTCGCGCGGAATGACGCGCTCGATCTTGCCGTCGATGTCGATGTTCAGCAGGTGGCTCGCGAAGGTGCCCGTCTGGTAGAGGGCGTTCACGGCCTTGTAATCGACAGAGATAAGTTCAGGGGACTTCTTGTCGCCGTAAATCACGGCGGGGACGCGGCCTGCGAGGCGAATCGAGCGAACAGCCCCCTTGCTGCTCTTCGTACGTGCCTCGGCCTTGAGCGTCAGTGTCTCGGCCATAGCGTTGATTCTCCAACAAAAATAGCCCCGTGAGCGGATTGCCCGCGGCGGCTCACGACGTTTCCTCCAGGGGTGTGGACGTCGATTTGGGCGGTTTATAGCGCCGGAAAGGGGAAAACTCAAGCCGGGGGAGGGGCTTAGCCCTCCAGCGAAGCGTCAGTCAAAAAGGCTCGAAACCGAGCGTTCCTCGGCGGTGCGGCGCATGGCCTCGCCGATCAGCGGGGCGATGGTAACGGTGCGGATATTGTGGGCCACGCGCACCGCTTCGGTCGCCTGGATCGAGTCCGTGATGACCAGTTCCTTGAGCTGGGAGGCGGCGACGCGGGCGACCGCGCCACCCGAGAGCACGCCGTGGCTGACGTAAGCGGAAACCTGTGTCGCGCCCTTGGCCAGCAGGGCCTCGGCGGCGTTGCAGAGGGTCCCGGCGCTGTCGACGATATCGTCGACGAGGATGCAGGCCCGGCCTTTGACGTCGCCGATGATGTTCATGACTTCAGACTCGCCGGCGCGTTCGCGGCGTTTGTCCACGATGGCGAGGTCTGCGCCGATGCGTTTGGCGATGGCGCGGGCGCGGACCACGCCGCCGACGTCGGGCGAAATGATCATCAGATCGTCGCCCTTTTTGTAATGGGCCTCGATGTCATTGGTCAGAACGGGAGCGCCGAAAAGATTGTCGGTCGGAATGTCGAAGAAGCCCTGGATCTGCCCGGCATGAAGGTCGAGCGTCAACACGCGGTCGGCGCCTGCCGTGGTGATGAGATTGGCGACGAGCTTTGCCGAGATCGGCGAGCGTGGGCCGGGTTTACGGTCCTGGCGGGCATAGCCGAAATAAGGGACGACCGCCGTGATGCGGCGCGCGGAGGCGCGCTTCAACGCGTCGATGATGATGAGCAATTCCATCAAATGGTCATTGGCCGGATAGGACGTCGACTGGATGACGAAGACGTCTTCGCCACGGACGTTTTCCTGAATCTCAACGAAGACTTCCATATCCGCGAAGCGGCGAACGACCGACTTGGTCAGGGGAAGATTGAGATAGGCCGCGATGGCTTCGGACAGAGCCCGGTTCGAATTGCCTGCGACGAGCTTCATGGCCTTAAACCCCCGGGGATCAGCCGTCTCGTGACAGAGGTGCGACGGCTCGAGCGGGTTGTAACAAGGCGTTTTGGGGCTGTAAACAGCGCGGCTTTCGGAATGCGGAAAGGGTTTACGAAGCGTTGCCGGGAAGCATCGGTGCAGGTTTCAACATCTCCAGAATGCCGTCGGCGGCGGGTTCTGCCGCCGCTTTTGCCAGATTGCCCCAATAAGATGCGATTCGCGACGGAGCGGTCGCGCGCTTCTGCGTGACCGTGCCGATGGGTCGACCGTCGGGCGCGGCCACCTGCCAGCGAATCGCAACGCCGACATCTCCAGTCTCGGTAGAGGAGACGGTTACCTCGCCTCGTACATGATAACGGCTCGGGTCGCCGCTCGGCGCCGCCTTGGCGAGTTCGCTTTGCAGCGCCGCTTTCAGGGCTTCAGCGCCGTCGCCGGGGGCGGGGCCGATGGCAATGTCGAATGTCGGTTTGACGGCCATGATCGCGGCGATGCTCACCGTGGCGATCCGGTCGTCGGGTCCGAGCGCTGCGACATCTTCGCTGCCGCTGCTGCGAATGCTGCCTGTCGCCTCATCGGCGGCAAAGCCCGAGGCCATGTGCCAGAGCGTGAGCTTCCTCACGGTGCTGACGGCGAGGTTTGCGATGGCAGCGTCCGTGAGCGTTTGTTGCTTTGGCTGCACGCTTTCATTGACGATGCGATGCAGCCGTTTGCCCTTGCCGTTATTGACGTCGATCACGGTGACGAGATAGAGCCCGTCGCCCGCGCGGCTCGCATTGACGACGCCGTCGAGTTTTTCGTCTCTCGCCACAGTGTTCCTGCGCTGCGCTTCTTCGGCGATCAGCACGCTCAATCGCTGGGCCTGATCGGCTTTGACACTGCCTTGCGGCTCGATCTTCACTTCGATCACGGATTGCGGCGCGGCCTTGGGAGAAGAGGCGTTATCGACGCAACCGGCAAGGCCCAGAAGCGCCATCGCCGCAGCGATGCGCACTTGCCTCCGTCCGTTTCCGTTCCCAGCCGACATGATCTCGCCCAATCCGCGACTCGTTTCGATTCGCGTTGGGCCAGAGTAGCAAGCGCAGGCGGTTAAGTGTCAGCCCTGAGAGCAATCGCCGAAATCTGGCGGCCATAATCGCCTTCGCCGCGATGCGTCGTGCGGCGATAGGAGAAGAAGCGTTTGTCGTCGGCATAGGTGCAGACGCCGAGCTGGGCCACGGTCGAAATCTGCGTGCCTTCAAGGCGCGAAGCTGCAAAGGCGGGCAGGTCGAACATGAAATGATCTTCGCGCGCCGAGGGCATGAACCATTTGCTGTTGGCTTCGTCGGCCTGCAAAAAGCGTTCGAGAAATTCCGGGCCGACTTCATAGGCGTCGCGCGAAATGCAGGGACCGATGGCGGCGACGATGCGCTCGCGCTTGGCGCCAAGTCCGATCATCGCCTCGACGGTCGCTTCAAGAACGCCGGTAAAAGCGCCTTTCCAACCGGCATGGGCTGCGCCAGCGACGCGCGCCGTCGCATCGGCGAAAAGCACCGGGGCGCAATCGGCGGCCAGAACGCCGAGCGCGATGTTGGGTTGATCCGTCACCATGGCGTCGGCTTGCGGCGCGGTGGCGGGCGTCCACGGTTCCGTGACGCGGATGACGGTCGGGCTATGGATCTGATGGACGGTCAGAAGCTTGTCGGCTTCGACGCTCAGGGCTTGTGCCACGCGCGCACGGTTTTCCGTCACCGCGCCCTTTTCGTCATCCGAGCCGTAGCCGCAATTCAGCGAGGCATAGATGCCTTTCGAGACGCCGCCTTCGCGCGTAAAGAAGCCGTGGCGAATGTGATTGAGGGCATCGAGCGGCTTTGCAGTCAGCATTCTTACCTCAAAACCCGGCAAGCTCCGGTGCGTTGGGCGCCGTCAGCGCCATCACCTTGAACAAGCTGCCCATCTCCTCGCGTGCGGTCAATCGCCGCTCTGCGGCATCTATATCGCGCGCCTGTTCCGGTGTCGCTCTCGCCTTCAACGCTTCGGCGCGGGCTTTGATCCCGAGCGCGCGCAAAAACGATCCCTGCTCGACGGGCCCATGCGCAACTGCGCCGCCCACTTTGGCCGCGAGCGCCAGCGCTTCGAAATCGACATGCGCCGTCAGATCCGCTTCGCCGGGCGTCTCGAAGGCATCGACGAAGTTATGCGCGCGCAGGGCTTGCAGCGTATCGCCGACGGCGCTTTTTGCGTGGCCGTAATCGATGATGAGCGCCGCGCCGCCGTGGCGTTTCAGGCGGAGCGCGATGTCTTCGGCGAAAGCGCCCGACGCCGGAGAGATTTCTGCAAGGCTGCCGACCGGGGCATTGCGCGCGGCAGGTGGCAGAATGTCGTCGGACTGGATCGGCACCGGCGTGATTGCGGGCACGAAGTGCGGCGCATCTTCGGTGCTGTCATCGTCAAGCATCACGAAACGTTCGCACCAGCCGCGCTCCATGCGCACGAATTGCCGGATCGGCAGCGCATCGAAGAATTCATTGGCGATGAGGAATAGCGGCCCCTCGGGCAATGTATCGAAGCGATCATGCCATGTGGCATTCGGCACATTCCGTTTTTGCGCGGCGGCAAGCACCGGGCTCGTTTCGACGAAATGCAATTGCAAGATATCGAACAGGCCAGGCACGGAGCGCAGCGCGCGAAGCGCATCGGCCATCAGCGTGCCGCGTCCGGGCCCGAGTTCGGCGAGGATGAAGGGCGAGGGGCGGCCTTGCGCGATCCAGGTCTCGGCAATCCAGAGGCCGACCAGTTCGCCGAACATCTGACTGATTTCCGGCGAGGTTGTGAAGTCGCCCGCCGCGCCCAGCGGATCGCGCGTCATGTAATAGCCGTGCTTGGGATGGCCAAGCGCCAGCGCCATGAAGTGACTGATGGAGATCGGGCCCGTCTCTGAAATGAGACGCGCGATATGTTGAGCGAGGACCGTCATTATTTACGTTTAGTTGCGGCGGCCGGCGTTCCCCATGCGGCGATGCGCGGCGCTTGCCAGACGATGAGAAGACCGACGGCGATCATCGGCAGCGACAGCAACATGCCCATGGTCAGCCAATCGCCATAGAGATAGCCGATCTGCGCATCGGGCTCGCGAAAAAATTCGACAAAAACGCGTGCCGCGCCATAACCGGCGATGAAGGCGCCCCATACGGTTCCGGGTCGCTGAAAGGCTTTGAAGCGATGCGTCAGAATGCGCAACACGATGAAAAGTATGATGCCTTCCAGAAAAGCTTCATAGATCTGACTCGGATGGCGCGGCATGGGTCCGCCATGCGGAAAGATCACGCCCCAAGGCTCATCGGTGGGACGGCCCCACAATTCGCCGTTGATGAAATTGGCGATGCGGCCGAAGAACTGGCCGATGGGTTGGGCCGCCGTGGTGAGATCGAACAACGTCAGCACCGGTATGGCGTTGCGGCGCGCGAAGATAGCCAATGCGATCAGCACGCCGAGCGCCGCGCCGTGAAAGCTCATGCCGCCATGCCAGACTTTAAAAATCTCGAGCGGGTTCGCCATGTAATCGACGGAATCGTAAACCAGCACATAGCCGATGCGCCCGCCGAGAATGACGCCTAACGCCGCCCAGAGCAGCGCGTCGTCGACCTGGAGCTTCGTTATCGGCGGCGTGCCGTTCCAGAGGCGCGGCGTATCGATCATCTTCAGAATGTAGCGCCAGCCGAGAACGAGGCCCGCGATATAGGCCAGCGCATACCAGCGGATCGCGAAGGGACCGAGATGGATCAGCACCGGATCGATGTTCGGGAAAGGAATGCCGGTCATTGTGTGTCCGATGTTCGGGGGGATGAGCGGGCGCTAGTGTCGCCGCCGCCCGTCGGGTGTCAAGCAAAGCATATGCGCGTTCGACAATGGTGCTACCCTGTCCGAGGCGATCCCGAAAGCGCAAACAGGCAGGTAGAACCACGATGGCGATTTCGCTCTATGACGGAAGTGTCCCCAATTATCTCCAGACATTGGATGCCGTGAGCGGCTTCCTCGCTCTGGGGCTCTCGCATTGCCGGAACAACAAGATCGACCCCGAGCAAATGGTCGATGCGCGTCTTTTCCCGGACATGCATCCTTTCCGCTTCCAGATCCAGTCGGTGATCTTCCATTCGGTCGGCGCCATGGAGGCCATAAAGAGCGGCATCTTCGGCCTGCCGGGTGAGAGACCCGCACATGACTATGCGGGATTGCAAGCCGCGGTCGATGAGGCTCGCGCCGCGTTGCGCGCGATGACGCCGGGCGAAATCAACAGCCGCGAGGGTGCCGATGTGGTCTTCAGGGTGCGCGATCTCGAACGCCTGTTCACGGCGGAAGGGTTTCTGATGTCCTTCTCGATGCCCAATTTCCATTTCCATGCGACCACCGCCTATAACATCCTGCGCTCCACAGGCGTGCCGGTGGGCAAGCGCGACTATATGGGCGCCCTTCGCCTCAAGATGTGAGGCGCTTTGGCCCGGTCGATTTTTGAGCCCGAAGGTTTATAATCGGCCCCCGGTGAACAGGAGATCGACATGACCCAGACGCAGAACCGCGTACTCGACGGCATCGCCCAGCTTTTCACGAATGCCGCCGGGGCGGCTCAGGGTGTGCGCCAGGAAGTTGAAACGGTCATCCGCTCTCAGGCCGAGCGCCTTGTCGCCGATCTCGATCTGGTCCCCCGCGAGGAGTTCGAGGTGGTGCGCGCCATGGCGAGCCTCGCTCGCGAGGAGAATGAAGAGTTGAAGGCCCGTGTCGCGGCGCTCGAAGCGGCGCTGGCGGCAAAGCCCAAGGCGTCGAAGGCTGTAAAACCTGCCGCCGAGGATCCCGAGCTGGCCTGACATTCCAGAAATCTGTGGATTTCTGTCCGGCGCCGCTCTCCGTGGCCCCCTGCGCGCTTGCGCCGACTCAAAGCATGAGCCACGTTGGGATGGTGGGGCCCGGGGGCTAGACCTACAATATGTTGTGGGATCACCTTCGGGATTCGTCCCGCGCCGGGTGCGCAGATCGGGGTTCAGAATGACCGCTTCCCTCGTTGAAGCCGACGAGTTCGATGCAAATCCCCTGGATCTTCTTGAGCAGGTGGCCTCGATCCGCGACTGGATTTTCGAGCGCAGCCATGAAGACGAATTGACCATCTGCGTCGCCGGCGAGTGGCGCGATCACCAGATTTCCTTGAACTGGCGGAACGACCTTTCGGGGCTTCATGTAGCCTCGACGCTCGACATGCGCGTGCCTACCGACAAGCGTCCGCAGATCAGGCATCTTCTCAGCCTCATCAACGAGCAGCTCTGGTCGGGCCATTTCGACATGTGGTCGGAAGAGGGCGTGCTTCTTTATCGCAACAGCCTGCTGCTTTGCGGCGGGGCGACGGCGACGCCCGAACAATGCGAGGCGCTGCTGCGTCTCGCGGTCGAGGCTTGCGAACGCTATTATCCCGCGGTGCAGTTCGTTCTCTGGGCGGGCAAGAGCGCCGAGGAAGCCATTGCGGCAGCGATGTTCGAGACGCGGGGCAATGCGTAAGCCTCTTCCGTTCGACGGTATACGGTTTCAGTCATGACACTTTCGCTTCAACGTCCGCTCATTCTTGTCGGCGCAGGCAAGATGGGCGCGGCGCTTCTTTCAGGCTGGCTCGACAAGGGCCTCTCGCCCAAGAATGTTTTCGTGCGCGATCCTGCGCCGTCGCCGGACGTGGCGCGGCTGATCGCCGAGCGCGGCATTCCCTTGAATTTCAGCGTTGCCGATCTCGCCGCGCGCAAGCCCGCCGTCGTGCTGCTCGCTGTGAAGCCGCAGGCGATGGACAAGGTGCTGCCGGAACTTGGCGCACTTGTTTCGCCGGACACTCTGTTTCTGTCGATCGCGGCGGGCACGAGCGTCATTCGTTTGAAAGAATTGCTCGGTGGCGAGATCGCTGCCGTGCGCGCCATGCCGAACACCCCTGCCGCCATCGGGCGCGGCATCACGGCGGCTTTCGCCAATGCGCAGGTCACGGCGGAACAGCGTCAGCTTGCAAGTGAGCTGCTGGCGGCGGTTGGCGAGGTCGGCTGGGTCGAGAGCGAGCCCCTGATCGATGCGGTGACGGCGATTTCCGGTTCCGGGCCGGCTTACGTTTTCTATCTCGCGGAATGTCTCGCGGCGGCGGGCGAGGCGCTTGGCCTCGATCCGAAGCTCTCGATGCAGCTTGCGCGCGCGACGGTGAGCGGCGCAGGCGAAATGCTTCATCGTCTTCCCGACGAAGCGTCCACCTTGCGCAAGAATGTCACCTCGCCCGGCGGGACCACGGCGGCGGCGCTCGACGTGCTGATGGGCGAGGGCGGTCTGTCGCCGCTCCTGCGCCGGGCCACGGCGGCGGCGCGCGACCGTGCCCGCGTCCTCGGCCAATAGTGGACGGCCTCACGGTTTTCGGTCTCTTCGCCGTCTCGGCCATGCTCGTCACCTATGCGCTTGAGAGCCGCAGCCATTGGTATGTCCTCGGCTTTGCGGGCGCCTGCGCGCTGGGCTCGATCTACGGTTTCCTGCAAGGCGCATGGCCCTTCGGCGTCGTCGAAGGGATTTGGGCGCTGGTCGCCCTGCGCAAGTGGTCGCGGCTGGCGGCCTGAGCCATCTCGTCAAAGCCCTGCCGAATGCCTATGTTCTCCTTCGATGAGGAGAGGCGCATGGCGAAGAAAATCGACAAGAGCGAAAAGATCGTCGCGGCGGCATTAAAACTCGCCGTGCAGGATGGCTGGCATGATTTGTCGCTTTCCGACATCGCATCGGCTGCGAAAGTGAGCCTGCCTGAACTTGCGCAGATGTTTCCCACGAAATCCGCGATCCTTGCCGCCTGGTCGCGCGGCGTAGATGCCGAAGTTCTCAAAGCGGCGGAAGCCGAAGACCTCGACGGCGAAACGGCCCGCGACCGTTTGTTCGATGTGTTGATGATGCGTTTCGACGCGCTCTCGCCGTCAAAGCCCGCCCTTAAGAAAATCTCCCGCGATCTTGCCCGCGATCCCGTCGCCGCCGTAGCGCTGCTGCGTCCGGCGTTTCAGTCGCTTGGCTGGATGCTCGAAGCGGCGGGTCTGGACAGTTCCGGCGTTCGCGGCGTGCTGCGCGTGCGCGGTCTCGCGCTCATCTGGGCGCGTGTCTTCCGCGTCTGGCTCGAAGACGGCGAGGATCAGGCCAAGACCATGTCGGAACTCGACCGGCGTTTGCGTCAAGCCGAAGACATGCTCGCCACCGTCGCGCGGTTTCGCGGGCGGTCCACTCGTGAGAGCGCCGCATGAGCGAGACGATTTCTTTCGATGATTTTCTGAAAGTCGACATCCGCATCGGCACGGTGGTCGCGGCCGAGCCTTTTCCCGAAGCGCGCAAGCCCGCGATCAAGCTGCGCATCGATTTCGGTCCCGAGATTGGCGTCAAGAAGAGCTCGGCGCAGATTACGCAACACTATACGCCCGAAGGTTTGATCGGACGGCAAGTCGCGGCGGTGGTCAATTTTCCGCCGCGCCAGATCGGGCCCTTCATGTCGGAAGTGCTGACGCTCGGCTTTGAAGACGAGAACGGTTACGTCGTTCTCGTCGGCGTCGATCATCCGGTGCCGAATGGCCGCAAATTGATGTGAGGCGTTCAGACCGGAACGTGGATAAGCGCGCGCAAGCCGCCCATGGGACTGCGTGAGAGTTGAATATCTCCACCATGGCCGCGCGCGATGTCGCGGGCGATGGCGAGGCCGAGGCCGGTGCCGCCTTCATCTAGGTTGCGCGCCGCATCGAGGCGATAGAAGGGGCGGAAGACTTCTTCCAGCTGGTCGTCGGGAATGCCTTCGCCATTGTCGTCGACCAGAATGTCGATGTCGTCGCCGTCGCGCACAGCCGTCACCCAGACCTGCCGGGCATATTTGCCCGCATTGTCGACAACGTTGGTGAGGCAGCGTTTGAAAGCGTTGCGGCGCAGCGGCAGAGTGATGTCTCCCACCGTTTCGAGCGCGACGCGCTGCCCCTTGCGCTGCGCGTCGCCCTGAATTTCTTCCAGCAATTCGCCGAGATCGGTTTCCTCCGAGACTTCGCGCGGATCGCCGCGCACGAAGTCGAGGTAATCCTCGAGCATCCGCTCCATTTCGCGCACATCGGCGCGCAGCTCTTCGGTTTCCGGCGTGTCCTTCAGCATAGCGAGTTGCAGCTTGAAGCGCGTCAGCGGCGTTCTGAGGTCGTGGCTGACACCGGCGAGCATGGCCGTGCGCTGTTCGATCTGGCGGCGGATGCGTTCGCGCATTTGCAGGAAGGCGATGGCGGCGCGGCGCACTTCGGATGCGCCTTGCGGTTTGAAACGCTCGACGTCGCGGCCCATGCCGAAATCTTCCGCCGCCTGCGCCAGCCGCTCGATGGGCCTGATCTGGTTTCGCAGAAAGAGCAGCGCGACGATGATGAGTACGATGGAGGCGGCGACCATCCAGACGATGAAGATATGCGAATTCGCCGCATAGACATGGCTGCGCAAGGGCAGTGCGCGCATGACGCCGCCGTCAAAGGCGATGCGGATATCGACATAGTCGCTATAGGTTTCCGTGTCGATCCAGAAGGGCCTCGGGATCCGCGCGCGGATTTCGTCGGCCAGAGAACGGTCGAGCAGGCCACCGGCGAAGGACGAATTCTCCGGCAGTTTTTCATTCGGCAGAAAAGCCACCGACATCGACAGGTAGGTGCTGGCTTGCGCCGAAATTCGCACCGCCGTTTCTCGCGTCGGGTCCTGCTCATATTCCGACAACAGCATGGCGATGTCGGCGACGGCGCTTTGCGACAGCGCTTCCGTCACCATCTGCCAATGGCGCTCCATGAAAACATAGGTGACGAAGGCCTGCAGCATCACCATCGGCACGACGATGATCATCAGCGAGCGCCAATAGAGCCCGCTCGGCAGAAATCGCTTTATCAATAGAAAAGGCCGAAAGGGCATAAGATTTTCCAGGGGACAACTCAGTCCGGTATCAGCACATAGCCTTCGCCGCGCACCGTTTGAAGATAGAGCGGATTGCGCGGATCGATCTCGATCTTGCGGCGCAGGCGGTTGATCTGCACGTCAATCGAGCGTTCCGCCGCCTCATTGTCGCAAAGATCGAGGCGGGAGAGCGCCTGTCCCGGATGGGTCGCGAAAATACGCATCAGCTGCACTTCGCGTGTCGTCAAACGTATGACATCTTCGCCGCGTTTCAGCTCGCCGCGCGAAACATTGAAGCGGCAGTCGCCGATCGAGATTTCTTCGTTGCGTCCGCCTTGCACCTTGGAGCGCTTGAGAATGGTGCCGATGCGCAGCAGCAGTTCGCGCGGCTCGAAGGGCTTGCCGAGATAGTCGTCGGCGCCACGTTCGAGGCCTGCGATGCGGTCATCGGTTTCCGTGCGTGCGGTCAGCATCAGGATCGGCACGCTCGATGAGCGGCGCAGCGACGAGGTGAGGTCGAGCCCGCTTTCGCCCGGCATCATCACGTCGACCACCAGAAGATCGAAGGTCAGGCCCGCGAGCTTGGCGCGCGCTTCGGCGGCGTTCTCCGCCGTCGAGATGCGGTAGCCATGTTCCGACAGATAGCGCTTGATGAGTTCGCGGATGCGGCGGTCGTCATCGACGACGAGAATATGCGGCGCATCTTCGCCGGGCGCGGAAGGCGAGGCTTCAACCGCTTCGGGCGTGCCGCTCATTTGCTGTCCTTGGCGATGATGTGTTCGACCTCGGGCCGGTTTTCTTCATTCAGCAAGGAGAACATTACCGAGCGCCAGGCCGTTTCCGCACCGGGACCTGCGGCGGCCAATGCCTTGCGCACGCGGTCGCGCTGCGGGGCGACGAGGCGGCGCAATAATTCCGCGCCTGCTTCCGTCAGATAAAGGCGGCGCTGGCGGCGGTCTTTTTCGCCAGTCTTCTGCTCGATGAAGCCGCGCTCGATCAATTGTCTCAGCACCCGGGCGAGGCTTTGCTTGGTGATGCGCAGAATGTCGAGAAGTTCAGCGACGGTGATGCCGGGATTGCGCCCGACAAAATGGACGACGCGGTGATGCGCCCGGCCGAATTCATATTCGGTCAGGATCGCGTCCGGGTCGCTGATGAAGTCGCGATAGCCGAAAAACAGCAGCTCGATCGCCTCGGTCAGGCGTTCGTCGGCTTCCGTTTCAGGCGGACTTGCGCGTTTCATCGCCTCGGAAATCCGCTCTTTGCCTATGGTTTTGGCGCTGCTCATCTATTTATGTCAGCCATGTTGACATATTTTTCCTGCGGTGCTAGATAATAGGGACCGCCAAGAGACAATAAACGAAACCGGGCCGGTCGAATCTTCCAAATTCTATATGTTTTCGGCAGGCTTCGATCGGGGCAAAGTGGCTATCCAACGCAAAGCCTGAAAGGGCTCGCTCAAAGAGCTGAATGCGGCGGAAAAGGATCGGACAAATGGCAGACATTCCTTTCGATAAACGCGACGGCTTCATCTGGTTCAACGGCACGTTGGTGCCTTGGGCGGATGCGAAGATCCACGTGCTGACGCATGGGCTCCATTATGCGAGCAGCGTATTCGAAGGATGCCGGGCCTATGGCGGCGAGATATTCAAGCTCCAGGAACATTCCGAGCGTCTGGTCAATTCAGCCAAGCTCATGGGCTTCGAGATTCCCTATTCGGTCGAAGAAATCAACGAGGCCTGCCGGGCGGAACTTGCGGCGCAGAAGCTCGTCGATGGTTATGTCCGCCCGGTCGCCTGGCGCGGTAGCGAGATGATGGGCGTCTCGGCGCAGAAGAATAAGATCAACTTCGCCGTCGCCGCCTGGGAATGGCCGTCCTATTTCGACGTGGAACAGCGCAAGAAGGGCATCCGCCTCGACATCGCCAAGTACAAGCGTCCTTCGCCGGAAACCGCGCCGTCCCATGCCAAGGCCGCCGGCCTCTACATGATCTGCACGATCTCCAAGCACGCCGCCGAAAACAACGGCTATGCCGACGCGCTGATGTACGACTATCGCGGCTACGTCGCGGAAGCCACGGGCGCCAACATCTTCTTCATCAAGGACGGCGTCATCCACACGCCGACGCCGGATTGCTTCCTGAACGGGATCACACGCCAGACGGTGATCGGGCTCGCCAAAAAGCGCGGCATTGAGGTCATCGAACGGCACATCAAGCCGGAGGAACTGCCAAGCTTCAGCGAATGCTTCATCACCGGTTCGGCGGCGGAAGTGACGCCTGTCGGCGAGATCGGCCCACACAAATTCACGCCGGGCAAGATCACCGCGACGCTGTTTGAAGATTACATGGCCGAAGTCCAGCCAAAGGTCGCCGCGCGCGCCACGGCGTAACTCTCATCGCACCAGACGAAGAGGGCGGCTCATTGAGCCGCCCTTTTTGTTTGTTCAATGAGTGGTCGCAATCCTGAACGTCGCGTTCGCCCGCGCGCAAGGCTTGCCGTCGGCGGTGACGAAACATTGCGCAAAACAGAGTGTCGAGCCGGGCTTCACGAATTCCGTCGAGACCTCGAGCCACTGGCCGATTGTCGCCGAGCCGAGAAAATCGATGTTGAGGCTCACGGTCAGCGCCGCGCTCCCGTTCGGATAGTGCAGCCCGCAACTCAATCCCATCGCGTTGTCCGCGAGTGTTGAGATCAAGCCGCCATGAGCAAGGCCGCGCGAATTGGTATGCGGTGCGGCGATGCGCAAGCCGATGACGACCGCCTTGTCGGTGGTTTTGGAGTAGAGCGGTTCCCATGGGGTTGTGACGGGGCTTTTACGGAAATGCGGCGCGAAGCCCGGCGGAATATCAGGTGAGATGTGTTCGGTGGTCATGCGATGTTCTCCAATTGCATATGGAGAACAGTTTATGAGCAGCCTGTGATGCGCCAAGACGGTGTTTTTGCAATACATCTTCCGAGAGAAGGACGCGGCTATTTCCAGCGTTCCGCCGCCTTGTCGTCGCTTGCCTTTGCCTCGACCCAGCTTTCGCCCTCGCGTTTCCAGAAGGGCGCGCGGGTCTTCAAGTAGTCCATCAGGAAGTCGCAGGCCTCGAA
>DASYEM010000136.1:0-24777 GCA_036499025.1 Parvibaculum sp. | reverse complement strand
CGAAACAAAGTTCACTACGCGCGAAATCGAGCAGGGCCGGAACGCCCGGAAAATGGCCCAAATCCGGGCTTTTTTGCCGAATTGCAGCGTGAGCCCCGCCTCACCAAGAGGGACGAATGAGCCTCAAGATTCTGATATTGGGCGTCAACGGCTTCATCGGCAGCCATTTGAGCGAAACAATCCTGAAGACGACGGATTGGGAGGTCTATGGCATGGACCTTCAGAACGACAAGCTTGGCGACTCCATAGGCGACCCGCGCTTTCACTTCGTCGAAGGCGACATCACCATCAACAAAGAGTGGATCGAGTATCACGTCCGCAAATGCGACGTGGTCCTGCCGCTGGTCGCCATCGCGACGCCCGCGATCTACGTCTCCGATCCGCTGCGCGTTTTCGAGCTCGATTTCGAAGCGAACCTCGCCATCGTCCGCTACTGCGTGCGCTACAACAAACGCGTCGTTTTCCCCTCGACCTCGGAAGTCTATGGCATGTCGCCGGATGAGGAGTTCGACGAGGAGACCAGCAATCTCGTTCTCGGCCCGATCAACAAGCAGCGCTGGATCTATTCCTGCTCGAAGCAGCTTCTCGACCGCGTCATTCACGCCTATGGCTTGAAGAACCAGCTGCGTTACACGCTGTTCCGCCCGTTCAACTTCATCGGCCCGCGCCTCGACAACATCATGGCCGCCAATGAAGGCTCGTCGCGCGTGCTGACGCAGTTCCTCGGCAACATCCTGCGCGGCAAGGACATCCAGCTCGTCGATGGCGGCGCGCAGAAGCGCTGCTTCATCTATATCGACGATGCCATTCAGGCTTTGATGAAGATCATCGAGAACAAGGACGGCAAGGCGGATCAGCGCATTTTCAACATCGGTTTCCCGGAGGCCGAGCTGTCGGTCGCCGAGCTTGCCGAGATGATGATCGATGTCGTTTCGGAATTCCCCGGTTATGAGGATGTGCGCAAGCGCGTCAATCTGGTGAAGATCGACAGCGGCGCCTATTACGGCAAGGGCTATCAGGACATGCTGGTGCGCGTGCCCTCGATCAAAGCGATCAAGTCGCTCGGATGGGCGCCTTCGACCGACGTGCGCACCGCGATCCGCAAGACCGTCGAGTTCTATATCGATCAGTTCGGTCCGGGCTCGCAAAAGGGGACGGTCGAGAAAGAACTTCTGTGAGCCAACCGACATGACGGCGCCGCGCCTTGCCATCAAGATCGACGTCGACACGGATCGCGGCACGCGCGAAGGCGTGCCCGCTCTCTCGGCGTTGCTTCAACGCAAGGGCGTGCCCGCGACGTTTCTGTTTTCGCTCGGGCCGGACAATACGGGCAGGGCGATCCGGCGCATCTTCCGCCCGGGCTTCTTCAGCAAGGTCAGTCGCACCAGCGTCGTCTCGACTTACGGGTTGCGCACGCTGATGAACGGCGTCGTGCTGCCGGGCCCGAACATCGCAAAGAAGAACCGCGAGGCGATGCGCGCCGTCGCGGCGGCGGGTTTCGAGACCGGCATTCATTGCTGGGATCACGTTTTCTGGCAGGACAAGCTCTTCACGTTGTCCGGCGCTCGTGTTGCCGAGGAATTCGGCAAGGCCGCGCGGGCTTATGAAGAAGTCTTCGGCAAGCCCGCCAAAACGGCGGGCGCGGCGGGCTGGCAGGCCAATGCGGCGAGCCTTGCCGCGTACGATGCGGCGGGCCTCGACTACGCCACGGACACACGGGGCCATGCGCCTTTCTATCCCGTGGCGGGCGGCAAACGATTTCGCACGTTGCAGATTCCGACGACGCTGCCCACACTCGATGAATTGATGGGGCGGCCTGAATATCCGACCGAGACGCTTGCCGACGAATTGCTCCGCCGCCTCGCGCCCGGACGGTTCGATGTTTTCACGATACATGCCGAAATCGAGGGGATGAGCATGATCGACTGGTTCGGAGAGTTTCTCGACCGGGCAAAGGCGGCCGGGGTCGCTTTCGTCTCGTCCGCCGAGGAAGCCGCAAATCTCAATGCGAAGCGCGAGACGGTGCCCGTCGCGGCGCTCGATCAGGGCGAGGTCGATGGCCGCTCCGGCACCATGGCGGTCGAAGGCCGGCAGGTGGCGGCATGATGGCGCGTTCGCTTCCGCTGATTTTCACCGGCGTCTTTCTCAATGCCATCGCGCAGCTCGCGCTGAAGCAGGGCATGCGCCAGATCGGTCATTTCGAGTTCACGCCTGCCGTCCTTTGGGACATGAGTTGGCGCATCGGCACCAATCCTTACGTTGTCTTCGGGCTTGCCTGCTACGTCGTCAGTGTCGCGGTCTGGTTGCTCGCTCTGTCGCGCGTCGATGTCGGATTTGCCTATCCGATGCTGTCGGTCGGCTACATTGTCACGGCGATTGCCGCTTACTATGTCTTCGGTGAAGCGCTGACGCCTGTGCGCATCGCCGGTATCGCCGTCATCATGGTCGGCGTGTTCATGATCTCGCGCACCTGATCGGCGGATTTCGACATGAGTGAAACCTCCATGACCTCTCCCGCCGCCGCCACGCTCGTCGCCGCGCCTGAAATCAGCATCGTCATTCCGGTCTATAACGAGTCTGCGAACCTGCCGCTGCTCTTCGAGCGGCTGACGGCGGTGGCCGACAAGATGGGCCGGCGCATCGAGATCGTCTTCACCGATGACGGCAGCAAAGACAATTCGCTGGCGATCCTGAAAACTTTCGTCGACAAGCGCCCCGATCTCATCCGTGTCGTCGAGTTCGACCGCAATTACGGGCAGCACATGGCCGTGATGGCGGGGTTCGAGACCGCGCGGGGCGAGATCATCGTGACGCTTGACGCAGACCTCCAGAACCCGCCGGAGGAAATTCCCAAACTCATCGCCGAGATGGATGCGGGCCACGATGTCGTCGGCTCCTATCGCCGCGACCGTCAGGACAGCGTCTTTCGCACCTTGCCCTCGCGTCTCGTCAATCTGGTGCGCGAGAAAATCACGGGCATCAAGATGCGCGATCAGGGTTGCATGCTGCGCGCCTATCGCCGGGGCATTGTCCGTATCATCGTCGAAAGCGGCGAGACATCGACCTTCATTCCGGCGCTCGCGCAGTTCTATGCAGAGAATCCCGCCGAAGTCGAAGTCGAACATGCGGCGCGTCACGCAGGCACGTCGAACTATAATCTCTACCGGCTGCTGCGCCTCAACTTCGATCTGATGACCGGCTTCAGCCTTGTACCGTTGCAACTTTTCACCATGGTCGGCATGGGCGTTTCGGCGGCGAGCCTGCTGCTTGTCTTCTACATGGTGCTTCGACGCATCTTCATCGGCCCGGAAGTCGAAGGCATCTTCACGCTTTTCGCCATTCTCTTTTTCCTGCTCGGCGTCGTCATCACCGGCCTCGGCATCGTCGGCGAATATGTCGGGCGCATCTATCAGCAGGTCCGCTCGCGCGCACGCTTCCGCATCCGCACCATTCACGAAAAGACCTGACGCATCATGGCCGGCGGGATCGTCGTCTTCGCTTATAGCGAGGTGGGCCATGCCTGCCTCGAACTGCTGCTGAACAGGGGCGAGACGATCGCGGCGTTGTTCACGCATGAAGACGATGCGGGCGAGCGCCAGTGGTTCCAGTCCTGCGCGGCGCTGGCCGAAGACCACGGCATTCCGGTTTTCACCGTCGAGCCCAGGGATGGCGATGAGGTCGAGCGCATCGTCGCCGATCTCGCGCCGGATCTCATTCTGTCTTTCTATTATCGCAAGATGATCCCCGAGCGCATTCTGAAGCTGGCGCGGCTTGGCGCTTTCAATATGCATGGCTCGCTGCTGCCGCGTTACCGGGGCCGCGCGCCCTTGAACTGGGCGATCATCAACGGCGAGAGCGAAACCGGCGTCACGTTGCATGTGATGGTGAAGGCGGCGGATGCGGGCGATATCATCGACCGCGAGGCCGTGCCTATCGGTCCCGATGAAACGGCAGGCGATGTCGCCAAGCGCATTCCCGCCGCCGCCGTCGCCATCGTCACCCGCCAGATCGAGGCGTTGAAAGCGGGCACCGCACCGCGCGAAGTTCAGGACGAGAGCAAAGTCACTTATTTCGGCATCCGCAAGCCCGATGACGGGCGCATAGATTGGTCGCAGCCCGCAAAGCGCGTCGTCGATCTCGTCCGCGCCGTCACCGCGCCGTTTCCCGGCGCTTTTGCTTTCGTTGACGGACGCAAGCTGATGGTGTGGCGCGCGCATGCGGCGGCGGGCGAGGGCGCGCCCGGCGAGGTCCTGTCGCTCGCACCGCTCACCATTGCGGCGGGTGCGGGCGCTGTCGCGCTCACGCATTTCGGTTTTGAAGGCGAGAATGAATTCGAGGCGAGCGCCGCGGCTCTTGCCGCGCTCAAGCGTGGAGACAGGTTGACGTGACGGTGTTGCGGGCAAAGATCGATGATTTCGTCAACCGGCGCGGCGCGCTGACGCTATTCGTTACGGTGGCGCTGGCCGCACTGTTTCTCTTCAATATCGGCGGGCGCAGCTTTTCCTCGCCGGACGAAGGCCGCTACATCGAAATTCCGCGTGAGATGGTCGAGACCGGCGACTATGTGTTGCCGCGCCTCAATGGCATTCTCTATTTTGAAAAGCCGCCGCTCTTCTATTGGCTTGAAGCCTCCGCCATCAAGACGCTTGGCATTTCCGAGTGGTCGATGCGCCTCTGGCCGGCACTGCTTGGCCTTTTCGGCGCGTTGATGAGCTATGGCGTTGCGCGGCGCTTCTATGGCCGCAAGGCTGGCCTTGTCGCGGGCGGGGTGCTGGCGACGACGCTGCTTTACTATCTGCTGGCCCGCGTCGTCATTCTCGATATGGCCGAAAGCGTACTGATGAGCGCCGCGCTTTTTTCTTTTCTCCTGTCGGCGGAAGAGAAAAACGAAAAGAAAGCCATATGGTGGGCGAGGGGCGGGCATGCCGCCGCCGCGCTAGCGGTGCTGACGAAGGGTCTTATCGGCGTTCTGCTGCCGGGCCTTATCGGTCTGGTCTGGATCGCCGTCATCGGGCGCTGGTCCTTCATCCGCCGGGCTTTGTGCCCGTCGGGCATCGCAATTTTTCTTGCCATCGCTTTGCCGTGGCACATTCTCGCGGCGATGCGGAACCAGGATTTCCTCTGGTTCTATTTCGTCCATGAGCATTTCATGCGCTTCACGACGACGGTGCATAAGCGCGACGAGCCGATATGGTATTTCATTCCCGTGCTGCTCATCGGCTTTCTGCCCTGGACTGGCTATCTCTGGCGCGCGATCAAGGATGCATTGCCCCGCTGGTCGCGCCGCAGCGAGCGCCCGGTCGAGATGTTTCTGATCCTCTGGATCGCGATCATCTTCGTCTTCTTTTCCGTCTCGGATTCGAAGCTGCCGCCTTACATCCTGCCGGTCTTTCCGCCGCTCGCCGTGCTGCTTGGCCGCCTGTTGGGACCGCGTCTCGATGCGCGGGACGATCTGCCGCTTGGCCGCTGGTTTTTCGCCGGTGCCTTCGGTCTGATCGCCGCAACCGTCGTCATCGCCTATAACATGCCGTCTCTGCGGCTGGACGATACGGTCGGCATTCATCTCGCCAATGTCGCGCCGGTCGTCTTCGTCATGGCCGCGATCTTCGCGCTCGGCGCGCTGGCGGCGATTTTTCTGCCGCGCCGTTTCGGGGAGAAGGCGACGCTCGCCGCCATCGTCCTCACGGCGGCGCTCGGCTGGAGCGGCGTCAGCCTCGTCGGCTCCATCGCCGATCCGAATTCGGTCAAGACGATGGCCGAGGCGATCAAGGCGCATCGTCATCACGGCGAGACCGTCGCGAGCTACGGCACCTTCTTCTACGATCTGCCGGTCTATCTCAACGACAAGGTCGTGATCGTCGACAATACGGCGGAATTCGTCTTCGGCATGACGCAGGAAGATACGAGCCGGCATCTCGCCAGGGTGCAGGATTTTTCGAAAATCTGGAATGGGCCGGAACTGACCTTCATGGTCGTACGTGCGCGCCTCTTCGACGTCTGGCAATCCGCCGGGCTTCTAAAGCGCATGTGCGTCATCGCCCGCACCGACCGCGCGGTCGCGATTTCCAATATGCCGCTCACGGAGAACGGCAAGCCGGTCTGCGATCCATGGTATGATGCCAGCCGTTCGACGCCGGCTCCGCTCCCGCAACTATCGACAACATTGCCGCCCTTATGACAACGCCAAGCCGCACCGACTGGACATGGATCAGGCACGCGCCCGTGCAAGGGCAGGAGGCGCGTTACTTCGGCCAGCTCGATGTCTCGGCCGAGCCGGTTCACGCGGGCGTTTCCGCCGCGCTCTCGCGCCGCCTGCCACCCGTCGCGGTGTGGATGGCGAGCCCGCTGGTGCGCACGCGCTATACGGCACTTGCACTGCGGGACGGCGTCGATCCCATTCCGATCCCGGATTTCAACGAGCAGAATTACGGGCTCTGGCAAGGCCGCAGTCATAACGATGTCTATGCCGCCAATCGCAGCCTCGACTGGAACAATCCGGCGAAGATCCGCCCACCGGAAGGCGAGAGTTTCGCGGACGTCACGGCGCGCGTCGCCAATGCCATCGAACGGTTGACGGCGCATTATGCGGGTCACGCCATTGTCGCGGTCGGGCATCAGAGCGTCATCCGTTCGGCCATCGGTTTTGCGCTGGGCCTCGATCCCGGTACGGCCATGCGCATCGACATTGCGCCGCTCTCCATGACGCGGCTCACCTGCCGCATCGTCGAGGGCGCGCCGGTCTGGAGCATCGGCTGCATCAATGTCGAATCCGGTTTCGCATGAGCGCGCTGCCGACCTCCGCCGATGTTCATGTGGCGGCGGCGCGGCTTCAGGGTGTCGCGGTGCGCACGCCGCTTCTGGAATGCGCGGCGCTCAACGCGCTTACGGGCGGGCGCATCTTCATCAAGCCGGAAGTTTTGCAACGCACCGGCTCGTTCAAATTTCGCGGTGCGTATAATCGTCTTTCCCAATTGACGCCGGATGAGCGCAAGGGCGGCATCGTCGCCTGGTCGTCGGGCAATCATGCGCAGGGCGTCGCCGCCGCTGCCGCATTGCTCGGGATCAAGGCGCGCATCGTCATGCCCGCCGACGCGCCACGCATCAAGACGGAACGCACGCAGGCGCTGGGCGCGGAGATCGTGCTTTACGATCGTCTCCGCGATGACCGCGAAGCGATAGGCCGGGCGCTTGCTGCCGAACATGGCGCGATTGTCGTGCCGCCTTACGACGATCCGCAGATCATTGCCGGGCAGGGGACGGTGGGGCTGGAGATCGCGGATGATGCATCGCGTCTTGGCGTAACGCTCGATGCGGCGCTGATACCGGCAGGCGGCGGCGGGCTCATCGCGGGAGTGTCGCTTGCTCTTGCCGAGGCGTCTCCCGCGACGAAAATCTTTTCCGTGGAACCTTCGGGCTTCGACGATCACCGTCGTTCGCTGGCAGTGGGCGCGCGTCTCCGCAACGAGAAAGCGGATGTCTCCTTCTGCGACGCGCTGATGGCGCCGACGCCGGGGGGTCTGACTTTCGAGATCAATCGCGCGCGCCTCGCGGGCGGCTTTGCCGTCACCGATGACGAAGTGGCGGAAGCCATGCGTTTCGCCTTCATGGAAATGAAGCTCGCGGTCGAGCCGGGCGGGGCGGTTGCGCTTGCCGCCATGCTGACGGGCAAGATCGATGCACGCGGCAAAGCCGTTGCCATCGTGCTCAGCGGCGGCAATGTCGATCCAGAACTTTTTGCGAAAGTGATCGCCTAGGCGACGGCCGAAGCTCCACCCTGCGCCATGATCCCCGCGATGCGGCGGTCGAGATCGGTCAACGCGCCGACAAGCCGGGCGATGCGCTGACCCGTCATGTCCTGGAAAGCGGAGGCCATGAAGATGCCGCGCGCATGGGTTTCGATTTCGTCGCAAATATCGATATCGGCGCCGCCTGTGCGCAGCGTGTCGGCAATGTCCTGCAACCGTTCGACGGCGGCCAGAATGTCGAGGGTTGCGCGTTCGGCGGCGGAAGAGACGGCGGCAGCGTCGTCTTCGGCATTGGTGAAGCGCTCGGTCTCTCGCGGTTTGATTTCGGCCATGTCGCGTCGCGCCGTGTCGATGGCCGCGCGCATGTCCTGAAGGCCGTTCCAGAGGAAATCGAGATCGGGTTCGGCCAGCGCTCCCTCGCCGTGGACTTCGGCGACCTGGACGCGTGTGTCGAGCGCGGCGTTGTAGAGGCGGTCGATGGCTTCCAGCAGACGGTTCGTGTCCGCCGCGCGGTTGCGGCGCGCATATTCGGTCAGGAACCAGCGCCCGCGCGGGTTCTGCATGATGGCCTCTTCGATGGCTTCATACTCGATGTCGGTTTCCGACGCGTCCTGGTCGCTCATGCCTGTCCCCCGGCTTTGAAGGGTCGAATTATCTGCCGGATTGCTTACTTTTGTGTTTGCGCCGTGAGGGCTTGCGGACGCAATTGGGACGTGCGAGGCATGGGTGCGTCACGGTTCGCTTGGGAGATAAGTGCATGAAACTCGTGAGGTTTGGCCCCAAGGGGGCTGAAAAGCCGGGACTGCTCGACGCGGGTGGCAAGGTGCGCGATTTGTCGGCCCATTTGCCCGACGTCACCGGCGCGGCGCTGTCGCCCGAAGGTCTCGCGCGGCTCCGCTCCATCGATCCGATGAGCCTGCCGCTCGCGCCTGAAGGTGCGCGCCTCGGCACGCCGGTCGCGCAAATCGGCAAGGTCATGTGCATCGGGCGGAATTACCGCGAGCATGCCGCCGAACTCAACAATGATCTGCCGACCGAACCGCTTCTTTTCATGAAGGCGAATAGCTCGATCAACGGGCCTTATGACGATGTGCTGATCCCGCGCGGCTCCGTGCAGATGGATTACGAAGCGGAGCTTGCCGTCGTCATCGGCACCCGTGCGAAATATGTTTCTCAGGCGGATGCATTTTCTTACGTCGCCGGTTACACGATCATTGATGACGTGTCCGAGCGCGCTTTTCAGCGCGACCGTGGTGGCCAGATGACCAAGGGCAAGAGCGGCGACACATTCGCGCCCATCGGCCCGTGGCTCGTCACGGCGGATGAGATCGCCGATCCGCAGAACATACGCATCCTCACCGAGGTCGATGGCGAAACGCGCCAGAACGGCATCACCGCCGACATGGTGTTTCCGGTTGCCGAACTCATTTCCTATCTGAGCCAGTTCTTCACGCTCTATCCGGGCGACGTCATCGCCACCGGCACGCCGTCGGGTGTTGCGGGCGGCATGAAGCCGCCGGGCTGGGTGAAGCCGGGGCAGGTGGTGCGCATCGCCATTGACGGTCTCGGCGAACAGCGCTCGCGTTTTGTGCCGGACGCATGATGAGAAAACTTCCCATCGACATCGAAAGCATCAAGGGCTTCATGGACGCGGAGGAGGGCTGGGCACTGCACGACGCGGCGCTCGTGGCTTCCAAGCTCGGGCCCTGTCTGGAGATCGGTTCCTATTGCGGCAAGTCGACCGTTTATATCGGCGTTGCCTGTCAGGCGCATGGGGCGGTGCTCTACGCGCTCGATCATCATCAAGGCTCGGAAGAAAACCAGAAGGGATGGGAGCATCACGACACGGCGCTCTATGACGCCGAGACGGACAAGCTCAACACGTTCCCGTTGTTCCGCCGCACCATGCGCATGGCGAAGCTCGAAGACACGGTGATCCCCATTGTCGCGCCGTCCAAGGTCGCATCGAAGCAATGGACGACGCCTTTCGGTTTCGTCTTCATCGACGGCGGGCATGGCATGGAACCGGCGCTTGACGATTATCGTCATTGGGCGCCGCGCGTCATGCCGGGCGGCATCCTCGCCATTCACGACGTTTTTCCCGATCCGAAAGATGGTGGCCGTCCACCGTTCGAGATTTACAAGTTGGCGATTGCTTCGGGTCTTTTCGTGGAAGAGCGTGCGGTGAAAAGTTTGCGCGTCTTGCGCCGCGTTGCTTAAGCGGTCTTTCTGCCGCCGACCACATCCGCCAGCAGCGCGACGATGAGCGCGCCCGCCGCGATGACGAAGATGATCTCGTAATTCTCGCCGGTATGGGCGAAGAGGAAAGCGTATCCATAACCGCCCAGCGCCTGAAACAGCGCGAAGGCCGTCGTCGCCTTGCTCCATGCGGCGCGTTGCGCGAGATGATCGCCGGGCAGGATTTCCTGAATGCGCCCCAGCACCAGCGCCACGATGCCGGGCGTGAAAATGCCAAGGATCACTGTTGCAACGCCGATGGCATAAGGATTTTCGGTGGCGGCAAGAAC
The DNA here is from genome assembly GCA_036499025.1 of Parvibaculum sp. GTDB lineage: Bacteria > Pseudomonadota > Alphaproteobacteria > Parvibaculales > Parvibaculaceae > Parvibaculum. The sequence continues at coordinate 14,504 of DASYEM010000136.1, read as the reverse complement.
GGCGACGGCGATCGCCTGCGATAGAAGCGCGGCGCGATAGCCCCGACCAAAGCCGATCTTGTCTGCGACATAGCCGCTGAGGACCGGGCCGACTGTCGCAGCGAGGCCGTAAAGCACCCAGTATTCAGCGCCGATGGTCGCACCGCGTCCGAGGCCGCGCGCGATGTAGTCGACCAGCAGCACCATCACCGGAACGAGGCCCAGCGCATTTGCCGCATATTGGCCGTAGAGGATGCGCAGCGGCAGCTTGCTCCGTTTCGTGCTGTGGTTGGTGACGTCTTCCACCGGCGCGGGCGGATTGGCGGTGGGCCAGCCGAACCAGCTCAATGCTGTGAGGAACAACGAAAGAATGCCGAGGCCGATCCATGTGTCGCGCAAACCGAGCTTCAGCAGTTCCGGGATCAACGTGCCCGAGGCGACGATGCCGAGCCCGAGGCCGAGAAAAATCATGCCGCCGACAAAGCCGCGCTTCGCCATCGGGATATGCGGCAGGATCGACGTCGCCACCAGCACCATGATCGATCCGCCCGCGAGACCCGAAGCGAAACGCCAGACGAAGAACCATGTGACGGAGAGCGGAAAGGCGCATGCGAAGAAAGCGGCGGTGGCGAGCAACATCAGCCACCGCAGCGCGCTGCGGTTCGACACGACCGAGGCGATAGGCCGCCCGAGCAGCGCGCCCGCGAGGTAGCCCGCGAAATTTGCCGCGCCGAGGCTCACGGCGTCGGCGGCTGAAAACCAGTGCGCGCCGATGAGTGGTGGGATCAGCGGCGTATAGGCAAAGCGCGCGAGGCCGATGGCGACCAGCGTGCCGGATATGCCCGCAATGGTGGCAAACCAGTCGGCGCGGCTCAGCGTGGGCGCATCGGCGGCATTTATCGACATGAGGGTTCTATCCGGCGGGTGTGTTCTTGGCTGTCTGGCCGAACAGCAAAGCTTTGCCCGCTTCGGTGACGGTGGGACGGCTGCTGAAAGGTTCACCCTTTGCGTAAGCCGCGACGGTGCCGGGGCGCGCGGCGACGGCGTCGAACCAGCGCTTCAAATGGGGGAAGTCGTCCAGGTTTTGCTGCTGGCGTTTCCACGGTACGATCCAGGGATAGGCAGCCATGTCGGCAATGGTGTAGTCATCGCCCGCGATGAAAACGCCTTTGGCGAGGCGACGGTCCAGCACGCCATAGAGGCGGTTCGTCTCGTTCACATAGCGATTGATGGCGTATGGAATTTTCTCCGGCGCATAGAGTCCGAAGTGATGGTTTTGTCCGGCCATCGGACCAAGCCCGCCGACCTGCCAGAACAGCCATTCATTGACGATATTTTTCGCGCGAACCTCCTTGGGGAGAAAGCGTCCCGTCTTTTCGGCGAGGTAAAGAAGGATCGCGCCGGATTCAAAAACACTGATCGGCTCGCCGCCATCGGCAGGCGCCGTGTCCATGATCGCGGGCATACGGTTATTCGGTGAGAAGGCCAGAAATTCCGGCTTGAACTGATCGCCCGCGCTGATGTCGACGGGATGAATGCGATAGTCGAGGCCGGCTTCCTCAAGAAACATCGTGATCTTGTGCCCGTTGGGCGTGGGCCAATAATAAAGTTCGATCATCGGGCGTTCCTCTTGTTACGCGGCCAGGACAGGGTGAGCATGGCGAGGGCAGGGCGAACGAGGCCCTCGAGCAGTTTCTCTTCGGGACGGACACGCGCCAATACGCGCAGGCCCAGAAGGACGGCGAGAAGATGGCGCGCCAGATTGTCGGCTGATTGATCCGCTGGAATTTCGCCGCTCTTCTGGCCCGCGAGAATGTTACGGCGGAAGAAGCGTTCGATGAGGCGCGTCTCCTCAGCGACGATGTGCTGGAGATCGGGATCGTCAGGGGTCACTTCGAGCGCCGTGTTCACCAGCATGCAGCCGCGCTGAAGCGGATCGGCCAATGAGCGGTCTACGACTTCGCGAAAGAAGCCGATAATGGCGAGGCCGGGCGTCGCCGATTTTTCGAGGCGTGCGATGCGGTCGTGCAGGGTCTTGTCGAAGTAATAATTCAGCGATTGCAGATAGAGCCCGCGCTTGTCGCCAAAGGCGTTGTACATGCTGGCAGGCGTCAGGCCGGTGCAATCCGTCAGGTCGCGGGTGGAGGTGTTCTCATAGCCCCGCGCCCAGAAGATCGCGCCCGCGGCTTCCAGGACTTTTTCCTCATCGAACTCTCTGGGGCGGCCCATGGCGACCTCGTCCTTGATATGGAGCAAACGCTCCACAATTACATATGGAGGGACGGGGCTGGTAAAACAAGGGAGGGATTTGGAATTTTGGGCGCAGATCGGCCTCGTCCTTCGAGACGCGATGCTTAGGCATCGCTCCTCAGGATGAAGGTCTTTTGATGCTGGGATAAACCCTCATCCTGAGGAGCGGCGAAGCCGCATCTCGAAGGACGAGGCCCGCTACTCCGCCGCTTCCGCCAGCGTACGCTCCGCAAAGAGCCGGGATGCGGGCGTCATGCCGATCACGGCATCCGTCGCAAGGATCACCGCCGCCGCCGTCCATGCGGGTTTTTCGACCGGCCAGGCGACTTCGTTGACGAATTGATAGCCCATCCAGTAAGCGCCGTCCGTGTCGCGCCACTGATGTTGCCATGAGAGCATTGCTTCAGCTCGCTTGCGTTCGCCCGCGACGAGAAGCGCCATCACCAGTTCGGCGCTTTCAGCGATCGTGACCCAGGGTTGGTCCGACACGCAGCGGCAACCTTTGCCTTCGGCAACGAAGATGTCCCACTTGCTCGCGATGCGTTTCCGCGCGGCCTCGCCGGTGACGACGCCCGCGAGAACCGGGTAATACCAGTCCATCGAATAGCGGGCCTTGGATTCCCATGTGCGGTCGAAGCGGTGGGGCTTGTCGCGCAGGGCTTCGCCGAGGCGGGTGCGCGCCGCACTCCAGCCATGCGAGGATTTGCCGAGTTCCTGCGCAATGTGGATCGCGCATTCGAGGCTCTTGTAGATCGACGAGCAGCCGGTGATTAGCGCATCGTCTTCCGGCGTATGCGCATCGTCCGCCGCCCAGCGAATATCGCCATGCGGGGTCTGGAAGGAGACGACGAATTTGATCGCCTGCTCGACATGCGGCCATATCTGGCCAAGCCATTTGCGATCGCGCGTCACGAGATAGTGGTGCCAGGCGCCGGTCGCGATATAGGCGGCGAAATTCGTGTCGCGGATTGAATGACCAGCGCCTTCGTCGCCGCCTTTATATTGTTCGTCGTCGTCGAAGGGCACGGCGCTGCCGAGCTTGCCCCACCATGAGCCGTCTTTCAGTTGCGTGTCGGTGAGGTAGCGGAAGGCGCGGCGCGCATGTTCGATTTCGCCGAGCACGGTGAGGCCCATCGCGGCTTCCGTGTGGTTCCACGGATCGATGACGCCGCCGTCATACCAGGGGATCGCGCCGTTATCGCGCTGCAATTCCAGAATGCGCGCGCGGGCGCCGTCGAAATGTCCGCCGGGAATTTTGTCGCCGAAGGTGAGATGCGTCATGCAGCCCCCTTGGTGAAATAGAAGACGACGCTCTTGCCCATCAGGGGACCGGCGATTTTCTCAAGCGCGCGCGTGAGAAGCGGGGCTTGCAGAATATCCCATTCGAGAAATTTCTTGTAGAGATTGACAGCCTTCACATCTTCGCGCTTCACGCCGACGGCGCATTTCAGCCACCAATAGGGCGAGTGCAATCCATGCGCCCAGTGACGATAGAAGAAGCTCAAGCCTTTTTCGGCGACCGCGCCCTTCAACACGCTTTCGCGGAAGATGCGCACATGGCCGCCCGGCTCGTTGTGATAGTCGTCGGAGAGTTTCCAGCACACCCATTCAGGGAAGAAACGCGGCACGCTGATCGCCAGCGTTCCACCGGGCTTCAGCACACGCTCGATTTCCGCCAGGGCTTGTTTGTAGTCGGGGATGTGCTCCATCACTTCAGAACACACAACCTTGTCGAAAGTTGCATCGGGGAAGGGGAGCGACAGCGCATTGCCGACCGACAGCGAGAAGGCGCGCTGTGTATTGGGCTCCATGTCCGGGATCTGCTCGAAACCCGAACGCGTGCGTTTCACGTCCTCGAAACCGAGATCGATTCCGACGACATGGCACTTTGCATAGTAGTACATGGCATGGACGTGACGGCCCGCCCCGCAACCGAGGTCGAGGGCGCGCTCGCCGTCTTTAAGCCCCAGTACGTTGAAGTCGACGGTCTGCATCAAGAATTGTCTGCCTGTAAATGTCGGTCACTTCGCGCGCCGCGCGTTCCCATTTGAAATTCGCAAGAATGCGTTCGCGTCCGGCATGGCCGAGGCGGTCGCGCAGCTCCTTGTTGTCGAGCATCTCGCCAATGGCGCGGGCGAGGGCAGGCGGATTGGAATGCGGCACGATGAGGCCCGCATCGCCGACGACTTCCGGCAGCGAGCCACCCGTCGTTGCAATGACCGGCGTGCCGCAGGACATGGCCTCGCCGCAGGGAAAGCCGAAGCCTTCATAGACGGACGGCGAAATGGCGATGGTCGCTTCGGCATAGATCTCGGTGATCTGTTCGTCGGTGACGCCGCCGACGAATTCGACCTTGTCGAGAATGCCGAACGCTTTCAGCTCGTCGGTCGTATTGCCTTCGCGCAAACGGCCGATGACTTTCAGCTTCAGGTTCGGTCGCGTCTTGATGAGTTCGGCGTAAGCACGGATCAGATAGATCAAGCCCTTCAGCGGCACATCGGCGCTGGCGCAGGCGACGATCAGGTCGTCGCGGCGCTTGATCTCGGGGATCGGGCGGAACTGAATATGGTCGATGCCGTGCAGCACGAGGCGCGTGCGCTCCGACTTCACGCCGAATTCGCGCACCACGTCGCGGCGCGTGCTTTCGGAAACGACGATCAGCGGATCGAGTTCGCGCGCGACCTTGATTTGCATGTCGAGGAAGGAATACCAGCGACGCTTCAGCAGCTTCAGCGACAGGGTTTTTGCATGCTCGATGTCGATGCGGCGATCCATGGTGATCGGATGGTGGATCGTGCCGACGATGGGCAGGCCCATGTCGCGCAACTTCAGCAGGCCCCAGCCGAGCGTCTGGTTGTCGTGGCAGACGTCATAGTCCTGCACGGTGCCGCGCACATAGCGCGCCATGCGTTCGCAGAATGTGTAGGGCTCGGAGAAGCCGCCGGTATTGTGGCTCCACCATTCGAAGAGATCTACCGGATAGGCGAACATCCACGGACGCAGCGCTTTGATCGGATGCGGATTCGCATAGAGATCGAGCGAGGGGAGCTTGATGAGCTTCACACGCGGATCGAGGATGGGGTAGGGCGGGCCCGAGATCACGTCGATCTGATGGCCCATATCGGCCAGCGCCTTGGCGATGTGGCGCATATAAACGCCCTGTCCGCCCGTCGTCGGATTGGAGCGATAGCTCGGAAGCAGGATGCGCAAGGGGCGGTCGCCCTTGCCTGCGGCGAGGCGCGGGGCCTCCGGGGTCGTCCTTATCGCGGGCATTGCCGGCGCGTCTTCGGAATCCTCGCGCTCAAGCACCTGCGACATACGTTCTTGTCCTTACTGATCCGGGATTTCCGGCGGCGATCTTACGGGTCCAGCCTTGGTGTAACCCATACTGCGCCGCAATCAAACGGCGGCGGATCATAACCACTTAAGGGTATGGCAACAAGCGCGCTGACAATCGTGTAAGCGTCCAGAAATGCACAGGTTTTCAGGGCGTCCCCGCCCCTCTCCCGGAGGAGAAGGGTGGGGAAGGAAATCTGGCTCAGCCGAAGCGGCGCTTCAGCCAGTCGGTCATCAGCGCGTTCAACTCGGCGGGCTTCTCGGACTGGGTCCAATGGCCGCAATCGGCGATGATGTGCTTTTCGAGATCGGCTATGTGGTTCTCCATGCCGGCCGTCATTTCCGGGCGCAACACGATGTCGTCGGCAGCCGAGATCATCAGGCAGGGCACGTCGATCTTTTCGGCCTGGCCTTCGGTCTGTTCCCAGTTGCGCGTGAAATTGCGATACCAGCCGATGCCGCCTTCAAAGCCCGCCTTCTGGAAGGCCGCGCTGTAATAAGCGAGTTCTTCCTCGTTCAGGAGCTGTTCGCCCGGCCATGTGCTTTCGTCGGCTTTGAAGCCTTGCAGGAAGGAGAGGTTCTTCTGATCGGCGGGCAGGGCGTCGAAATCGGCGAGCTTCATCGACGACTTGCGATACCAGAATCGCATCGACTTCGGCACGTCGGCATCGAACATTTTTTCAGCGACGCCATATTGCTGGAAGAAGACGATGTACATGTCGTCGCCGAAGACCATCTTCATGCCGACGATCGGATCGATGGGGCCGCGCGGCATGAAGGGCGTGTTGACGCCGATGACGCCGGCGACGCGGTTTGGGTGACGTAGCGCCATCTGCCAGACGACCATGCCGCCCCAATCATGTCCGGCGAAGATCGCCTTGTCGATGCCGAGGCCGTCGAGCATGCCGACGAGATCGCCCGTCAGATGTTCCATGTCGTAGAGCGGCACCGCGTCCTGGCCCTTCGGGCCGCCGGTATTGCCATAGCCGCGCTGGTCCGGCGCGATGGCGCGGAAGCCCGCGTTGGCGAGCGCTGGAATCTGGTGGCGCCATGAATAGGCAAGTTCGGGAAAGCCGTGGCACATGACGACGGGGACGCCGCCTTTCGGGCCTTGCTCGTAAACGGCCATGTTGAGGCCGTTCGTCTTCACATAGTGCGGCTCTGGAAATGCCATGATGGTCTCCCCCTCGGATGTTTTGTTTATTGTTTAAAGATCAGGCGGCCGCTTTGAAGCGCTCGAAATCGGCGGTCGTGGACAGGCCGAGCTTCGTCAGCATCTCCTTGCGTCCGGGGCCGAGTTTCGGCGGATAGTATTCCGCATTCCGCTTTTTGCCGCGCGCCCAGTAATAGAGAACCTTGGCAACATTGGCAGGATTCTTCAGCCAGAGGCCCGGACGATCGACCATGTGAAAGCCACGCATGAAGGCGCGCAGCAGCGGCAGATCGGCACGCACCGCCACCATCATCGCATCCTCGACGAAGCTCTTGGCGAGCCTGGCCTTGAAGTCCGGCGTGTAGTCGGGGTTGAGCGCATTGGCGGAGCGACGGATCGCCATCGCGTCCTGCTTGCCCATGTCGTTGTAATAGGGGCGCAGCTCGGTTTCCACGGTCGCATGAAACGAGACCGCGCGGGCGACCGGGTCGGCGGTCTTGTCGAGCACATCGCGCAGGATATGCGCTTGCACGGCGGCGAAGGAGCAGCCGCGTCCGTAAAGCGGATTGGTGCGGATCACCGTGTCGCCGAGCGGGAAGAAGTTCAGCGCCAGCGGCTTGCCGTCCTTCACCATGTAACGCCAGCGCTGCCACAGTTCGCCCATGCCGAAGACCTTGCTCTTCGGTTCGGAATATTCCGGTGAAGTCCAGGTCGCAATGCCCGGCAGTTCGGCGCAAAGCGCATCGAAGACTTCCGGATGCATGATGGCGCGGCGGATTTCCATTTCGATTTCCGGCACGGCGAGCGTGATCGAGAAGCAGCGATTGTCGGCGGGGAAGAGGCCATATTTGATGTAGCCGAGATCGCCGGCGCCCGGCACCTTGTTGCTCCGGTCCGGCTCGCTTTTGCCGTCATGCAGACGATAATGGCGTGTGAAATAGACGATGCCCGCCGGTGCGGATTCTTCTTCAATCGGCAATCCGGCTTCCCGCAACCACTCGATCGCCTGGCTGTTCTTGCCGCCCGCATCGACGACGATGTCGGCGCGGATTTCGCGCGAGCCGTTGGCGTCTTCCGCCACGACACCGCGCACGGTGAACGCATCGCCGGTTTTTTCGGTGATGAGATTACGGACCAGCGTGCTGGTGACAAAGGTGATGTTGGGCTGGCGGGCGACATAGCGGCGCATCACGAGTTCAAGCGTCGTGCGGCGGCTGGTCAGGATCGTCAGGTCGCCATCGCCTTCGACCGGCACATATTCGGCCTGCTTGTCGAGGGGCATGTTCTCGTGAAAGCGGATTTCACGGCAACCGGCTTCCAGCAGGTCTTTCATCAGCTCGGGATAATTGTCGCGGATGATCATGTGCAGGCGTGCGAGGAAGGCGTGGCTATGGCGCACATGGCCGACGCCTTTGCGCTCCCAGCTGTCGAAAGCCTCGTCGGCCGAGGTTTCGGGCGGCGGCGGATCGCGGTCGAGAATCGTCACTTCGCGGCCCGAACCGCTCATCGCCAGCGCCGTCGAAAGCCCGGCAATGCCAGCGCCCAGTACCAATACCCGCTCGCCCATAAGGCTTATCTCCCTCGAAATTCCCCGGAAATCCGGGCTCCGCCACACCACGGTCCAAAAATAGACCTCGGTACAGCGAGAACATAAGGAGAGCCGCGCCACGTGTCCAGACGAAGCAGGGGGTCAATTTGTGATTTTTAGTCGTTAACCGGGGAGTTTGACGGCCCGCGCCAACAGGCAGACCCAGCCGAACAGGAAGGCGACCCCGCCCAGCGGCGTCGCCAGCACCAGTGACCGGCTGCCGGTGATGCCCAGTACATAAAGGGAGCCCGAGAAAAGCAGGGTGCCGATGACGAAGGCCCAGCCGGCGCTTGTGACCAGCGCGCTTTCGCCCTGCGTCGCCAGCCATGCGACCGCGATGAGCGCCAGCGCATGATACATGTGATAGCGCGCGCCTATCTCATAAGCGTTGAGTTGATCGGCGGGCACGCGGTTCACCAGCCCATGCGCGCCGAATGCGCCGAAGGCGACGGCGAGAAAGCCCGAAAGCGCGCCGAGCATAAGCCAGAGTTTCATCGTCTTTTTCCTTTTCTACCGTCCCACCGGCGGACATGCTGCCTCAAGAACAACAGAGGGGAAAGACATGACTGGATCGGTCCCATCGATTGCCGCGCGGATGCGCTCATTTCAAACCGCCCGCCTCGATGCGAAACCTCTGAGGTTCGACGATTTCGCCGAGTTGTGCGTCATGCACAAGGACGCACGCGTGATGGCGGCGCTGGGCGGCGTGCGAACCGATGAGATGACGGAAGATTACATCCGCGCCAATGACGCCCATTGGGATCGATACGGCTTCGGCATCTGGGCCTTGCGCGACAAGCATGGAAAATTCGCGGGCCGCTCCGGCCTTCGCCACATCGCCATCGCGGGCGTTGACGAAGTGGAACTCGGCTATTCCTTCGCACATGAATTCTGGGGCAAGGGGCTCGCGACCGAAATCGCCAAAGCGGTGATCGACAAAGGGTTCAACAGCTACGGGCTTTCAAACATCATCGCCTTCACGCTGGTCCATCACATCGCGTCGCGCAACGTGATGGAAAAACTCGGGTTCCGATTCGAAGCGGATCGCCAGATCAAGGGCGAGCTTTGCGCCGTTTACAGGCTCCATCGCAAGCAAGACGCAGGTACTACATAGTGCCGATGGCGCCTCAATGATGAGGCTCTACTTCCCAACCGAAGCCAAACTCCGCCGCAATGCGTCCAGCGAGGTTTTGCGGATGCGCTCAAGGTCCGTGGACGGATCGATCAGCCATTGCGTGCTGACGCCAAGGATCAGGCTGCCGATCATCAGGGCGGCGGCTTCGGCATCGAGGTCTTTCGAGATCGAGCCTTCGGCCTGTCCTTCGCGGATGCTGAATTCGAAGCGTTCTTTCGCCTTCATATGCGAGGCGGCGAAGGCCGAGCGGAGAGGGGAGAGCGTCGCCACCGATCCGGCCATGGCGACGAAATAGGAGCGGATCGCCTGTTCCAGTTCGAAGTTGCGCATATAGATGTCGACCGAAGCCAGTATCGCCTCGAGCCCGGTGAGCTTGCCCTGACCCTCGGCCAGCGCCAGTTCTTCTGAGCGATCATGCAGGTAGTCGATCAGCGCTTCGATCAGCCCATCTTTCGAGCCGAAACGCTGGCTCGCCAGTCCCCGGCTATAGCCCGCCCGCGCGCCGACCTTCTCGAAGGTGGCGGCGTTGAAGCCCTCCTCGGCAATCAGTTCGGCGGCGGCGAGCAACAGGCTGCGGTCGGATTGGGCGCGGCGTTCGGCCTGGGTCCGGCGGGGAAGGCTGGTGATTTCGGCGGTGCTGGTCATTTAGCTGTTTACTTAGTTGTTGGACGTATAGCAACATGATGGAAAGCGATAATCAAGCGCCTGTCTCAATCGGCGCTGCGCACAGGGAAATGCCGACATGATTCCGCAAGAGATCGCCAACACGATTGTAGACCCCAAGGCCTATGCCGCCGAAAAGCCCATCGACGAGGCTTTCTCTTTTCTGCGCAAGGAGATGCCGCTCGAACAGGCCCAGCCGGAAGGCTTCGCGCCCTTCTGGGTCATCACCAAACATGCCGACATTCTGGAAGTCGAAAAGCAGAACGAGCTTTTCCACAACGGCGATCTCGCGACCACGCTGGTGCCCATCGATGTCGATCAGAAGGTGCGGCAGTTGATGGGCGGCTCGCCCCATCTCGTGCGCTCGCTGGTGCAGATGGATAACCCGGACCACATGGCTTATCGCCGTCTGACGCAAGCCTGGTTCCTGCCGCAGAACCTCAAGAAGCTCGAAGGCCGCATCAAGGACATCGCCAAAGTCTTCGTCGATCGCATGGCCGGCATGGGCGGCGAGTGCGATTTTGCAAAAGACGTCGCGCTCTATTTTCCGCTGCACGTCATCATGGAAACGTTGGGTGTGCCCGAGGCCGACGAACCGCTGATGCTGAAGCTGACGCAGGAACTTTTCGGCAGCGCCGATCCCGAGCTCAACCGCACCGGCAAGGAAGCGCCGAGCTTTGAAGACGGCCTTGTCGCCATGCAGGCGGTTATCGGCGACTTCATCACCTATTTCAACGCGCTCACCGAAGATCGCCGCGCCAATCCGCGCGAAGACCTGTCGACCGTCATCGCCAATGGCCAGATCAACGGCGCGCCGCTCGATCATTTCGCGGCCATGTCCTATTACATCATCGCCGCGACCGCGGGCCATGACACGACGTCGAACACGACGTCCGCCGGTCTCTGGGCGCTTGCCGAGCGTCCCGACGACTTCAAGCGGCTGAAGGCCGATCCCTCGCTCATCCCCGGTTTCATCGACGAGACGATCCGCTGGGCGACGCCGGTGAAGCATTTCATGCGTTCTGCGACCGCCGACGCGGTGGTGCGCGGGCAGAAGATTTCCAAGGGCGACTGGATGATGCTTTGCTATCCGTCCGGCAATCGCGACGAAGAGGTTTTCGACAAACCGTTCGAATTCCAGATCGACCGCAAGCCGAACAAGCAGCTCGCTTTCGGATACGGCGCGCATGTTTGCATCGGCCAGCATCTCGCCAAGCTCGAAATGCGCCTCTTCTGGGAGGAAATTCTCCGCCGCGTCGATAGCGTCGAGCTCGCAGGCGCGCCGAAAAATTCGGTGTCGAACTTCGTCTGCGGCCCCAAGAACGTCCCCGTTCGCTATAAGATGAACTGACGGGACATCCGGCGGAGGACGCTATGCGGAAATGGCAATGCCAGGTTTGCGGCTTCATCTATGACGAGGCCGAGGGGCTGCCCGATGAGGGGATCGAAGCGGGCACGCTATGGGAAGACATTCCCGAAGACTGGGTCTGCCCCGATTGCGGCAGCTCCAAAGCCGACTTCGCAATGGCCGAAATCGACTGATTAAACTAGGTGACGCCGGGTATCGCGGGTCGGCTTTCAGAGCGTTGCGCTCAAGGTTGACCCAGCGTTCCCGCGCCTCCATTCTCCTGCCCAATCACAACAATAATTCGGCCAACGCGCCGGAACAGGGAGCCCTCCGATGCTGACAAAAGCAGACGATTATCCGATTCATCAATTGCCGGAGCCCATCGCCTTTTCGGGCACGGATCGCAATTTTTACGATCGTTATTTTTTTAACGGCTACACGAAGACGGGCGACGTTTTCTTTGCCGCCGCGCTCGGCGTCTATCCGCATGTCAACATCATGGATGCGTCGTTTTGCATCGTTCACAAGGGCGTGCAGTATAATCTTCATGCCTCGCGCCATCTCAACATGGAGCGCATGGATACGCAGGTCGGTCCCATCGCCGTTGAAGTCGTCGAGCCGTTGAAGGTTCTGCGCATCACGGTCGGCGACAACGATCAGGGCATCAAGGCCGACGTCACTTTCCGTGCTCGCGCCGTTCCGTTGAAAGAGCCGCGTTTCACGCGCCGCAACGGTCCGCGCGCTCTGATGGATCTGACGCGCATGACGCAGAACGGCACCTGGGAAGGCTGGGTCGAGATCAATGGCGAGCGCATCGCCGTGAAGCCCGACCAGTATGTGGGCACGCGCGACCGCTCATGGGGCGTGCGTCCGCTCGGTTCGCCTGACGCGCAGCCGATGGTGCCGCCGATGGAATTTCAGTTCTATTGGCTCTGGGCGCCGCTCAATTTCGACGATTGCATCACGCTCTTCCACGTCAATGACGACGAGCATGGCGAAGCCTGGAACAATAATGCCGTCATCTGCGGTCTTGGCGAGGCCGAGCCCGAAGAGATGTGGAAGTCCCATGCCGAATTGAAATTCGTCCCCGGTTCGCGCCACGCGAGCGCCGCGTCGCTTTTCTTCGAGCATCGCAAGGGCGGCACGACGCGCATCGACCTCACGCCGAAATGGAATTTCTCGATGATGGGGCTTGGCTATAGCCATCCGGATTTCGGCCACGGCATGCACAAGGGCCCGCTCGTCGTCGGCGGCGAAAGCTTCAAACTCGCCGATCAGAATTATCTGCCGCCGCATCTGCACATTCAGGCCTTCGTCACCGCCAAGATGACATCGCCCGACGGCTCGACGCGCGACGGTTGCGGCATTCTCGAACAGTTGATTGCCGGGCCCCATGCGCCGTCCGGCTTCAAGGATGTTCTCGATCCGGCGAAAGGCTGATTTGAATGGACGACATTTCCACACGTTTTGCCGCCTATCTTCAGCATCGGATGCCGGCGGTCTCGAATGTCGCGGTGTCGGGGTTGAGCCGCATCTATGGCGGTGCGAGCCGCGAGACCTATCGCCTGCAAGCGACGTGGGAGGAGGGTGGCCGCAAGGTCGAGCGCCCTCTGATCCTGCGCCGCGATCCGGTGGCGAGCCTGATCGAGACCGAACGCGACATCGAATACAACGCCTATGTTGCCTTTCATCCGACGGGCCTGCCTGTGCCCGAGCCGCTGTTTCTCGAGATCGACCTGACATGGCTCGACCGGCCTTTTTTCGTGATGGAGCAGATCACCGGCAGCGCCGCCGGTTCGGCCTTCAGCGTCGATCCCTATGGCGCACATAGAGAGAAGGTCGGAGCGCAATTCTGGTCGCATCTCGGCAAGATCGCGGCGGCCGATCCCAAGACCATTGGCTTTGCCGACAATCTCGAAGCGGTGGCGCCCGCCGGTAGCTGGCAGCGCGAACTCGACAAATGGGAAAAGGTCATCGATGAGGATGAGCTTTGCCCGCAACCCATCGCGCGGGCGGGCATCCGCTGGCTGCGGCGCAATCCGCCGCCGCCGGCGCAGAAGATTTCCGTCGTGCATGGCGATTACCGCACGGGAAATTTTCTCTTCAACGGCGAAGGCGATGTGACCGCCATTCTCGATTGGGAGATGTGCCATCTCGGCGATCCGCTGGAAGATATCGGCTGGGCTTTGAGCCGGCTCTGGTCCGTCGAGGAAGACGACCGGCCGGGCGGCATGATCGCCCGCGAGGATGCGTTGCGCATCTGGCAGGAGGCGAGCGGCCTCAAGGTCGACGCCAAGGCTCTTCTCTGGTGGGAGATATTCAACACGGTCAAGGGACTTGCGATCTGGATTTCCGCCGCCAAGGAATATGAATCCGGCACGAACCGCGATCCCATTCTGGCTTTCGCAAGCTGGATGCCGACAGACCGTCACAACCGTATTCTGGCGCATTGTCTCGCCGGTCTTGCCCGGGAGGCGCGCGCATGAAACCCAACATTCCAAACGTCCTGAATGGTTTCACGATGACGCTGCTCACGGAAATTCTGCCCAATCTCGGCGCCGAATATTCGATGGGCAACACGGCGGTCATGAGCCAGTCGCTGGCCGTCATCGCCAATGAGTTCGAGCGCGGTGCCGAAATCCGTTTCAGGGAAAACGAAGAGATGCGCGCGCTCTTTGCCGAAGCGGCCAAGGTGATCGACGACAAGGCTCTGGCCTCGCGCCTCGCCGATGCTTCGTCGGGCCGCGACGCATCGCTCCTCATTAGTGCCCTCGACAAGACGAACGACGCGTTGAAGACCCTGCTGATCGAGCTTCACGCCGCCGTCGAAACGTCCAAGGCCCCATGGGCCTCGGCGCTTGATGCAAAGATCTGGGACCACATCGTCATGGCCGCGGAGCGCCGCAAGCTGGTGCTTCTCAGCCTGGGGTAAACCGCTTCCTTTCTATTCCCTCCCCCCTTGAGGGGGAGGGCCAGGGAGGGGGGTTCTTCAAAGACTCTTTCTCGCGTACCCCAACCCAACCCTCCCCCTCAAGGGGGGAGGACTAGAAAG
>DASYEM010000135.1:0-56612 GCA_036499025.1 Parvibaculum sp. | reverse complement strand
ATCACTTGCGGATCGATATAGAAGGGGACGCCGTAATTATAAAATGCGCCGCGGGCATCGCGTTCAGTCGCATGGCCCGTGAGCGCCGCGGCCAGGCTCACACCGGGAAGCTTGCCGAGGGGATCCTCGAGTTCGCCCACTTTGCCACCCGCGAAATCGTAAAGCGTTGGCATGAGGTCGATGGTGTTGCCGAGCCCAGCGACCGAACGCGGCTTTCGCGCGTCGGGATGGCTGATGTAAAGCGGAACGGAAACGTTTTCCTTATAGATGACCGGCCCCTTCTGCCGCAGACGTTGGGCGCCGGCCATCTCGCCATGATCCGAGGTGTAGACGATGATCGTGTCGTCGGCGAGGCCGAGCGTTTCGAGCGCCGCAAAGAGGCGGCGAATTTTGTAGCTCGCATCGCGCATGCAGTTGAAGTAATAGCCCTGGTTCTTGCGCCATATGGCTTCTTCGTCAGGCATCGCGCCGTAAGTGAGGTCGCAGATTTTCCGGTAGGAGCGTACCGCCCAGGGCTCGTTTTCATGCGGCGCGTGATAAAAACTCTCGGGCAGCGATGTGCCGCTCCAATCCTTGTCGTATATTTCGCTCGACGGCGCGGTCTCCAGCGGCGAGAGCACGTCGGGATTGCCGCGCGTCGCGGTCTGTCCGTCCCAAGATTCGAAAAAGCAGATATCGTGCGGGTTGACGAGGTTGACCGCCAGAAACCAAGGCTGGTCGCCCGGCAGTTTACGCGCGACCTTATCAAGCCATTGAATGGAAGAGCTGACGGTGGGGCCGTCGTAACGATAGCCATCCCAGGCCTTGCCGTGCGGATCGCCGTCGATGTTGTAATCGCTGAAGCCGAATTCCTCGAGCGATTTGTCGGTTTTTGCATAAGGCCCGTAACCGAGCTGCGCCGCATGCGGCATCTCGCTGAGATGCCACTTGCCCTTATAGGCGGTGTAATAGCCGAGATCGCGCATGTGATGGCCGATGGAGCGAAGCTTGCTGTTGAGCTTCGGAAAGGGCGGTGCGCCTTCATTGACGACCATGCCGGTATGCTGTGTGTGCCTGCCGAAATAAATGGTCGAACGCGAGGGCGAACACGGCGTCGTATTCACATTGTATTTGGGGAAGAAGACACCGCGTTCTTGCATCCAGTCATGCGCGGGAAGGTCGAGGTTTTCCGGCAGGCAGGTTGTGGATCGCTCCTGATCCGTTAGTACGAAAAGAATGTTGGGCCGCTTCGATTTCGCAATCGCCGGTGCGCCGAGCGCCCGGCTTGCGGCAGTCGCGGCCAACGCCGCCGCGCCGGCGCCGAGAACTCTGCGGCGGGAGGGATTGCGCGTTTCGGTCATGATTGTTCCTTCAGGCGTTACGGCCTTCAAGCACGTCGATGATGTCCTGTTCCAGCGCCCAGAAGCGGTCTTGGCCCCAATGCGCGGGCTTGCCATTGACGCGAAAGGTCGGTGCGCCCCAGAGGCCCGCCTCGAAAAGCGCTTCGCGATTTTCTTCGGCGATGGCTCGCCAGCTTTCATCGGCCAACGCACCCTTGGTATCTCCCGCGCTCAGTCCGGCGCGCTTGGCAACGTCGAGCATGCCTTTGTCGGAGGCAAGCGCGATGCCATCGGCAAAGGCGGCGCGCATGCCGAGTTCCGCAAAATCTTCACCACGGCCCAGTGCCAGCGCGCGGTTAAGCACCGCCAGCGCCCTTGCCGCGCCGGCGCCTACCGGATCGATGATAGTGCCGAAAGGAAGCCCGCAGCGCTCCGCTTCGCGCTTGGTGTCGAGCGTGATGTACATGCGCTTGACGCCGGGCACGGGCAGACCGCGCATCACCATCGGCAGAATAAAGCGCAGACGAAGTTCACAGCCATAATGTTTGGCAAGGCGGCGCATGCGAGGTGCGGAAATCCACGAATAGGGACTACGAAACGAAAACCAGTATTCGATGACGGGCCGGGCATCGCTTTCCGGGCGAGGCCCGAATTTCATATCGCGGTAGGGCGCGATCGCGGGCGTGCCTTCAGCAGCGCTGTCGAGGCCCAGTTCCTGCAATCGCTCTTCAAGATGGTTGAGCCGATCGACACCCCAATACCACTCACCCTCGAAATAGAACATGCCGCTGAGATAGTGACCGAACCTTGCGCGCTGCTGGTCTCCTGCGGCAACGACCGTCGCGGCATCGACGTGCGCTTCGCCGTGCTGGTTGTTCAGCGTGCGCAGCGCGCCCGGATTCTGCGCCCATAGGGCGTTGCCGACCAGCGGCGCGAGGTCCGCGAATATGCCTTTCTCCATGGCGGCGGCAAGAAGAGCGGTGCCGTCATGGGAAAGAAACGGATCGGGCAATTTTGCCCCGGTGGGAAACTCAAAGCCGTATTCCTCGGCAACGCGCGCCGCATCCCGCAACGCATAGTGTCGCAACTTTTCGCGCTCGGGCGCGGCGGCATCATCGGGCGCCGAGACGAGCCACGGCACGAGCGCGACGTTGTAGCGTTGCAGAAACGGCTGCAGCGCTTGCGCGGCGATGTGGCTATAGGGGTCTTCCACCTGATGAAAATAGTGGACGGTCGGTCGCCCGCCGGACAGACGCCGCTTCAGAGCGTGGAAAGAACGACGAAAATTGCGGAGTGTGCGGCTCGTCAAAAATGACGTCACCGTCCGCATAATGAAGAGCCTCATCGTGATCCCCCTCCGGTCCTCTTGACTCGCTTATATATATTGACACTAATAGTGTCAATATATGGGCCTGCGAAGGCCGACGGGGAGGGCGCGATGAAAATATTGAGAACGCCGGATGAGCGCTTTGATGGACTTGCGGACTATTCCTTTGCGCCTCGTTGGATGGAGATCGCATCGGGAGACGACGCGAGTTTGCGTCTTCACGCAGTCGATGAAGGTCCGCGAGATGCCGCGCCTGTCCTTCTGATGCACGGCGAACCCTCATGGTCTTATCTCTATCGTCACATGGTGTCAGGCCTTGCAGCCAAGGGACATCGCGCGGTCGCACCTGACCTCATCGGCTTCGGTAAGTCCGACAAGCCGTCCGAACAGAGTGACTACAGTTATGAGCGGCATGTGAAATGGATGAGCGACTGGCTCACGGCGACGAAGCTCACGGACATCACGCTTCTCTGCCAGGACTGGGGTGGGCTGATAGGTTTGCGGCTCGTCGCGGCTTTCCCCGAGCGCTTCGCCCGCGTGATTGTTGCCAATACCGGATTGCCCACAGGCTCGGGCATGACGGACGGCTTCAAGCAATGGCTCGAGTTCAGCCAGAGCGTGCCGGAACTGCCCGTAGGCGACATCGTCAGCATGGGAACGCTGCGCGGATTGAGCGCCGCCGAGAAAGCCGCCTATTACGCGCCCTATCCTGATGAGAGCTATAAGGCTTGCGCCCGCGCATTTCCCAATCTGGTGCCGGTTACGCCGGAGCATGGGTCAGTCGAAGAAAACAAGGCGGCATGGAAAGTTCTCGAACGATTTGAGAAACCATTCCTCACCGCCTTTAGCGACGGCGACCTTGTGACGAAGGGCGGTGAAAAAGTCTTCCAAGAGCGCGTGCCTGGCGCCAAGGGTCAGGCGCATGTAACCATCGCCGGTGGCGGGCATTTTCTGCAGGAGGATAAGCCTGCCGAACTGATTGAGATAATCGATAGCCTGATCCGTAAAACATCCTGAGGGGGGACCGAATGAATTACGAGATTGCCGTTTATCCGACGCGTGAGAAGCTGATGGAGCTTGCGGGCTCGCAAGACAAGACGCCGATCATCATGCTCAATCTGCTGAAATTTCGGAAGATAGCCGAGTACAAAGACGGCCGGGCCGACAAGATCAGCGGTCGCGAAGCCTATATGCGCTATGGCGAGAAGATGCAGAAACTCGTCGAGGCGAAAGGCGGTCGTTTCCACATTTCGGCAAGCCTTGAAAGCGTTGTCATCGGCGAAGTCGAAGATCTCTGGGATGTGGTGGCGATGATGGAATATCCCTCGGCCGCGGATTTCGTCGCCATTGCAACCTCGCCCGAGGTCATGGAAATCGGCGTGCATCGTGAAGCAGGTCTCGCTGGTCAGCTCCTCATTCGTTCGACATTGCGATAGAGGCCGGATCATGCGGACGAACCCTTCACGGCTTGCCATCATCGCCATCTGTCTGTTGGGCTTGGTCAATCTCGTGCGCGGCTCGATCCATCTCTTCGCGCCCGACGGCGGCCTGACTTCGATTGCTGGCCTGGACCTTTCGACTGCCCGCGAAACGATCCTCTTCTTCATCGGTGCTGTCGGCATCGGCCAGATATCGCTTGGCGCCATCGATCTCTTGGCCGGCTTTCGCTACCGGGCTTTCGTGTTTCCGCTTCTGGTTGTTCACTTGGCGGAAACGGCGCTCGGGCTCTTTCTCTTTCTTTTCTGGCGGCCGCTTCCCGTAGCTGTGCCCGGTGAATATGGCACGATCTTTTCATTCATCGCGATTGGGATCATAACGTTGCGAGAACTTCTGCTCGGAAAGAATGATGCCCAAAACTGATGTGCCGGACGGCCGCCGCGTTCGCGGCCACGAAAATCGCCGCAAGATCATTGAGGCGATGCTCGGCCTGATTGGCGAAGGGGCGATTTCTCCGAGTGCCGAAGAGGTGGCAGGGCGTGCCAATGTCGGCCTGCGTACGGTCTTTCGACATTTCGATGATATGGACAGTCTCTATCGGGAAATTTCCGAGGCGATGAACGCCGAATTGATGCCGATCGCTTCGGCGCCTATTCCAGAAGGGGACTGGCGCGAGCGTCTGGCGGAACTCGCCACGCGCCGCTCGCATGTTTTC
This sequence comes from Parvibaculum sp., assembly GCA_036499025.1. Classification (GTDB taxonomy): domain Bacteria; phylum Pseudomonadota; class Alphaproteobacteria; order Parvibaculales; family Parvibaculaceae; genus Parvibaculum. The sequence continues at coordinate 51,814 of DASYEM010000135.1, read as the reverse complement.
GAGAAAATGATGCCCTTCAAGATCGCTGCCGATGTGCATCGGCATCGCTCGGCTTTTTTACTCGGGGAACACGCGCAACTCAATGTGATCCAGCGGAGCATCCTGCGCGATGTCTTCGCGCCGGTCCTGCGGCTGAAGGGAGCAACGCTGGAGGCTTTGGATTTGCTGCTGAGCTTCGACACATGGCGTCGTCTGCGGCAGGATCAGAATCTCTCCGTCGTTCAGACGCGAAACACCGTGCTGTTCGCGGCCAACGCGCTTCTCGAAAGAGAAGTCGATTGAAAGAAAAAACCCGCAGCCTCGATGAAAGGCTGCGGGCTTGTTTTCTCCAAGGCCGGTTCGATCAGGCGGCAAGAAAACCTTCAAGACGCTTGCGAATAATCACTTCTGCATCTCTGACGAGACCTTCAATCAAATCCTTGCAGCTCGGAATGTCATGGATGAGACCGGCAACCATGCCGCAGGACCATGCGCCCGCATCCATATCGCCATCCTGCATGACGCGCGGATAAACGCCGCCGACAAGCTCGCGAATATCCTCAATGCCAAGGCTCGCACCTTTTTCGCGTTCGATCTCGACGATTTTTTCGACGGCCGGATTGGTCAGAACGCGCTCGGTGTTGCGCAGCGAACGCATGATGAGACGCGTGTCGAGCTCGGACGCCGCAATCAGCGCCTTCTTCACATTGTCGTGCACGGGCGCTTCTTTTGTTGCGATGAAGCGCGTGCCCATGTTGATCCCGTCTGCACCCATAGCCAGAGCCGCGACGAGCTGCGACGCGGTGCCCATGCCACCCGAGGCGACGAAGGGAACTTTAAGCTCTTCGGCGGCGCGCGGCAGCAGAATCATGTTCGGAATGTCGTCTTCACCCGGATGGCCACCGCATTCAAAGCCGTCGACGCTGACAGCGTCGCAACCGATGCGTTCGGCCTTCAGCGAATGACGAACGGACGTGCATTTGTGAATGACCTTGATGCCCGCCGCTTTCATCGCCGGCATATAGGCTTCGGGGCTGCGTCCCGCCGTTTCGACGATCCGAACGCCGCCGTCGATGATCGCCTGAATATATTCAGGATAAGGCGGATTGGAAAAGCCTGGCAGGAAGGTCAGGTTCACGCCGAACGGCTTGTCGGTCATTTTATTGCATCGGGCGATTTCCTTCGCCAACGCTTCCGGTGTCGGCTGCGTGAGGCCGGTGATGATGCCGAGCCCGCCTGCGTTGGAGACGGCGGCGGCCATTTCGGCGAGGCCGACGAAATGCATGCCGCCCTGAATGACCGGATGCTTGATGCCGAAAAGTTCGGTAATGCGCGTCTTCATAGAATTGTCCTGTGCCTTGAGAAAATGGAATGCGAATTCAGTCGGCGAAGTTCGGGCGGCGCTTTTCGAGATTGGCCATGACGGCTTCTTTCTGATTGGCGCTGCCGATGAGCTTGTCCTGCTCGACGGATTCGGCGAGCAACAGCTCGGCATTGGTGCCATCCGCCATCGCGTTGAGGATGCGCTTGTCGGCGCGAATGGCCGCCGGATTTTTGTCTGCGATTTCGCGCGCGGTGGCGAGCGCCGCCGCATAAGGGTCGTCCATCACCTTCGTCGCAAAGCCGATGGCAAGCGCTTCTTCGGCTTCGAAGATGCGGCCCGTATAAGTGAGTTCGCGGACGATGTCTTCGCGGGCGAGCGTCCGCATCAACGCCATGCCCGCCATGTCGGGCACGAGGCCCCATTTGATTTCCATGACCGACATGCGCGTGCCGGGCGCGACGTAGCGAATGTCCGCGCCGAGCGCCACCTGGAAGCCGCCGCCAAAGGCGACGCCATGAACGGCGGCGATGACCGGCACCGGCACATCGCGCCAGACCAGCGGCGCATATTGCGCTCGGTTGGCGATGCCATGCGTGCGGGCGGACAGACCGTCCGTCGCCGACTTCTTGTCCGGCGAACCGCGCTCGCCCGAGGCCATGCGTCCGAAATTGCCCATGTCGAGCCCGGCACAGAAAGCGCGGCCTTCGCCCGAAATGACGACGGCGCGCACCGACTTGTCGGTCTTCAGCCGCTCGCCGGTTTCGACCAGCGCACTGAACATCGCATCGTCGAGCGCATTCATCTTGTCGCTGCGCACGAGACGCACATCGGCGACGCCGTCGGTAATCGTGGTTTTAATGCGCTCTTCCATAAGCGGCTCCTCCGAGGTGTTGTTTTGCCGTGACGTTATCGGTCCGGCCTCCGAATACCAAGCGCTTGTGCGAAAGCCTGACGCAGCGTCCGCAACAAAGGTGACGAAGGGGGCTGAGAAATTGTAGGATGAGGCAGCGGGGACAGACCTCGAAATCGCATTCCAGTCAGGACCTTAAGATGATCGGCAGATTGAACCATGTGGGCGTCGCCACGCCTTCGATCGACGACTCCGTGAAGCTCTATCGCGATGTGATGGGCGTCACCGACATCACCGAAAAATGGGCCATGCCCGAGCAGGGCGTCTGGGTCTGCTTCGTCAATCTGCCCAATTCGCAGATCGAACTGATCGAGCCCTATGGCGCGGATTCGCCCATTCACGGTTTTCTGGCGAAGAATCCCAAAGGCGGCCAGCATCACGTCTGCTTTGAAGTCGATGACATCATTGCCGCCCGCGACTACATGAAGTCGAAGGGCGCGACGATCCTCGGCACGGGCGAGCCGCGCATGGGCGCGCATGGTGTGCCGGTGCTCTTCGTTCATCCCAAGGATATGGGGGGCGTCCTTGTCGAGCTGATGGTGAAGCCAGATCATGCGCACTAAATAGCGTGGAATAAAAAAGGGTGGCCCTTCGTGGGGAGGCCACCCTTTTGTTTGTGTGGAGTTTTAAGCGGAAGCGGTTTCGAGCGCCGGATAATCGGTGTAACCCGTGGCGCCCTTCACGTAGAAGGTTGCGAAGTTCCACTTGTTGAGCTCGGTGTCTTCCTTGAAGCGCGCGACGAGATCGGGATTGGCGATGAAGAGCTTTCCGAAAGCCACCGCATCGGCTTCGCCTGCCTCGAGTGCGGCTGTGGCGGATGCTTTGTCAAAACCTTCATTGGCGATATAGACGCCGCCGAAAGCCGCTTTGAGTTGAGGCGTCAGCCAGTCATCGCCCTTGTGTTCGCGTGAGCAGAGGAACGCAATCCCGCGCTTACCCATTTCGCTGGCGACGTAGAGGAATGTCTTTTTGAGATCGCTGTCGCCCATTGAATGAGCGTCGCCGCGCGGGGCGATATGGAGGCCGACGCGATCCGCGCCGAAAGCGGAAATCGCAGCATCCACCGCCTCAAACATTAGCCGGGCGCGGTTTTCGAGCGGGCCGCCATATTGGTCGTTTCGTTTGTTGGAACTGTCCTGCAGGAACTGGTCGAGGAGATAGCCGTTGGCGCCGTGAAGTTCCACGCCGTCAAAGCCTGCCTTCTTCGCGTTCTCGGCGCCCTTGCGGTAAGCCTCGACGACACCGGCAAGTTCATGTGTGTCGAGGGCGCGCGGCATGGGGTAGGGACGTTCGGGACGGAGCAGGCTGACGTGGCCCACGGCGGCGATGGCGCTGGCGCTCACCGGCGGCTCGCCATTGTGGAACATCGGGTCTGAAATGCGGCCGACATGCCAGAGCTGCATGACAATGCGGCCGCCGGCTTTGTGTACGGCGTCGGTCACGAGCTTCCAGCCCTCGACCTGTTCGTCCGACCAGATGCCTGGCGTATCCTCATAACCGACGCCGGCGGGCGTTACGGAGGTCGCTTCGCTGATGATGAGACCGGCTGTGGCGCGCTGCGCATAATGCTCGGCCATCAGCGCGTTGGGCACACGAACGGAGCCGGCGCGAGCCCGTGTCAGGGGCGCCATGATGATGCGGTTGGGGAGCTCGAGAGCGCCGACCTTGAGGGGATCGAAGAGGGTGGGCATGGATTTATCTCGCCTGCGTTGTGAATTAGCTCAAATTACAATCTGGGCAGTATGTAGGAGGCGGCGGCAAAAAACCAAACTAACATTCATCACAAAGCCGCGAGAGACGGCAAACCGGGGGGATTACCGATGTTGAAATCATGGCGGTTGCTTGCCATCGGCGTGTTGCTGATTGTTGCCGGTGGGTTGTCGGCGTTGTCGACCCAGACGCGTGACGGCGTTGTCGTGCAAGACGTCCGTTTCACCGGGGCGAACGGCACGCAAATGAGCGCGCTTTTATATATCCCCGCCAACGCAACCCGCTCGACGCACGCGCCGGGCATCCTCGCGGTGCATGGGTATATCAATTCACGCGAGACGCAGGACGGCTTCGCCATCGAATTCGCCCGGCGCGGCTATGTTGTCCTCGCCCTCGACCAGACCGGACACGGCTTCAGCGGCGGTCCGGCCTTCTCGAACGGCTTCGGCGGACCGGATGGGCTCGCCTATCTCCGCTCTCTGGATATGGTGGATACGGACAATATCGGGCTTGAAGGTCACAGCATGGGCGGCTGGACGGTGCTCGCCGCCGCTGCCGCGATGCCGGACGGATACCGCGCCATGGTGCTCGAAGGCTCGTCCACCGGAAAACCATTCGCCGCCGAAGGCACGGCAGCATGGCCGCGCAATCTGGCGGTGGTCTTCAGCCGTTATGACGAATTCTCGAAACTGATGTGGGACGTGGATCGCGGACGCGATGTCGGGAAAAGCCGGAAACTGCAAACGCTGTTCGGCGCGAATGCGCCGGTCGAAACCGGAAAGCTTTATGGTTCGATTGCCGACGGCACGGCGCGCATTCTCCATACGCCAGAGACGACGCATCCCGGCGACCACTTTTCCAATGCCGCCATCGGCGCGAGCCTCGACTGGTTTGCGCAGACGCTGAAAGGCGGCACGCCGAAACCGGCCAGCGATCAGATATGGGTGGTGAAGGAGATCGGCACGCTCGTCGCGCTGATCGGCTTCGTCCTCTTGATGCTCGGTACTTTCGATCTGTTGCTCGGCCTGCCGGTCTTTGCGAGCATGACGCACGCGCCCGCGCCCATCGTCGAAGCGCGCACCCGCCGCTGGTGGATCGCGCTCGCGCTGACGGCTTTCGTGCCGATCATCACCTATTTTCCTTTCTTCATTCTAGGTGCGGTCATCACGCCGCCATCGGCGCTGTTGAAACAAGGCATCACCAATCAGGTGCTTGTCTGGGCGCTGCTCAATGCCGTGCTGACATTGCTGATCGGCTTTGCCTTCAAGGGCCAGAAAGCGAAATTCGAGAGCGATTGGCTGCGTTCGATCGCCCTGGCGGTCGCAACCGTCGCAATCGGCTATCTCTCGCTGGTCTTCGCCGACCTTGCTTTCAAGATCGACTTTCGCTTCTGGGTCGTGGCGCTGAAGCTTTTCACCCCGGCGCAATTCTCGTCGGCGCTCATCTATCTTCTGCCGTTCACGGCGTTCTTCCTCGTCCTCTTCCGCGCGCTACATACGCAGATCGCGGTGAAGGGCGACGGTGCGGGCAAACATTATCTCTCCGCGATAGCGGCGCTGGCGGGCGGCTTCCTCGTTCTCCTCTGCGTCGACTATGGCGCGCTCTTCATTGACGGCAAATTGCTGAGCGCCTTCGACCCGTTGAGCACGGTCGTCGCGATCCAGTTTCTGCCGTTGATGGCGATTGTCGGATTGATCGGCGTCTTTACTTACAGACGCACCAATAGCCACGTACCGGGCGCGCTGATCTGCGGTTTGTTCGTCACATGGTACATCGTCGCGGGCACGGCGACACAGGCGGCATGAACTTCCGTCGCGTCCAAGCGGCGTAATTGCAAACGCCTGACGGCGGCTTGCCCACGCCCGCGATGAAGGCCAAGATATTTGTCAAAGACATTGAAAGCCTCGCGCTTAGACGAGGCGGCAAGGCACATCTGCGGGAGGTTGGCGGGTAATGAACGGCGAATACGATCTCATCATTGTCGGCGGTGGCATCGGCGGCTCGGCGCTGGCGATCGCGATGGCGCGCGACGGCAAGAAAATTCTGCTGCTCGAAAAATCGACAGTTTATGAAGACCATGTGCGTGGCGAATGGATCGCCCCCTGGGGTGTTGTCGAAACGCAGCGCGTGGGGCTCTACGATCTGTTGCGCAAGGCGGGCGGACACCACCTGAAAAGCCACGTCACTTACGACGAAACGCTGACGCCGGCCGCCGCTGAAGCGGAGCCGATGCCGCTCGACGCGATCCTGCCCAATGTCGATGGGCCGCTTTGCATCGGTCATCCGCATCATTGCCAGACGTTATTCGACGAGGCGGGACGCGCGGGCGCGACCGCTTTGCGCGGCGTCGAGGTGAGCGACATCAAACTCGGCGACAAGCCTTCCGTCACTTATGCCATCGACGGCAAGACCGAAACCGCGACGGCGCGTCTCATCGTCGGCGCGGATGGACGCGCGTCTGCGGTGCGCGCGGCGGCGAACATCGCGCTGCATCAGAACAAGCCGCATCACATGTTCGGCGGCATGCTGGTCGAAGGCGCAAGCGGTTGGAACCCGACCAAGCAGGCCATCGGCACCGAAGGCGATTTCGCCTTCCTCGCTTTCCCGCAAGGCGACGGACGCGTACGCATTTACGGAAGCTATCCGCTCGACGACCGCCGCCGCTTTGCAGGCGAGGGCGGCGACAAGGCTTTCCTCGAAGCCTTCCGCATGAATTGCAGCCCGGAAAACATTCACCTGGCCGACGGCAAGCCAGCAGGGCCGTTGCGCAGCTATTTCAACAATGACAGCTGGACGGATGAGCCTTTCGCAAAGGGCATCGTTCTGATCGGCGACGCGGCGGGCTGGAACGATCCGATCGTCGGACAAGGGCTTTCGATCACCTATCGCGATGTACGTATCGTCTCGGAACTTTTGAAGAGTGCGGACGACTGGAATGTGGCGCTCTTTGCGCCTTATGCCGAAGAGCGCAGCGAACGGATGCGCCGCTTGCGCTTTGCCGGCGAGATTACCTCGGTTCTCGACGCGGAATTCGGAGACGCGGCGCGAGCGCGCCGCACCAGCTATTTTGCACGCGCGGCAGCCGATCCGATGTTGAAGGCGCACGGCATCGCGGTGATGGCCGGACCCGAGCTTCTGCCGCCCGAACTTTTCACGCCCGAGCATCGCACCCGCGTGCTCGAAGGCTGACACCCAGAACGGAGACAAGAATGGCGCTCGACATCGTCGACTTCAACGCGCGTTGGCTGAAAGCCTGGTCCGACAAGAATGTCGCCGAGCTGGTGATGTTCTACGCGGAGGACACGGTTTATTGCGATCCGCAAGTGCCCGACGGGCTGAAGGGCAGGGAAGCGCTGCGCGGCTATCTCACCAAGCTCTTTGCCGAAACGCCGCCGATGAATTACGTGCCGCATGAAACATGGGCGACGCATAACGGCTATTGCGGGCGCTGGTATTGCACGATGAGCCTGCCCGATGGCGGCAAAACCTATATGCGCGGCTTCGATCTCGTCGTGATGAAGGGCAATGAGATCGCGCTGAACGAAGTCTATGTGCATCCGGTGGCGAAGCTGCCGTGAGCTCCAGCACTCGTCATTGCGAGGGCTGAAAGCCCGTAGCAATCCAGCTCTTTCTGCATATGCGGCTTCTGGATTGCTTCGCTGCGCTCGCAATGACGATCAAGAGGCTAACTGCCGAGCGGCGATACGGCCTAAGAAATTGAAGCGAGGAATTGAAGATGGCGACATCCACCAAGCTGCCGATCATCCGGCCCGCCCAGGTCACGGCGCAATGGCTGACCGATGTTCTGCGTCTCGGCGGATACGGAGCAAGCGTGAAGGACTTCACCGCCAAACGCGTCGGCACCGGGCAGGTTGGCGAAAGCGTGCGCTTCACGATGGATTATCAAGGCGATGCGAAAGGCGCACCGCGCACCATCGTCGGCAAGTTTCCGTCATCCGATGAAGAGAGCCGCGCCACCGGCGTCAATTTCGGCAATTATATCCGCGAGGTGAATTTCTATCACCTGCTCGCGCCCAAGGCGCTCATCAGCACGCCGACCTGTCTTCATGCCGATGTGGATATTGAGACCAGCGAATTCGTGCTGATGATGGAAGACCTCGCGCCCGCTGAGCAGGGCGACCAGATGAAAGGGGTCTCGCTGCATCAGGCCGGGCTCGCGCTCGAAGAGGCGGCGAAACTTCACGCCTCGCATTGGGGCGACGCCTCGCTGGAAGATCTGGCCTGGATCAGCGAGACGAGAGCTTCCACGCCGGCGACCACCGGCGATCTGATGACGACGCTCTGGGCGGGTTTTCAGGAACGCTATGGCTCCCGTATTCCGCCGCATTGCATCGAGATCGGCGATGCGATCATCAGGAATTATCAATTTTACCGGAATGGCTATCAGGGTCCGAAATGCCTGATCCATATGGATTTCCGGCCCGACAACATGATGTTCGGCACGGCGGAAGGCGGCAAACCGCTGACCGTCGTCGATTGGCAATCGCTGGGGCTCGGTTGCGGCATGCATGACGTCTCCTATTTCCTTTCCGGCGCGCTGAAGCGCGAGGAGCGGAAGGTGCATGAGCGCGCGCTGCTGACGCGCTACCACAACAAACTCGTCGAACTGGGTGTCAGGGATTACAGCTTCGACGATGTGTGGGAAGGTTATGCGCGCTACACTTTCGCGCTCTTCATTATGGCCTTCGCAGCCTCGATGATTGTCGAGCGGACGCCGCGCGGAGATGATATGTTTTTCGCCATGTTGCTGGGCGGCGCCGACCATGTGCTCGATACGGACGCGCTCTCGCTGTTGCCGAATTGAAGAAACCACATCATTCAGGGAGACTTTTAACATGAGCGACTACAAGCTCTTGATTAACGGCAAGCTGGTCGCGGGCGACCAGACGATGGACGTCATCAACCCGGCGACCGAAGAAGTGCTGGCGAAATGTCCGCGCGCCTCGAAGGCGCAGCTTGACGAGGCCGTCGCCGCCGCCAAGGCCGCTTTTCCCGGCTGGGCGAAGACGCCGATGGCCGAACGCAAGAAGGCGCTGAACGCCATTGCCGATGTCATCGAAAAGAACGGCACCGAGCTGGCGCGCCTGCTGACGCAGGAACAGGGCAAGCCGCTGGCCGACGCGACCGGCGAAGTTTTCGGCACGGCGGCATTCTTTCGCTATTTCACGGCGCTCGATCTGCCGATCAAGGTGATCGATGACAGCGAGGGCCGCAAGGTCGAGCTGCACAGGAAGCCGCTCGGCGTCATCGGCGCGATCGTGCCGTGGAACTTCCCGATGATCTTGATGGCCTTCAAGCTGCCGCCAGCTCTGCTGGCCGGTAACACGGTGGTGCTGAAGCCCGCGCCGACGACGCCGCTGACATCGTTGAAGCTCGGCGAACTCATCAAAGACATTCTGCCGCCGGGTGTCGTCAACATCATCACCGACGCCAACGATCTCGGCGGGGCGCTGACCGCCCATCCCGACGTGCGCAAGATTTCCTTTACCGGCTCGACGGCGACCGGCGCGAAGGTGATGGCGGGCGCGGCGGCGACGCTGAAGCGCATCACGCTTGAACTCGGCGGCAACGACGCGGGCATCGTGCTCGATGACGTGAATCCGAAGGAGATGGCGCCCGCTCTCTTCCAGAGCGCCTTCCAGAATAACGGTCAGGTCTGCATCGCGATGAAGCGGCTTTATGTGCATGAATCGATCTATGACGAAATGTGCGATGAGCTGGCCAAGCTCGCCACGGCCGCCATCGTCGGCAACGGTCTGGAACAGGGTACGCAGCTCGGGCCCCTGCAAAACAAGATGCAGTTCGACAAGGTGAAGGAAGTCATCGAGGACGCGAAGAAGAACGGCAAGGTGATCGCCGGCGGCGCGGCGCAAGGCGGCGCGGGCTATTTCATTCAGCCGACCATCGTGCGCGACATCACCGACGGCTCGCGCCTTGTCGATGAGGAGCAGTTCGGCCCGGTGCTGCCGATCATTAAATATTCAGACCCGGAAGATGCGGTCGCGCGCGCCAATGCCTCGCCTTACGGGCTTGGCGGTTCGATCTGGTCGTCCAATCCCGACCGCGCCTACAAGCTCGCCCTCCAGATGGAATCGGGCTCGGTGTGGGTCAACAAACATGCCGAACTCGCGCCGAACATTCCTTTCGGCGGGTCGAAGAATTCGGGCCTCGGCACGGAATTGGGCGAAGAGGGCCTGAACGAGTTCACGCAGTTGCAGGTCATCAACGTCGCGCGTTGAGTGATGGCAATGTGAGGGTATCAGGAACGGCCGCACCGAAAGGGCGGCCGTTTTTGTTTGATTTCTTTCGCCTTTGCGGGCGCAGCCAAGCAATCCAGAGAGGCAAAGACTGGATTGCTTCGGGCTTCCAGCCCTCGCAATGACGAAAGAATTGGAGGCTGGTTTCCATTCATCCCCGGTTCAGCCGGGGATCCCTATATATGACCATCAGAGGCGATCTGTAGCGCGAACCCCTCGCGCAGCGGCATCCGCCAAGGAGATGGTCAAATGATCAAAAGCCCCAGGAAATTCGGTTTCAAGGCGACCGCCATTGCGCTGGTTGCCGCCACGTCGATGACGCTCGCAGGCCCCGCTTTCGCCGGTGGCCGCCACGGCGGCGGCTGGGGTTGGGGCGGTCAGCCGCATCACGGCGGCTATTATGGCGGTGGACATCATGGCCATGATGACGGTCTTGCGGCGGTTGCCGTGGTCGGCGGCGTGCTGCTCGGCGCGGCGCTTCTGTCGCAGGCTTCGCAGCCCGCCTATGCTCCGCCGCCGCAAACCTATTACGCGCCGCCGCCTGCCGGTTATTACGGTCAGGCTCCCATTCAGGCGACGCCCGCTTCCGACGTCTATCAGACGCAGTCCGGCCAGTATTGCCGCGAGTACCAGTCCTCGGTACGCGTCGGCGGCCAGATGCAATATGGCTACGGCACGGCTTGCCAGCAGCCTGACGGCCAGTGGCGCGTCGTGAACTGACGGCGAGGCTGAATGAATATCCAGACGGGAGCGGTTGGAACACCGCTCCCGTTTTTGTTTGCCTAGAGCAATGCCCTGCGCAAACGCAGCGCATTGCCGATGACGCTGACGGAGGAAAGCGCCATGGCGGCAGCCGCGATGACCGGCGAGAGCAGCAGGCCGAACACGGGATAGAGAATGCCCGCCGCGATGGGGATGCCCGCCGCGTTGTAGACAAAGGCGAAGAAGAGATTTTGCCGGATGTTGCGCATCGTCGCTTGCGACAGGCGGCGGGCGCGGACGATGCCGGTGAGATCGCCTTTGAGCAGCGTGATCCCGGCGCTTTCCATCGCGACGTCTGTGCCTGTGCCCATGGCGATGCCGATATCGGCGGCGGCGAGCGCGGGCGCGTCGTTGACGCCGTCGCCCGCCATGGCGACGGTGCGGCCCTGCTTGCGCAAGTCTTCGACAATGCGCGCCTTGCCGTCCGGCAGCACGCCCGCTTCGATTTCGTCGATGCCGATGGATTTCGCGATGACGCGCGCCGTCGTCTCATTGTCGCCGGTCAGCATGACGATGCGGATGCCGTCGGCCTTCAGCGCGGCGATGGCGGCCTGCGTCGTCGGCTTGACCGCATCGGCAATGGCAAAGAGGCCCGCGAGGGTGCCGTCGATGGCGGCGAAGATCGCCGTGGCGCCGTCTTGCCGGAACGTTTCGGCGCGCGAAGACAGCGCCTCGGTGGCGATGTTGCTTTCCGCAAGGAAGGCCGCATTGCCGATGACGATGCGCTTGCCCTCGACCGTGCCCTGCGCGCCCTTGCCGGTGGGTGAATCGAAGTCCGACACTTCGGCGAGAGCGAGGCCGCGCGCTTTGGCGGCGGCGATGATGGCATCGGCCAGCGGGTGCTCGCTTGAACGCTCGACGCTGGCGGCAAGCCGCAGCAGGTCGGCTTCCTCGACACCTTGCGCGGCGACGATGGCGGTGACGGACGGCTTGCCTTCGGTCAACGTGCCGGTCTTGTCGACAACCAGCGTGTCGATCTTTTCCATGCGCTCCAGCGCGTCGGCGTTTTTGATGAGCACGCCTTCGCTCGCGCCGCGCCCGACGCCGACCATGATCGACATCGGCGTTGCAAGGCCGAGCGCGCAGGGGCAGGCGATGATGAGCACGGCGACGGCGGCGACGAGGCCATAGGCAAGGCGCGGCTCCGGCCCCCATATGGCCCAGCCCGCAAAGGCGAGCGCGGCGGCGGCGATGACCAGCGGCACGAACCAGCTCGCGACCTGATCGGCGAGGCGCTGGATCGGCGCGCGCGAGCGTTGCGCATCGGCGACCATTTGCACGATGCGGGCGAGCATCGTGTCGCGTCCGACTTTTTCGGCGCGCATGGTAAAGCCGCCCGAACGGTTGAGCGTCGCGGCGACGACCTTGTCGCCCGGCTCCTTCGTCACCGGCATGGCTTCGCCCGTGAGCATGGATTCATCGAGCGCGCTGCGGCCTTCGGTGAGGACGCCGTCCACCGGCACTTTTTCGCCGGGACGGACGCGCAATGTGTCGCCGACGACGACCGTGTCGAGCGCCACGTCTTCCTCGCGGCCGTCGGCGCCGATGCGGCGCGCGGTTTTGGGGGCGAGATCGAGCAGCGCGCGAATGGCGCCGCTGGTGCGCTCGCGGGCGCGCAGTTCCAGCACCTGCCCGAGCAGCACCAGAACCGTGATGACGGCGGCGGCTTCGAAATAGACGGCGACGGAACCGTCCGACCCTCGAAAGTCTTCCGGGAAAATGCCGGGCGCGAGCGTCGCGACGACGCTGTAGCTCCAGGCGACGCCGGTGCCCATCGCGATCAGCGTGAACATGTTGAGGTTGCGCGTGACGATGGAGGCCCAGCCGCGCTGGAAGAAAGGCCCGCCCGCCCAGAGCACCACGGGCGTCGAGAGCGTGAGCTGCAACCAGTTCGACCAGACGCCGAGATGCATGGCGAGGCCGGTCAGATGCCCGCCCATTTCGACGACGAAAACCGGCAGCGCCAGCACGAGACCGATGACGAAACGCCGCTGCATGTCGATGAGTTCGTGGTTCGGCGTCGCCTCCGCCGTGACGACGAGCGGCTCCAGCGCCATGCCGCAGATCGGGCAGGCGCCCGGCCCCTCCTGCCGGATTTCGGGATGCATGGGACAGGTATAGATCGTGCCTTCCGGCCCGGGCGCTTCCTCGCGTTTCGGGGCGAGATATTTGCCCGGATCGGCGATGAACCTGGCGCGGCAGCCGGCGGAGCAAAAATAATAGGTCTCGCCTTTATGCGGGGCGCTGTGCTTTGTCGTCGCCGGATCGACGCTCATGCCGCAGACGGGGTCTTTGACTGCTATGTGGTGATCGTGATGGCCGCCGCAGCAATTCTTCTCCGCCGTCATGCCGTCCGCCTTTGCTCGTGAAATGCCGATGGGCGTAACGTAGGTCTTCCAGCCGCTGGAAGGTCAAGGCGTCAAATAATACAAAATGGAGGCGTTGTTATTTATCGATGTGACAATGCGGCGCGAATTATTCTTCTTCTCGCCATTGGACTGTTGAATTAGCGTAGCCATCTCAACTGGGCGCATGCAGAAGGAGACAGATCATGTCAGTGCAGCTTGGCGACATTGCCCCGGATTTCGAGGCCGATACGACCGACGGCCATATCAAATTTCACGACTGGCTCGGCGACAAATGGGGAATTCTCTTCTCCCATCCGCGTGATTTCACGCCGGTCTGCACGACCGAGCTTGGCTATGTGGCGCGGCTGAAACCCGAATTCGACAAGCGCAATGTGAAGGCCATCGGCATTTCGATCGATCCGCTGGACAGCCACCAGAAATGGGCCGCCGACATCGGCGAGACGCAGGGCACGGCGCTGAACTTCCCGATCATTGCCGACCCCGATCGCAAGATCGCGGGCCTCTATGGGATGATCCATCCCAAGCATGACGAGGTCTATACGGTCCGCACCGTCTTCGTCATCGATCCGCAGAAGAAGATCCGTTTGACGCTGACCTATCCGCAGACGACGGGCCGCAACTTCGACGAGATCATCCGCGTCATCGACAGTTTGCAGCTCACCGACGGCTACAAGGTGGCGACGCCGGTGAACTGGAAGGATGGCGATGACGTCATCATCGTCAATTCCGTGAATGATGAAGCGGCCAAGACCGAGTTTCCCAAAGGCTTCAAGACGGTGAAACCTTATCTGCGGTTGACGCCCGATCCGCGCAAGTAGGCGCGCGCGTTTTTGAGACGAGAAGGCCGGTCTATGAAGGACCGGCTTTTTTTGTGTTTAGTCGTCATCACCCGCAGATGTCATCCCGGCCTTGTGCCGGGATCCAGGGCGTCGCCCTCCGAGCAAGCGGCTCCTGGACCCCGGGACAAGCCCGGGGTGACAATCGGCTATGGGATCACCCGCGCTCGCCACAGCGCCCGATGTGATATTTAATGCCCCGCGTTAAGTTCAGGAAAGCCGGTACGGGATCGGCGCGAACGAGGGGACGACCATGCAAGGACCGAAAGACGCGACCGAGGCAACATGCCGCGCGCATAAGCATCTGGCCAAGGGATTGCCGAAGGCGTCGGACACGGATTTCGAATTGTCGAAGCGCGGTTTCATCGCGACGATCCCCGATGCGCGGATTTTGAATGAGGCGGGCCATCCGGTCTGGGAGATGGCCTCCTTCGCTTTCGAAGATGAAGCGACGCCGCCCGACACCGTCAATCCGAGCCTCTGGCGGCAGGCGCAGCTCAACAAGATTCACGGTCTTTTCAAGGTGACCGAGCGCATCTATCAGGTGCGCAACTTTGATTTGTCGAACATCACCTTCATCGAAGGCGACAAGGGTTTCATCGTCATCGATCCGCTGATCTCGTCGGAGACGGCGCGCGCCTCGCTCGATCTGATGCGCAAGCATCGCGGCGACAAGCCCGTCACCGCCGTCATCTATACCCATAGCCATGTCGATCATTACGGTGGCGTCAAGGGCGTGCTGACCGAGGAAGACCTTGCGCGCGGCGATGTGCGCATTCTGGCGCCGGACGGTTTTCTGAAAGAAGCGGTGAGCGAGAACGTGCTGGCGGGCAATGCGATGGGCCGCCGCGCCACTTACATGTATGGCGCGCTGCTGCCGCGCGGACCCAGGGGCCATGTCGATGCGGGGCTCGGCAAGACCGTCTCGCTCGGACAGGTGAGCCTCGTGCCGCCGAATGAAATCATCAAGGAGACGGGAACGAAGCTCGTCGTCGACGGTGTCGAGATCGTTTTCCAGATGACACCCGACACCGAAGCGCCCGCCGAAATGAATTTTTATTTTCCGCAGATGAAGGCGCTCTGCATGGCGGAGAACTGCTCCTGCCATATGCATAATATCTACACGCCGCGCGGCGCGCAGGTGCGCGATGCAAAGTCGTGGAGCTATTACATCAACGAGGCGATCGACCTCTTCGGCGGCGATACGGATGTGCTGTTTGCGAGCCATCACTGGCCGCGCTGGGGCGGCGATGTCGTCACTGAATTCCTGAAAAAGCAGCGCGACATGTACAAATATGTGCATGACCAGACGCTGCGTTTCGCCAATCACGGATTGACGCCGACCGAAATCGCCGAAGAAATCGCGCTGCCGCCGACCCTGGCGGAAGAATGGTATTCACGCGGCTATTACGGCACGCTCAATCACAACGCGAAGGCCGTCTATCAACGCTATCTCGGCTGGTTCGACGGCAACCCGGCAAACCTGCACAAGCTGCCACCGGTCGAGGCGGGCAAGCGCTATGTCGAGCTTGCGGGCGGTGCGGAAAATCTGTTGAAGAACGCACGCGCGGCTTTCGACAAGGGCGACTATCGCTGGGTCGCCGAAATCGTCAATCATCTGGTCTTCGCCGATCCGTCAAACGCCGACGCGCGGCATCTGCAAGCCGATGCGCTGGAGCAGATGGGCTATCAGGCCGAAAGCGGACCGTGGCGCGGCTTTTATCTGACCGCTGCGATGGAGCTGCGCAATCCGCGTCCGCCTTCCGCGACGCCGCGTTCGGGCGCGGCGGGGCAGTTGCGCACGCTGCCCGCCGAGCAATTGCTGGATTCGCTTTCCGTGCGGCTCAACGGACCGAAGGCGGGCGCGCGGGTGATGGCGCTCAATCTCGATTTCACCGATACGAAAGAGCACTATTTTCTGTCGCTTGAAAACGCCGTGCTGCATCACGTGAAGGACAAGCGGGCGGCAAAGCCCGACGCGTCCATATCCATCACGCGGGCGGGCCTTGTCGATATTCTGCTCGGAGAGAAGACGCTCGACGCGCTGGTCGCCGCGAAAGCCGCGAAGGTGGAAGGCAATGCAGGCGCGCTCACCGAGCTTGTCGGACTGCTCGATCAGTTCGACTTCTGGTTTGAAATCGTCATGCCGTAGGGGATTTGAGGGGCCTCGCCCTTCGAGACGCGAACCTGCGCTTCGCTCCTCAGGGTGAGGGTGAATGTTCGTGACCCGAAAGCTTTAAACCCTCATCCTGAGGAGCGTTCGCAAGCGAGCGCGTCTCGAAGAATGAAGGCCGGTGAGGGCCTGAACGGGAAGGAAAAAAGAAAATGAAGAACGACGTGAACCGCCAGTTCCGCCTGAAGTCGCGCCCCTCGGGCCGCATCAAGACCTCCGACTTCGATCTGGTGAAAGCACCGATCCCGGAGCCCGGCGCGGGCGAGGCGCTGGTGCGCACGCTTTATCTGAGCCTCGATCCGACGAACCGGATCTGGATGAGCGACATGGATCAGTACATGCCGCCGGTCGAGATCGGCGCGGTGATGCGCGGCGGCGGCATCGGCGTCGTCGTGAAGTCGAACTCCCCGGCCTATCAGGTCGGCGATCACGTCTCGGGCCTCACCGGCTGGCAGGATTACACGATTGCGACGGAGGGACCGACGAACCGCATGGGCGTCATTCCCAAAGGTCTGCCCGTGCCGCTGACCGCGATGATGGGCGCGGCGGGCATGACCGGCCTCACCGCCTATTTCGGATTGCTTGAACTCGGCCAGCCCAAGGAAGGCGACACGGTCGTCGTCTCGGCGGCGGCGGGCGCGGTCGGCTCGGTCGTCGGACAGATTGCAAAGATCAAAGGTTGCCGCGCCGTCGGCATCGCCGGCGGGCCCGACAAGTGCCGCCATCTCGTCGAGACGCTCGGCTTCGATGCCGCCATCGACTACAAGAGCGCAGGCTGGAAAGAGAAGCTCGCCGAAGCGACGCCCAAAGGCATCGACGTCAATTTCGAAAATGTCGGCGGCGAAATCATGGAAGCCGTGATGGCGCGCATGAACCTCTTCAGCCGCATGCCGCTCTGCGGAATGATTTCGGGCTACAATAGCGACCAGCCGATGCGGGCCGATTTCTCCCCGATCCTGATGCGCCGCATCAATATCCGGGGCTTCATCGTCACCGACTTCTTTGCCCAATTCGGCGAAGGCTCGCGCCAGCTCGCGCAATGGGTGGCGGAAGGAAAGCTCCGCCACGAGGAAACCATCGTCGATGGGCTCGAAGAAGCGCCGACCGCCGTCAACCGGCTTTTCGACGGGCAGAATGTCGGCAAACTGATCGTCAAGGTTGCCGACCCCGCCGCTCAATAGGCCAACCTCCCGGCACGGCATGGTGAAATAACGCCGTACTGTGCCGGGGAGGTCACGGTCTGGCCGATTTAGGACGCCCGGCGGCTCACGAAATCTTGTAAAAGAGGGCAACTGTTCGGGGAGGGTCGGCGTTCCTATATGTGTGAGGGATGGGCCGGTTCGAAGAGAGGTCTGACATGGCACGTAATTTCGCAAAACCTTTGGCCGCCGCCGCGATTGTGGCGCTGCTCGCCAGCCCCGTTTTTGCCGATGAGCTTGCCCCGGTGACGAAGACCGGTGACCAGTCCTTTGAAGTTCACGATCCTGCGGACACGCCGCCCGTCAATTATCGTTCGGAAGAAGATTCGCGTTACGACACCGCCAAGCAGCACGACGCTGAAATGTATGCCGAACAATATGAGCAGAAGCGGATTGAAGATCAGCTTGAACAGAAGAAGCTGCTCAACATGAACACGCTTTCGGCGCCCGGCGGTCCGATCAACAGCGACCTCGGCGCGAACGATGCCGGTTTCCCGGCCAAGGCGCCCTATTAGGCTTTGTGGCTTGGGTTCCGGGCCTCGCCCTTCGAGACGCCGCTTTGCGGCTCCTCAGGGTGAGGATCAAGATTGTCATGCGTCGATCGGTTTAGCTTAAACCCTCATCCTGAAGATCGTTCACGCCAGCGGGCGCGTCTCGAAGGACGAGGCCCCGAGCGCGGAACGCGGGCGCGCTTCAATAATCCCACTTCCAGTTGACGCCGACATCGCCCGACGCGTTTTGGCCGATGCGTGTGTCGACGCTGATCTGCGGTGTCACTTCGATCTCGACCTTGACCGAACTGCCGCTGGCGAGCGCGCCCTGTTCGACGCCCACGTAAACGCCCTTCTGGATATATTTGCCGGCGGCGAGCGTCGTCGCGCCCGTCTCGTTGCCTTGAATGCGCAACACGTCGAGATCGAGCGTTTCCTGCAAGCGATCGAGGACGCCGAGACCGCCGCCGCCGAAACTCGAACCTGAAAGTTCGGCCAGCGTCTGCGCGAGCTGGACGGCCTCCATCGCCGACAATTCGCCGACGCCCTTGTTGAAGAGAATGCGGGAGAGGATTTCGTCCTGCGGCAGCGTCGGCGTCGAGGACAGGGTCATCTGCGGCGCGGAGGCCTGCCCGGTGAGATCGATCGTCGCCTTGAGGTCGCTGCGCGCATAAGCGAGCGTCACGTCGAAATCGGGATCGATGGGATAGGTGCCCGGAAACCGCACGACGCCTTTGGAGAGCGTGAAGGTCTTGCCCGCGAAATCGAGCGTGCCGCGCTCGCTGTCGAGACGGCCCGTCACGAGCGGGCGTTGCAGACGGCCAGTGACGGCGAGGTCGCCGTTCCAGAAGGAATCGAGACCGCGCCCGCTGACGCGGGCGGGCATGCCTGTCTTCACCTTGACGTCGAGCTTGACGGGGACGGCGGGCGTATCATCCGTGGCGACGCTGCGCCGCGACGGTTCGCCATTGATCTCGACGACGTCGATCCGCGCGACGCTCGACGGCAGATTTTCGGGAATGCGGATTTGCAACGCGCGCGTCGTCACCTCGCCCTTGAGCGTCAGCGGCGCATCGGGGCCGGGCGGGAACTTCGGGCCGAGCAATTCGACCTGTCCATCGACGGTCGCATCGACATCGGGACGCTGCACGAGGCGCGCATTGGTGAAAGCGGCGGAAATGGAGATTGCCGGAAAGGCGCTTTTGGCCAACGAGATTTTGCCTTGCGCGGTGACGCGGCCTTGCGCGCCGTCGCTGCCTTCGAGCGAGAAGCCGAGGCTTTGGCTCTGGCTGCCTTCGAGCTTCGCGGTGATGGCCTTCAGCACCGTGCCGCTATCGGTGTTCTCATAATAGCCGTTCTCGATGGCTGCCGTGCCGCTCGCCTGCGGCGCGGAAATGTCGCCGCGAACGCTCAAGGCAACATGCGTGCCGCCGCCGATGCGCTGATTGCCGACATCGACGAAGGAGGCGAGCGAGGCAAGCGGCCCATCCCAGGTGAGGCTGCCGGTGACGGGGCCGCGCGCCGCGAGCGTCGGCCAGGGACTGTTTGAACCCCGCGTGACGGGGAGCGAGGCGGCGAGCACGAAAGGCCGCGTCGATGCGCCTTGCGCCTCGGCATTGAGATCGAAACGGCCCTTGGCCCATTTGCCGTTGAGCGTTGCATTGAAAGGCGGGCGTTCATTGGCGCCGCCCTGATCGAGCAGGATGTTGTCGAAACGGAAAGAGAGCGCGGCGGTGTTGCGCGACGTGTCGAGATCGGCGCTGCCGTTCACGCGGCCCGTCATGTTCTCGACGGGGAGCAGCAGACTTGCGAGATCGAGCGGCACATTGTCGGCCTTGAGGCGGAGCCGCGCGGTTTGCGCCAGCGTGAAATCGCCGCCGAGCCGGCCCGAACCGGAAGGCCCGGCAAGGGCGATGACGAAACCTTTCGCATCGACGCCTTTGGCGAGATCGACGGTTAGCGCCTTGTCGAGCGCCAGCGACGCCGTGCCGACGGCGAGTTTGAGTTGCGAGACGGCGAGCGCGGCTTTGTCGCCCTGATAGACGGCATCGGCGGCAAGCGAGAAGGGCTCGGGCTTGAAGGTTTCCCGCACGCCTTTTGCGTCGAGGGCGAGCGCGAGTTTTGAAAGAGGCCCTTTGGCCCGCGCGGTCACGCTGTCGAGATGGGTGATGCCTGCTTGCCCGGAAGCGGCGGCGAGGCTCGCCTCGATCTGCGCTTTGCCGAAGACGTCGGAACCCGCGGCGTTCAGCGTCACGCGGTCGAGCGCGATTTGCGTCGGCAACATGACGTCGAGGCGCGAGGCGCTGAAGGTGAGCGAGGCGTTTTGTTTGCCTTTGACCGGCGTCGCGGTCAGCGCCAATGCGCCCGTGCCTTCGAGAGGGACACCTGCGAAATCCGCCAGCGGCTTCAGCACGACGCGTTCGCCTTTCAGCGAGGCGGTGATGAGCGAGGTTTTATCGACCGCGACATTGCCCGCGAGTTTCGAGCCGAAAAGATCGGCGGCGATCGTGTCGAGGCGCGCGCCGCCGTCTTGCGGCAAGGTGAGTTGCGCATCGATGGAGGCCTTGCCCGGCGCGCCGTCGAAACGGAAAGCGAGGGGCCCCGTGCCGCCTTGCTGCGCCGTCGCATCGAGGGTGACGAGGCGCGCCGGCGTTCCCGCAAGCGCGCCGCCGGTGAGCTTGGCGTTGAGCGTCACGCCCGGCGCATTGAGCGTGCCGCCGAAACGCGCCTTGGCGTCGAAGACGCCCGATGCCTCGCCGCCGGGCAGAATGGCGGCGATATTATCCGCGTTGAAATGCGCTTCGCCCGAAAGAATATCGGTGGGCGATGCGGACACCGTTCCCTTGAAGGCGTAGTTGCCCGAAAGCGGCGTCACGGTGAAGGACGGCAGGGCGAAACCGCCGGCCTTCGGCAGCAGCAGCGAACCGTCGGCGGTGAAGGCATTGAAAAGCCGGGTGAGGATGGGATCGCTCATATCGACCGCATCGGCCCGGATCACGAAATCGCCCGCCAGATTGCCGTCGGGCTCGAGCGCGAAGGGCGTCAGCTTGATGTCGGCGCGGCCGGTCATCGGCTGGCCCGCGATTTGGCCGATGGGCGCGATGTCGCTCATCGCGAGATCGAGCGCGCCCTTGACGGCGCTGCCGTCGAGATGCGCCTCGCCCGCGAAAGTCGCCGCGCCCGGCGGCGAGGCGACGACGGCGTCGGTGACATGCGCGATACCTTCGCGCAGATCGAGCGTCGAGGCGACGCGCCATGTGAGGGCGGCAAGCGCCGCATTGTTCGGATAGCCCAGAACGCGGTCGAGCCCGCCGAGCGTGCCTTGCGCTTGGAAGGCATGCGGAGCGGAGACCGACGCCGTGCCGAGCCGCGCCTCGCCCGTCAAGGCGAGCGCGCCCGCATTGAGCGAGAGGCCGGAAACCGACAGCGTGTCGTCGCGCGTCCAGTGGATTTTTCCGGCGAGGCTCAGGCCGCGCGGGCGGCCAATGTCGGCCAGCGTTTTTTGCACGAGGTCGCCGGAGGCTTTCGCCGTCACGTCGAGATCGAGTTCGCGGCCCCAGCTTCCATCGGCTGTGGCGTCGAGCATCACCGTCTTGCCGCCGTCGATCTTCGCGCTGGTCGTCACCTGGCCGTTGAGACCTTCGGCGCGCGCCGTGATTGCGACGCGGTCGGCATCGAGCCCGCCGAGCAGCGCGGCGAGGCCGGGTTTGCCATTGGCGCCATCGACGGCATCGAGCGTCAGGGCGATGCGCTTGTCGCGATTGTCGAAGATCGCCCGCAGATCGATCTTGCCGGAAGCGTCATCGACGCGGTCGCCCGTCAAGGCGAGGTCGAGGCGGGAGCGCGTCAACGTCAGGCGGGCGTCGAGATTGAGTTTGACGAGAAGACCTTGCGCGGCGGGTTCGACGAGGCGGCGGCTGAGCGAGAGACCCGCCATATGCGCCGTGTCGATCCTGATCGCGATGGGCAGCGTCGGAAGGGCGATGCCTTGATCGCTCTGCGCGGGCGCGCTGCTTTCCGGGGCGCGCGACACGTCGAGGCCGCTCGCGTCGAAGCTCACGATGTGCAACTCGCCCTTGAGAAGCGCCAGCGGCGACCATTCGAGGCGGGCCTCCTTCAGCGACAGCCAGACGCCTTTCGCATCGGCGATCTTGAGATCCGTCAGCGTGAGATGGCGCGGCCACTCGCCCGCGATGTCGCCGATGGCGATATGCGTCTCGCCGGTATTGATTTCATCGAGCGCGAATTTGAGCACGGCCTGGCGCAGCGGCGCGGCCTGAAGCAAAGCCAGCACCGCGACGGTGAGCGCGAGAGCAACGCTAACGACGCCGAGCGCCAGCCCGCCGATTGCGCGCAGCAGGCCGGGCGCGGTTTTCCATGAGGGCGTCGTCCGGGCGGCCATCAGAAAGCCTGCCCGAGCGAGAAATAAAGCTGGAACGGATCATCGATGCCGTCGCGGCGATTGAGCGGAATGCCGATATCGGCGCGCACCGGGCCGATGGGCGTGTAATAGCGCAAGCCGAGGCCCGTGCCGACTTGCAGCGGCTGGCTGAGCTTCGGCGTCGCGGTCGCATAGGCATTGCCCGCATCGACAAAGGCGACGATGCCGACCGTCTTCGAGACGCGCCAGCGCGCTTCGGTGCTGAGCTCGACGACGGAGCGCCCGCCAAGCGGGTTCTTGGCCGCGTCGAGCGGGCCGACAAGCTGATAGCCATAACCGCGGATTGAGCCGCCGCCGCCCGCGTAGAAGCGCACGGAACCCGGCACGTCGAGCGTCTCCTTGGCGAGCATCAGGCCATAGCGCCCGCGCAACGCCAGTGTGAGATTGGGCCGCTTGCCGAAACTCCAATAGGTCGAGCCGTTGGCCTCGAATTTGGTGAAGGCGGCGGCTGCACCATTGGCGGTGCCCGCGTAAGGCGTCAACGCGCCACCGAGGCGTACGCCCTCGGTCGGATCGAGCAGCGCATCGCTGCCGTCATAGCGCATGGTGAGCGGAATGCCGAAAAGGCGATAGGCGTGATCGCCGGTGCTGTCCTTCGTCCGGTCGACTTCGAAGGAAACGCCCGCGCTGCCTTCGAGATTGGCGCGAAACTGGCGCGCCAGAGCGCTGCCGATCTTGATGCGGCTTTCCTCGTAGGCATCGGTGTCTTCATGCGCCACTTCGAAATTGCCGAGCAGGCTCTGATCCTCGCGCAGGAAATGCGGCTTGTTGAATTCGGCTTTGGCGCCCTGCTTGGACTGGGCGATGCCGAGTTCGAGACGGAGTTTTTCCGCGCCGCCGAAAAGATTGCGGTGTTCCCAGAACCCCAGAACGCCCGCGCCTTCATCCGACGACCAGCGCGCGCCGACGCCGACCGAACGCACCGCCCGTTCGCCAAGCGTCATATGCGGCGTCACCAGATCGCCCGCGCCGTCCCGCACCTCGAAGGACACCTGATCGAAGAGGCTCGTCTGGCGAAGCGCCGTCACCGTCGCATCGGCCTTGCGCCGGTCATAGAGATCGCCGGGCTTGAATTTGGCGAGCGAGCGGACATAGGCGGCGCTGGTGCGGCCTTCGCCGTTCTCGGTCTTGTTGTCGACGGCGATATCGCCGAAACGCTTCGGCTCGCCCGCCGCGATCGTCAGCGTGATGTCGGCGAGATGCGTGGCGAGATCGACGATCACCTTGCGGTCGTCGAGCTTGGGTTTCGGATGGCCGTGATTTTCCAGAAAAGCGAGCGCGTCATGCGTGAGGTCGAGGACCCGCTGGGCGCGCACCGCGCGGTTGGGCTTCAGGCCCAGCACCGTCGCGTCATGCGGCAGGACTGCGGCGTCGGAGGGAGTGTCGGAATAGACGATGATGAAGCTGCGGATCATGGTGCGCGGCCCGAGCGTCACCCGGTAGGTGAGATCGAATCGCCCGCCTTGCGCTTCCTCGATCACCGGCTCGATCCGGCCGTTGTAATAGGCTTCCGAGCGCAACACGTCGTTGAGCTTGTCGGCCTCGTCGCCGGCGCGGCGGCGAAGTTGCCCGAGCGAAGCGGGGGGAATGCCGCTTTGCTCCTTGCCGAGTTCCATCGTCTCTTCAAGCAGCGCCTTGATGTCGTCGGGCAGCTTCTCGCCCTCGACTTTCGCCGAAAATTTGAAGGATGGCGCGGGCTTCGGGGTCGCGGGCGTTCCGTCGGGACTGGCGGCGCGCGAGGGCGAAAACACGGTTATGCCGGCCAGCGCGACCAGCGCAAAGGCGGCAAAACCCGCCCGCAGGTTTCCGGTTCCGGCGCGCGCATGAGAAAATTTCGTTTGTGTGCGATTTCGCAAAAATCCGAAACGCAACGCGGCGAAGAAACCTGTAAAAAGCATGGGTGCGAGCATACAGATATCGTCTCGCCTTCGAACCCGCCTTGACCGTATTAATGGACAACATTAGACTGTGACGATGAAATCGAAAGAGACAGTGACGCAGGCCCCGCGCAACGACACGCGTTTGCGATTGATCCTTGCCGCCGAAAAGCTTTTCGGCGAACAGGGCGTTCATGGCGTGACCTTGAAGGAAATCAACGCCGCCGCCGGACAGCGCAACGAGTCCGCGCTGCACTATCACTTCGGTTCGAAGCCGGCGCTGGTCGAAGCGATCCTGATGAACCGGGCGCGCGACATCGATGCCGTTCGCGCCGAACGCGTCGAGGATTTGCTGCGCGATGGCCGCGAGGGAGATTTGCGCGCTCTACTGCGCGCGACCTTCATGCCGCTGGTCGATCTCCTTGCCGAAGAAGACGGCGTTCGCTTCGTGCGCTTTCTCGCGCAGGTGCTGAACGATCCCGATTTCGATCTGCCGACACTCGCGCTGCGTGGCGACCTGCCGGGCGTGGCGCGCGCCAACGCCTTCATCATCGCGGCGCTTGGCGACCTGCCGCCGGAAGTCGCGATCCAGCGCCAGCGTTTCCTGATCGAGATGACGGTGAGTTCGCTCGCCATCTGGACGCGCCAGCACGATGCGGCCAATGAGACGGCGTTGCGGGAATTCTTCGTCGCCAATCTCTTCGATTCGATCTACGGCTTCCTGACCGCGCCGGTTTCAGAGGAAGCGATCGAGGCTTTGAAGAGGGCGATGAACAAAAAAGAAAAGAAATAAGAATGATCGCCTCGCTCGAACCGACGGATGCCCAGCTCGCTGCCTTCGCGGCGGCCGATCAGACCCAGCCCATCGCGATGCTCAATCTGTTGAAGTTCCGCGACAAGGCGGAATATACCGATGGCCGCGATGCCGGGGGCCTGAGCGGCCAGGACGCCTACGGACTTTACGGCTTGGTGGCGATGCAGAAAATCGCGGAAGTGGGCGGACGCATGTTCTGGGGCGCGCCGGGCGCCACGACCTTCATCGGCGGCGAGGCCGACGATTGGGACATGGTGGTCATCATCCGCTATCCCTCGCGGGCGGCTTTCCTCGAGATGATCGACAAGCCTGATTACCGCGCCGCCATTCCGCATCGCGATGCGGGTCTTTTGCGGACCGCTCTTCTCGATTGTCCGGGGAACGCCATTCCGGCGTGAGACAGTGACCCTTCACCTCCCCACGAGGGGGAGGTGAAGAGAAAACGGACCTTCCATTATTTCTGGTCACTTCCCCAGAAAATCATTCGTCAGCTTGAGAAATTCATCGAGCTTGTCGTGATGGACCCAATGGCCCGCGCCTTCGACGGCGGCGATTTCGGCATTCTTGAAATGGGCGGCGCGTCCGTCTGCGAGCGGATCGCTCGCCCAGCTTTCCGTGCCGCGAATGAGCAGGGTGGGGCAGGTGATCTGCGACCAGAGATGCGTTGTCGCGCGAATGTCGAAACCGTTCGGTGAAAAAGCGCGGACGTAATTGTCGAACTTCCAGCTGAAGGTGCCGTCCTCGTTCTGGTTGACGCCGTGAATGGTGAGGTGGCGCGCGCGTTCCGGTGACAAATGCGGGTTCTCGCCCTGCATGCGCTTGTAGGCCTCTTCGATGGAGGCGTAGCGGCGCGGCAGACGGGCGGAGATTTCGCGGAGTTCGTCGATCCATTTGCGCAGGCGCTGATCCGCGCTCGCCTTGACGCGTTCGGCGATCATCTTCGGGCTGGGCCCGAGACCTTCGATGACGACGAGCTTCTTCACCGTTTCGGGATAAAGGCCCGTATAGCGCAGAGAAATCGCGCCGCCCATCGAATGCGAGATGATGGTTAGCGGCGCGAGCTTCTTTTGATGAATGAGCTGCGCGATGTCATAGACGTAATCGTTGAATTCATAGGTGCCGCCGACCATCCACTGGCTGTCGCCATGGCCGCGCAGATCGGGCGCGATGATGTGGTAGCGCTCACGAAGGCTTTGCGCGACCCAATCCCAATTGCGGCAATGGTCGCGCCCGCCATGCACCAGAAGCAGCGGCGGCTTGTCCTCGTTGCCCCAGTCCACATAGTGAAGACGGAGACGCTGCGAGACGTAGAATTGCGAGGACGGGCCGATGGGCTGGGACATGGGAGCCTGATGCGTTTTTGATGGTGTTCGCCACAGACTACCGCATCGAGCGAGCCCGTATCAGCCCTTTTCGCGTTTCAGGAAACCGGGCCTGCCTATTTGGCGAGTTGCCCGAGAACGCCGCCTTCGCCGTCTTTGGCGACACGGAACATGATCTTGCCGTAAGAGGCGGGCAGCAGGCGGATGAACCAGTCGAGAAGGCGGGCATCCATGCCGATCAGGATGCGGGGCTTGTTCTTCTTGATGCCCTTGATGATCGTCTGCGCCGCTTGATCGGGCGTTGTGCGGGCAAGCTTGTCGAAGCCGGTGGCGGCTTGCTCGCGCACGGTGGTCTGCACGCTTTGCAGGAAACGGGCATTGCGCATGATGTTGGTCTTGATGCCGCCCGGATGGACGCAAGAGACCGCGATGCCCGAGCCGCGCATCTCGTGGCGCAGCGCCTCGGTGAAGCCGCGAATGGCGAACTTCGCCGAGTTATAGGCGGCCTGCGACGGCACGGAGAAAAGGCCGAAGATGCTCGAGACGTTGACGATATGGCCCGCGCCTTTTTTGCGGAGCTGCGGCAGGAAGGCCTTGGTGCCGTAGACCATGCCCCAGAAATCGATATTCATCACCCATTCGAAATCTTCATAGGCGAGCTCTTCGACGGTCGCGACCTGCGCCACGCCCGCATTGTTGATGACGATGTCGGCGCCGCCGAACTGGGCTTCGATCTCTTGTGCGAAGGCATAGACGGCCTCGCGCGAGGAGACATCGAGAAGATAGGTCGAAACGTCGCCGCCGACGGCTTTGACACGCGTCGCGGTTTCGGCAAGGCCGGCCCGGTCGACATCGGCGATGGCGACGCGCGCGCCCTCGCGCGCCAGCGCCACGGCGGTCGCCCGGCCTATGCCGCTCGCCGCGCCCGTGACCACGGCCACCTTGCCCCGAATATCCGTCATGTCGTTCCTCAAAGCCGCCTTTGCGTTTCGGGGCCTAACCTATGACAAATTGGCGAAATGTCACGAGGCTTGCCCTCAAGCCCGCGCGTCTTATGCTGTCGCCATAAAAATCGAAACGAGGGAGAAGGCGATGCAGGTTCAACCGATTGCAGGGCTCGATGACGGCACGAACGACATCCGGCTGTTGACGGCGAAGATCGTCTCGGAGGACATCATTCCGGCCGAGCCTCTGCTCTACAAAGGCGGCGAAGAGGGCAAGGCCAAGCGCAAGGAAATCTCGCAGAAGGTCAAGGATCAGGGGCTCTGGGCGCCGCATCTGCCGGAAGAATATGGCGGCATGGGCATCGGCTTTCTGAAACATGCCTATATGAATGAAATCCTCGCCTGGTCGCCATTCTCCGCGCGTCTCTTCGGCGTCGTCGCGCCCAATTCCGGCAATCAGAAAATCCTGCTGAAATACGGGACGCCGGAACAGAAGAAGAAATGGCTGGAGCCGCTGGTCGCCGGTGAAATCGAAAGCTGCTTTTCAATGACCGAGCCCGATCAGCCGGGTTCCGATCCTTACGCGATCCAGACGCGCGCGGTGAAGGACGGCGATCATTGGGTCATCAACGGCCATAAGTGGTTTACCTCCAATGGCCGCGCCGCCGACATCGCCATCGTCATGTGCCGCACCGAACAGGCCGACGCCAAGGGCGGGGTCAAGGACAAGATGACCCAGATCATCGTGCCGATGGACACGCCCGGCGTGAACATCATCCGCTCGGTGCCGGTCTGGGGCCATAGCGGCGGCGATCATTGCGAGATCCGATATGAAAACGTCCGTGTGCCCGCCGGGAACCAACTGGGGCGCACCGGCACCGGCCATCAGGCGGCGCAGGACCGGCTTGGCGAAGGCCGTGTGTTCCATTGCATGAACTCCATCGGCCAGATGTGGCGGGCCTTCGACCTGATGTGCAAACGCGCGGTGAGCCGCGACGTGCATGGCGGCAAGCTCGAAACCAAGCAGTTCGCCCAAGGCATGATCGCCGACAGCTATATGGACATTCAGGCGGCGCGGCTGATGACCATTCATTGCGCCAACAAGATGGAAGCCGGACACGATCCGCGCGCCGATATTTCGGCGATCAAGGTCTTCGTGCCGGCAGCCTTCACCCGCGTCGTCGACCGGGCGATCCAGATCCACGGCGCGCTCGGCGTTTCAGGCGATACGCCGCTCGCAGGCATGTATCTCGGCGCCCGCACGCTGCGCATTGCCGACGGCCCCGACGAAGTTCATCGTATTGTCATCGCGAAGAGCGTTCTCAAGTGCTACCACGATGGGATGAGCTGGGATTTCGGCGCCTAGCCGATTCGACCCCGGCTGAGTTGGGCCAGCTCGAACCGAAAAAAGGATCATGGCGGCAAGCGACAGCGAGACGAACCTGATGCGGGAACGCGCTCGCGGCATTGCCGGACGTTGGACGGGCGCGCGGACTTTCGTCTGCGCGGCCGCCGCCGTCTTCTTCCTTCTGTGGCTCGCCGGCGCGCTGAACTTCTGGCTTGCGATTTTTGCCTTCGCGCTTCTGGCGGGCGTCGTGCTGCTGCGCGGATTGCTGACCGGTGAAACCCAGGGCATCGCGCTGATGCGCACCGCGCAGCCGTCCTCCGGCATCACATCGCTGGCGAGCGGCGCGGGCCGCACCATTCTCAATGAATTGCCAGATCCGCTGATCGTGCTCGACAGCGGCGGGCGCATTCTCTTTTGCAACAAGGCGGCGGAAGGGCTGACCGGCCCGCAGGCGCTGGGCAAACATGTGGCGACGATGCTGCGCAGCGCCACGCTCGTCACGGCGATCGACGAGGTGTTGAAAGGCGGCGCGGCGCAGTCGGTCGAATATGCGATGCCGGTGCCGGTCGAGCGCAATTATTCCGCTTTCATCACGCCGATAGAGGCGGATGCGATTCCAGCCGATGGCGGCGCGCTCAGCGAAGCCTCGCGCCGCCGCCGCGACCGCGTCGTTCTCGTCGCGCTGCGCGATGTGACGGAAGTGCGCCGCGTCGAGGATATGCGGGTCGATTTCGTCGCCTTTGCAAGCCATGAGCTGAAAACGCCGCTCGCTTCGCTGTCGGGTTTCATCGACACGCTGCGCGGTCACGCCAAGGACGATCCGGTGGCGCAGGAGCGTTTCCTCGAAATCATGGCCGAACAGGCCGACCGGATGCGCCGCCTGATCGACGATCTTTTGTCGTTGTCGCGCATCGAACTGCGCGAGCATGTGCGGCCCGACAATGTGGTCGATCTTCTTGGCGTGGTCAGCGACGTGACCGACGGGCTGACGCACCTTGCCCAACAGAACGGCGTCGAAATTTCCGTCGCCTCGCCGGCGATCCTGCCCCGCGTGCGCGGCGACCGCGAGGAGCTGGGGCAGGTTGTACAGAACCTCGTCGACAATGCGCTGCGTTATGGCCGGGCCGGGAAACGGGTCGAGGTGACGCTTGCCGCCGATACGCGCAGCGGCAAGCCAATGGTCCGCATGAGCGTGCGGGATTTCGGCGGCGGCATCTCGCGCGAACATCTGCCGCGCCTCACCGAGCGTTTCTACCGGGTCGATGCGGCGGCGAGCCGCGCCAAGGGCGGCACCGGCCTCGGCCTCGCCATCGTCAAACACATCGTCAACCGCCATCAGGGCACGCTGGCCATCGACAGCGAGCTTGGGCAGGGCTCGACCTTCAGCGTGCTGATCCCGGCGGTCGCCGAGACGCTTCCGGCCTGAACAGACCTTTCTGGCCCTCAAAAAGGGCGGTTTTCGGCGACTGTCAAAAAAACGACATGTAACTGTCGTAAACCCTTTACGGCTCCGGGATAGCTTGCCCTCAGACGAAAGCTCCGGGGGCAAGCGCCGCCAAACGGATGTGCGCCCGAAACCGGGCCGATTATACTGACGGTCAGCTGCCGGCAGGGCCAAGGCCAACACCAAAGGCCAACAGGAGACACGAAGCGTGACCGATCACACAGTTAAGTCGTTTCAGGAAGAGCTCGACGCCATCGCGGCGAGCATCGCCCAGATGGGCGGCCTGACCGAAGCCCAGCTTGCCAGCGCCATTGAAAGCGTCTCGCGCCGCGACAGCGAACTTGCCGAACGCACCGTGCAGCAGGATCGCCGCATCGACGTGCTGGAACAGGAAATCGAAGCCCGCGCCGTGCGTGTCATCGCGCTCCGTCAGCCCATGGCGTCGGATCTGCGCGAAGCGATTTCGGCGATCAAGATTTCCTCCGATCTCGAACGCATCGGCGATCTGGCCAAAAACATCGCCAAGCGCGCCCTCGTCATTCAGGGCGACTTCGATACGCCCGTCCGCCTGATCCAGGGCATCGCCCGCATGGGCCGCCTCGCGCAAGGCCAGTTGAAATCGGTGCTCGACGCCTGCTCCAACCGCGACGCGCAAGTCGCCATGGAAGTCTGGCGCGGCGAT
Source organism: Parvibaculum sp. (assembly GCA_036499025.1). Lineage (GTDB taxonomy): Bacteria > Pseudomonadota > Alphaproteobacteria > Parvibaculales > Parvibaculaceae > Parvibaculum. The sequence goes on along the minus strand of DASYEM010000135.1, from coordinate 20,911 downwards.
GAGGAAATCGACGAGATGTACAACTCGGTCTTCCGCGAGTTGCTGACCTATATGATGGAAGATCCGCGCACCATCGGCGTTTGCACGCATCTTCTGTTCATCGCCAAGAACATCGAACGCATCGGCGACCATGCGACCAACATCGCCGAAACGGTTCGCTATGTGGTGACGGGCGAATACATGTCCGACGACCGCCCCAAGGGCGACAAGACGAGCTCGACCACGGTCAGTGCGCAATGAAGGCGGATAAAACTCCCAAGGCGGATAAAACCTCATGTCGATCACGCAGGAACGCGAAGTCTCGGCGGTCTTCGAGCGCAGAATGAAGCCCACCGTGATGATCGTCGAGGATGAAGAGGCGCTATCGACGCTGCTTCAGTACAACCTCGACAAGGAAGGCTACAAGATCGTCGCCGCCGCCGATGGCGAGGAAGCGGCGATGATGATCCGCGAAGTGACGCCCGATCTGGTGCTGCTCGATTGGATGCTGCCGGGCCTTTCCGGCATCGAGCTGTGTCGCCGCCTACGCGGCCGGCCCGAAACCCGCAACCTGCCGATCATCATGATCACGGCGCGCGGCGAAGAGGCCGACCGTATTCGCGGCCTCGACATGGGTGCCGACGACTACATCACCAAGCCCTTTTCGATGACGGAACTGCTGGCGCGCATCCGCGCCGTCATGCGCCGCATTCGCCCTGCGCTCACCGAAGATCTCGTGACCTTCGGCGATATCGTCATCGACCGCGCCGCCCACCGCGTGCGCCGGGGCGAGCGCGAGGTGCATCTGGGACCCACGGAATATCGTTTGCTCGATCACCTGATCCAGCATCCGGGCCGCGTTTTCAGCCGCGAGCAGTTGCTCGATGCGGTCTGGGGTTCGGACGTCTATGTCGAGGCGCGCACCGTCGACGTCCATGTCGGCCGCTTGCGCAAGGCGCTCAACGATCCGGGCGAACGCGACCCCATCCGCACCGTGCGCTCGGCGGGCTATTCGCTGGACGAACAGTTCCGGGGCTGAGGCGGCGGCGCTTTTTACTTCCACGTCATTGCGAGGAGCGAAGCGACGCGGCAATCCAGTCTGAGGGCGCCGCTTCTGGATTGCTTCGCTGACGCTCGCAATGACGAAAGATAATTCGCAACCAATGACTGTCGTCCCGGGCTTGTCCCGGGATCCAGGGTGTCAAATTCTGAGCGAGTGGCTACTGGACCCCGGGACAAGCCCGGGGTGACAGCATTATCGTTTTGAACCGCAGCAAACAAAAACCTTCACAACAAAAAACCGGCGACCCGTGGAAACAGGCGCCGGTTCTTGTCTGGATATGCCGCCGATCAGACCGCGTAAGTGTCTTTCCGGTTGCGGTCGCGATTGCGGCGCGGCTGCACGGGCTGATAGGCCAGCCGCGAATGCTCGGCGCAATAGGGCGTATTGCTGTCCGCGCCACGTCCGCAGAAGTGGAAACCCGGACGGCCCGGATCGCCGATCGGCCATTTGCAGGTGTGCTCGGTCAGCGTCAGCACGGTGGCGCGCTGGGCGGGCAGCGTTTCCGCTTCGATGCGGGCTGCCTCCACGCGCTCGGCGCTGGCTTCGACCGCATGGGCTTCTTCGCGCCGTTCCGCCACCAGCGGATCGGGACGGCCACGCACATGCGTCAGCGTCCTCGGTGTCGGCGCGCGCGGCCGGGCCGGGCGGCTCGGCGTGGCGCGGCCCGAAAGGCCGAGACGATGCACCTTGCCGATCACCGCATTGCGTGTGACCCCGCCAAGCTGCTTGGCGACCTGGCTTGCACTCAAGCCTTCCGCCCAGAGCTTCTTCAACATCTCAACGCGTTCGTCGGTCCACATCTGGATCACCTTCCCCTCGCCCCGATGCTCGTCCACCTGGTGCGGACGGCCGATCAAGGGCACCTTGCAGGCGCGCGGCGGCCTCATAAGAGGGGGGACGCCGCAAAGGCCGTTGCGATCTGGCAACACCAGATTTCGTAGGCCTTAACCGAAAATATACAATATGAGGGCGCGGTCCCGCAACTAGGCTGAACTCCGGGTGGCACCCTTATCCACAGAAAACAGAGGATTTCAGCGATTGCCCCAAAAGGATGGCGGGCGTAAAGCTCTGCCGCTCCCTATATGAGCAAGCCCGAGAAAGAGGCATCTCCATGAGCGTCACAACCCAATCGCGCCCTGAATTTCCCGCAGCCGGCGTGCGCCGTTTCGGCGCCGTCAACTGGCTCGGCATGTGGACGCTCTATACCAAGGAAGTGCGCCGCTTCACCAAGATCAAGACGCAGACGGTTGTCGCGCCGATGATTACGACGCTGCTTTATCTGGCGGTTTTCGCGCTTTCGGTCGGCAACCTCAGGCCCGCGGTGCATGGCGTGCCCTTCATCGTCTTCCTCGCGCCCGGCCTCATCATGATGACGATCATCCAGAACGCCTTTGCCAATACGTCTTCGGCGCTGCTGATCTCGAAAGTGCAGGGCAATGTCGTCGACTATCTGATGCCGCCCTTGTCGCCCGGCGAACTCAATCTCGGCATCGCCTCGGCGGGCGTTTCGCGCGGGTTGATCGTCGGCACGGCGACCGCCATCGCCATGATCCCCTTTGTCGGCATCGGCGTCGCGCATCTCTGGGCCATCATCTTCTTTGCGCTGGGCGCGTCGCTGATGCTGTCGCTGCTCGGCATTCTCGCCGGCATCTGGTCGGAAAAGTTCGACCATCTGCAAGCCGTGACGAACTTCGTCCTGCTGCCTTTGACCTTCCTTTCGGGCACGTTCTATTCGGTCGATCAGCTCCCCGGCATCGCCCATACGATCACCCATTGGAACCCGGTCTTCTATCTGATCGACGGCTTCCGCTACGGCTTCACCGGCCATGCCGACGGCTCGGTGCTGACCGGCGTGGCGCTGACCATTGCGGTCAATGCGGTCCTCTGGCTCATCAGCGACCGGCTGTTCCGCAAGGGCTATCGGCTGAAGAGCTAAGCGGGTAGATTGACTTTTCTCCTTTTATGGGCTACATTGTAGCTCAGAAGGAGAAAAGTCATGACAGCGAATGCCGTGGTGCGCGCCCGGGTCGATGAGCGCGTAAAGGAAGAGGCAAGCGCCGTGTTGGCGGCGATGGGACTTACCGTCTCGGATGCGTTTCGCATGTTGCTTGTGCGCACCGCCGCCGAGAAGGCGTTGCCTTTTGAGCCTCTGGTTCCGAATGCGGAAACGGTCGAAGCCATGAAGGCGGCGCGGCGCGGCGAGCTTGTGACGGTCGGAAGCGTGAACGATCTTCTGGCCGATCTGAATGCGGACGATTAAACGGACGTCACGTTTCAAGCGTGATTACAAACGTGAAAAGGCCGGTCGCCACAGGACGACGCTTGATGCCGACTTGATGTATGTCGTCGGGATGCTTGCGAATGACGATCCGCTGCCGCAGCGCAATTTCGATCATCCATTGACCGGCGAATGGAAAGACCATCGGGACTGCCACATCAAGCCCGACTTCGTGCTCATCTATCGCAAGCCGGACGAGACAACGCTGGAGCTGGTGCGCCTCGGCTCGCATAGCGAGCTTGGGCTGTGAGGGCTTTGCATCCCCATTTGACAGCCATAGGCCCTCTCCGTAATACTCCGTCACTTCTCGGATAGCCGCCCTCTTCAGGCGGCTTTTTCTATTGGGTACCTGTTCCATTGGGGACGGGGCCCGGCGAGGCGCGGAGTGATCGAGATGATCGCGAACGGGAAGCGACGACGCTGACAGACGATAGACCGCAGGGCCCAGGGCCCGGCGGTTCAAGGACATGTCTGTCGCTCGGATCTCCCGACCGTCGCCCGGCCCGCGATGCTCTCTCCTTTTTTCATGAGCTGACCGGTCCAAGGAATATTGAGAAGGACTGAATTGTGATTACGCCTGTTTTGCCGACCTATGCGCGGGCCGACCTTGAATTCGAGCGGGGCGAAGGCCCTTATCTCTTCACGGCGTCGGGTGAACGCTATCTCGACTTCGGCGCCGGCATCGCGGTCAACGCGCTCGGCTATAGCCATCCCGACCTCATCAAGGCGCTGACCGAACAGGCCACCAAGGTCTGGCACCTGTCGAACATCTACCGCATTCCGGGTCAGGAAAAACTCGCCCGCCAGCTGATCGACGCGACCTTTGCCGACACGGTGTTCTTTACGAATTCCGGCGCGGAGGCGCTTGAATGCGCGATCAAGATGGCGCGGAAATATCATTACGCGGGCGGCGCGCCCGAACGCTTCGAACTCATCACCTTCGAAGGCGCATTTCACGGCCGGACGCTTGCGACCATCGCGGCGGGCGGCAACAAGAAATATCTCGAAGGTTTCGGCCCCGCCATGCCGGGCTTCGTGCAAGTGCCTTTCGGCGATGTGAAGGCGCTCGAAAAAGCCATCGGTCCGAATACGGCGGGCGTGCTGATCGAGCCGGTGCAGGGCGAGGGCGGCATTCGCATTTTGCCGAACGAAGATTTGCGGCGTATCCGCGAGCTCTGCGACGAGGCCGGCATTCTGCTTGTGCTCGACGAAGTGCAGACGGGCTTCGGGCGCACCGGCAAACTTTTCGCGCATGAACTTGCGGGCATCACGCCGGACATTATGGCGGTTGCGAAAGCGCTGGGCGGCGGTTTCCCCGTCGGCGCGTGCCTCGCCACTGAAAACGCGGCGCGCGGCATGACGGTGGGCACGCATGGCTCGACCTATGGCGGCAATCCGCTGGCCATGGCGGTGGCGGGCGCGGCCGTCGCTCTGATGACGAAGCCCGAATTCCTCGCCCATGTCCGCGACATGGGACGGAAGTTCAGCCAGAAGCTTGCCATGCTGGCCGACCAGCATCCGCAAATCATCGAAAGCGTGCGCGGTGAGGCGCTGATGCTCGGCTTGAAGACCAAAGTGGTGAACACCGACCTCGTCGAAGCCTTGCGCGCCGAACACATGCTGACGGTGGGCGCGGCGGACAATGTCGTGCGGCTTCTGCCGCCGCTCATCATCGATGAAACGCATCTTGATGAAGCGGTCGAAAAAATCGGCCGGGCCTGCGTCGCGCTCGAGGCGACACTTGCCACAAAAGGTGCCGCATGACGCCCCGGCATTTCCTCGATCTCGATGCGGTGACGCCCGCCGAAATCCGCCTGATGCTCGACAATTCGCGGGCGCGCAAGTCGCGGCGCGACGGGCTTTCCCATGCCGCGCCCGATGCCGACAGCCCGCTGAAAGGCAAGCTGCTGGCGATGCTGTTTGAAAAACCCTCGACGCGTACGCGCGTCTCCTTCGACGTCGCGATGCGCCAGCTTGGCGGCGAGACGCTGCTGCTGAACGGCAACGACACACAGCTTGGCCGGGGCGAAACCATTGCCGACACGGCGCGCGTTCTCTCGCGCTATGTCGATGCGATCATGATCCGCACCACCGATCACCGGCATCTGACCGAGCTTGCCGAATATGCAAGCGTGCCCGTCATTAACGGGCTCACCGATCGCTCGCATCCCTGCCAGCTGATGGCCGATGTGATGACGTTTGAAGAGCACAAGGGTCCGATCAAGGGCCGCAAGATCGCCTGGGTCGGCGACGGCAACAATATGGTGACGTCGTGGATCCATGCCGCCACCCAGCTCGATTTTGAATTGAGCCTTGCCTGCCCGCCCGAACTCGCGCCCGTCAAGGACGCGCTCGACTGGGCGAAGGCGAAAGGCGCGCGCGTCACCATGACGACCGATCCCTTCGAGGCGGTCAAAGGCGCCGACTGCGTCACCACCGATACATGGGTGTCGATGGGCACGGACGAAGCCAAGGCAAAACATCGCCACAATCTTTTGGCACCCTATCAGGTGAATGCGCGGCTGATGGCCGCCGCCGCCAAGGATGCGATCTTCATGCATTGCCTGCCTGCCCACCGCGACGAGGAAATGACCGCCGATGTCATCGACGGTCCGCAATCGGTCGTCTGGGACGAAGCGGAAAACCGGCTGCACGCGCAGAAGGGCGTGCTGGCCTGGTGCTTTTCGTGAGCGATACGGAACCTGCCGCGAGCCCGCCGATGAATCAGGGATTTAACATCACGGCCGACGATCTTGTGCTGCCGTTCCAGATCGAGGATCTGGGCATTCGCGGCCGCGTCGTGCGTCTGGGACCGCTGGTCGACCGCGTGCTGACGCAGCACAATTATCCAGAAGCCGTTTCGCGCATGCTCGGCGAGGCGCTGGCGCTGACCGCGATGATCGGCTCGGCGCTGAAATTCGAGGGCCGCTTCACGTTTCAGACGCAGGGCAAGGGCCCGGTCAATCTTCTGGTCGCGGACTACGAAACGCCCGACGCCGACCACAAGTTCGGACGCCTGCGCGGCTATGCGCAGATGGACGAGGCGCGTCTCAGTGAGAGCATCGCGGCGGGCCGCACCTCCACCGCCGATCTGCTCGGTGAGGGCTATCTCGCGCTGACCATCGATCAAGGCGCGGAGATGGAACGCTATCAGGGCATCGTCGCGCTCGATCCGGCGGGCCTTTCGGCCAGCGCGCATGAATATTTCGCCAGCTCCGAACAGATCGCGACGCGCATTCATCTGGCCGCCGGTCCGCTTTTCCAGCGCGCGCCCGGCGGCGCGGCGGACACGACCTGGCGCGCCGGGGCGATCATGATCCAGCACATTGCCAGCGACGGCGGCCTCACCGGCCATCGTGAAGGCGAAGAAGAATCTTCGTTCACCGACGAAGAAGAGAACTGGAACCGCGCCTCGATCCTGCTCGACACGGTCGAGGATTATGAATTGCTCGATCCGGCGCTGGCGCCGACGCGGCTTCTTTATCGTCTCTTCCATGAAGACGGTGTGCGCGCCTTTGAAACCTCCGACGTCGCCTTCGCCTGCCGTTGCTCGCGCGAGCGCACGCGCTCGGTCGTCGGCTCTTTCGATGCGGAAGAGATCGACGAGATGGTGAAAGACGGCATTGTCGAAGTGACATGCGAATTCTGCAGCGAAGTCTATCGGTTCGCGCCCGACGAGTTGAAAGAGGCCAACGAATGAAACTGACAGCCATGTCCCGGCACATCGCCGCCGCCGTTCTGCTGCTCGGTCTGGCGGCATTGCCCGGCTGCGCCAATGAGCCGCCGGCTGCGCCGCAGCCGACCCTCGGTTTCACCGGCAAGCCTCTGAAGCTCAACATTGCAAGCGTCGCGGTCGATGATCGCTACAATCCGCCCGGCGTTGCGCCCAATGTCGAGCAGCTGCATTCGGTGACGCCGTCGACCATCGCCCAGCGCTGGGCCGATACGCGGATCGCGGCGGTCGGATCGCGCGGGCTCGCGACCCTGACGGTCCTCGATGCGAGCGTCATCGAGAGCAAGCTGCCGGTCAAAGGCGGGCTCACCGGCTTTTTCGGCGACCAGACCGACACGAAGATCACCGGCAGGCTGCGCGCCGAGCTGACGGTGTCGTTGCCCGGCACGCAAGCGGGTAGCTATTCGACCTATAAGGCGAGCGTCAACGCTTCGGGCGATCAGACGATCTTGCAAAGCGCCAATCTCAACGACCGCGACCGCGCCTATTTCGAGCTGATGCAGATGATCGCGCAGAAGTTCGACGCATCGCTGACCGCCGAGATCAATCGCGCCATGGCGCCGGTCATCGCGCGCTAGAGTCTGGGGCCTCGTCCTTCGAGACGCGGCTTTGCCGCTCCTCAGGATGAGGGTCGATCTCTGAATTAAATTCTCATCCTGAGGAGGCGCGCAGCGCCGTCTCGAAGGACGAGGCCATCAGCCGCAGACATGCTCGGCGAGCCGCTGCATGAACCGTTCGCATTCGGCGATCTGTGAGAGCGCGATGAATTCATCAGGCTTATGCGCCTGATCGATGGAGCCGGGCCCGCAAACGACGGTCGGAATATCGGCAAGCTGAAAGAGGCCGGCTTCGGTGTTGTAGGAGACCGCCTCCGCCGAATTGCATTGCGCGAGCTTCATCACCAGCGTCTCGCCCGGATCGCCGTCCATCGGCGCAAGCCCCGGCGAGGCCGCGCGCGCCACGGTTTCGACCTGCGCGCCGCTGAAGACCGAGCGCATGCGCGGCAGGATTTTCTCCGCCGCATGGGCGTTGAAGCGCGTCACGATTTCCTCGGGATCGGCGTCCGGCAGGGAGCGATATTCCCACTGGAACGAGCAGGCTTTCGGAATGATGTTGACGGCGGTGCCGCCTTTGACGATGCCGACGCTGATCGTCGTGAAGGGCGGGCTGAAACGGCCTGACGCATCGCCGCGCTCGCGCACTTCCTCGCCGAGCGTCATCAGATAGCCGATGAGTTCAGCGGCGTATTGAATGGCGCTGACGCCCTGATGCGTCTGGCTCGAATGAAATTCAAGACCCGTCACCGTCGTCTTGTAGGAGCGGATGCCTTTATGCGCGTTGACGACTTTCATGTCGGACGGTTCGCCGACAATGACGACCTGCGGGCGCGGCAAAGTGCGGATGACTGCCTCGATCATCGGACGCACGCCGAGACAGCCGACTTCCTCGTCATAGGACAGAGCCAGATGGATCGGAATTTGCGGACCGCCCGCCAGAAAATCCGGCACGGCGGCGAGTGCCGCGCCGATAAAGCTCTTCATGTCGCTGGTGCCGCGCCCGTAAAGCAAGCCGTCGCGCTCGATGACCGTGAAGGGATCGCTCGACCAGTCCTGCCCATCGACGGGGACGACATCGGTATGGCCCGACAGCACGACGCCGCCGGCTTTGTCCGCGGGGCCGAGCGTCGCAAAGAGATTGGCCTTGGTGCCGTCTTCATTGGCGATGCGCCGCGAGGCGACGCCGTGACCCTTGAGATAGTCCTCGACGAAGGCAATGAGCTCGAGGTTCGAGTTGCGGCTCGTTGTGTCGAAGGAGATGAGCTTCGCGATCATCTCGCGCGTCGTGAAGCGTTTGGCGGGCATGGGGGGCATTCCTTTGTGGAGGAAGGCCATCTTATCCGAGTTTCACGCGTTTCATAAGCGCCGCCAAATATACAATGTCATCCCGGGATTTATTCCCGGGATCCACGCAGCAGTGCAACGGATGAGGAAGGAAGATGGGTCCCGGGGACAAGCCCCGGGACGACACAGCATTTTTGGTGACGCTTACATTACCAATGCAACCCCCGCGTCAGCGCCGCCAGCGCCACCGCTTCATTCGACGGCTGGTTCTCTGTCGCCAGAGCCTTTTCGCCTTTTGCCGCCGCCGAATCCGGGAAGAGGCGGAAGGTCGTGTTGAAAAGGATGTTGGTGATGTTCGGCGCCAGCGCCCAGAGCGTTTCGCCGAACGTGCCGAGCCGCGTCGCGATGCGCTTGGGGCGTTCGATGATGCCTTCGCAGATCATGTTGGCGGCATCGTCCGGCGAAAGCGTCGGCACGTTGTCGTACATTTTCGTCGGCGCGATCATCGGCGTCTTGACGAGCGGCATGTAGATATTCGTGAAGACGATATTGTTGTGATGAAACTCCGGCTGCGCGCAACGGGCGAAGGCGCCGAGCGCCGCCTTGGACGCGACATAGGCCGAAAAGCGCGGCTGGTTCACCTGCACGCCGATGGACAGGATGTTGATGATCTGTCCCCGGTTGCGCTCCACCATCGCGGGCAGAAAACCCATGATGAGGCGCAAGCTGCCGAAATAATTGAGCTGCATCGTCCGTTCGAAATCGTGGAAGCGGTCATAGGAAAGATGCACCGAGCGGCGGATCGAACGGCCCGCATTATTGACCAGCACATCGACGCCGCCGTGATCCTTGACGACCTGCGTCACAAGCTTGTCGCAACTCGCCATGTCGGCGACATCGGCGCTATAGACATGCGCCTCGCCGCCCGCCGCCTCGATCTCGGCTTTGGTGGCCGCAAGTTTTTCAGGGTCGCGCGCGACGATGATGACGCGCCCGCCCGCGCCCGCGACCTTTAACGCCGTCGCATGGCCGATGCCCGACGATGCGCCGGTGATGAGAACCGTCTTGCCGCGCACCGCGCCCGAGAGCGAGTGATCCTTGAAGAGATCGGGATCGAGATGGCGCTCCCAGTAATCCCAGAGGAAGCCTGCATAGGTCGAGAGCGGCGGGCATTCGATGCCTGAGCCCTTCAACGCCTTTTCGGCGTCGCGATTGTCGAAGCGGGTGGGATAATTGAAGAACTTCAGTGTCGCGCGCGGAATGCCGAAATCGGCAAGCAGTCCCTCGACGATGGCGCGCACGGGAGGCAGGCGCATCAGGCTGTCGCGGATGCCCTTGGGAATAAAGCCGAACATGCGCGCATCGATGCGCACGGTGAATTCCGGCGCACCGGCGGCACGGGCAAACATGTTGAGGATCTGCCCGACGCGCATGTGCTCGGGATTGGTGAGATGGAACGTCTGCTTGTCGAGCCTGGGCTTGTGCGCGATGTGATCGAGTGCCTGCGTGACGAAATCGACCGGCACGATGTTGAGAAATCCGCCTTCGATGCCGACAAGCGACACCCATGACGGGATGAGCTTGCGGAGCTTCTTGATGAGACGGAAGAAGACATAAGGTCCGTCGATCTTGTCGATCTCGCCGGTTTTGGAGTGGCCGACGACGACGCCCGGACGATAGATGCGCCACGGCACTTTCGCCTCCTCGCGCACCACGGCTTCGGACGCATGCTTGGTCGAGAAATAAGGATGCTTGCCGTTCTCCCATTGCTCGAACATGTCTTCGCGCCACCAGCCGGGGAAAAGCCCGGCGGCGGCAATCGAACTCACATGATGGAAACAACCGGCCTTGACGGCTTCGGCAAGTTCGAGCGCGTGACGCGTGCCTTCGACATTGGCCGCAAGCTGGGCTTCCTCGTCTTCATTGGTGATGTCGTAGATGGCGGCGAGGTGAAAGACGTGGTCGATCTTGCCTTTGAGTTTGGCGATGTCGACGGGCGAAATGCCAAGGCGTTTCTTTTCAATGTCGCCGGAAAGCGCCACGACACGATCCGCGTCCTTGCCCCAGCGCGCGCTCAGCTTCTTGAATTTGTCTTTGGAGCCCGGCCGCACCAGCACATGGATCGTGCCTTTGCGCTTGGCCACAAGCTCGTCGATCAGATGGCGTCCGAGAAAACCCGTTCCGCCCGTCACCAGATAGCCCATATGTCCTCCCCCTGCGCAGAGCTTCCGATGGCTCTTGCGCGCTCCTTGGGGCGCATTCGCCAAACGGCAAACCGCCTCCTCCCGCATTCATGCTACGCGAGATCGGGGAAAGGACGCCAGACTGGCTTATTTAGTCGGGAAGACGGGTTTAGTTGGGAAGACGGGTTAGTTGGGAAGACGGGCGGCAAAGGGGCAATCGAGCGAGAAGGCCGGAATCTTGACCTCGAGCGTCTCGCCTTTTTCAGTTTCCATCTGATAGGTGCCGAACATGATGCCGAAGGGCGTCGCGAGCGGCGTGCCGCTCGTATATTCAAAGCACTCGCCGGGCTTCAGCACCGGTTGCTCGCCGACAACGCCGGGCCCGCGCACTTCATGCACATGGCCGGAGGCATCGGTGATCTTCCAGTGGCGCGAGCGAAGCTGCACGGTCTTCTCGCCACGGTTCTCGATCACGATGTGATAGGCCCAGACATAGTAATCCTGCTCGGGCTCGGACTGATCCTCAAGATAAGTCGGCTCGACTTCAATATGGATCGAATGACTGGTGGCGCTGTACATCGTGCGGTCCTTGCCCGAAAGCGTCGTTTCAATTCCCGTGCCGGGGACCTGATTCTGGGTTTGCCTGAGGCACGCGGACTTTACTGTGAAAGCCGAGGCGTGCCGAACAAATTGGCCCCTCGATCATTCACATTATCGACAATCCGCTAACTCACTGTTAATGCCGTGTGCCCGGCCTTTCAACAATTCGCCTTCAGGCCTGCGTAAGGGCCGCATCGAGGTCTTCGATCAGATCCTGAATGTCTTCAAGGCCGACGGAAAGCCGCACCATGCCCTCGCCGATGCCGACGCTGGCGCGCTGCTCCGGTGTCAGGCGCTGATGCGTCGTCGTCGCCGGATGGGTGATGAGGCTCTTGGTATCGCCGAGATTGTTGGAAATCTTGATGATCTCGAGCGCGTTGGCAAAACGGAACGCGCCGGCCTGTCCGCCCGCTACGTCGAAGGCGACGAGGTTGCCGCCCATCTCCATCTGGCGCATGGCCAGTTCATGCTGCGGATGGCTCTTCAATCCCGGATGCAACACACGTTCGATCTTCTTGTGGCCTTCGAGGAAGCGGGCGACCGCCTCGCCATTGCGTGCATGTTCGCGCACACGAAGGTCGAGCGTCTCGAGGCTTTTCAGCATGACCCAGGCGTTGAACGGGCTGATGGAGGGGCCTGTCTGGCGCATGAAATTGTGCAGGTTCTCGTCGATCCATTTCTTCGACGACAGCACGACGCCGCCAAGGCAGCGGCCCTGACCGTCTATGTGTTTCGTCGCCGAATAGACCACAATGTCGGCGCCGAGTTCGAGCGGGCGTTGCAGGATCGGCGTCGCAAAAACATTGTCGACCATCAATAGCGCGCCGACCGAATGCGCGATCTCGGCAACGGCGCGCACGTCGATGACCTCAAGCGACGGGTTCGAGGGCGACTCGAGAAAAACGATTTTCGTATTGGGCTGGATCGCCTTGCGCCACGCATCGAGGTCGCGTCCATCGACCAGCGTCGAGGTGATGCCGTAACGCGGCAGCAGGTCTTCGACGATGAAACGGCATGAGCCAAAAAGCGCCCGCGACGACAAGACGTGATCGCCGGCTTTGAGGCAACAGAGCATCGCCGCCGTGACGGCCGCCATGCCGGTCGCCGTGGCGCGCGCATCTTCCGCGCCTTCGAGCAGCGCCATCCGTTCCTCGAACATGCGGACCGTCGGATTGGCAAAGCGGCTATAGATGAAACCCGGCTCTTCATTGGTGAAACGTTTCACCGCCGCTTCCATCGTCTCATAGACATAGCCCGAGGTGAGAAAAAGCGCTTCGCTCGTTTCGCCATATTGGCTGCGGAGCGTGCCGCCGTGAACGAGATCCGTCCGGGGCCGATATTTCTTGGTCATGTCGCTATCCTGGGGCTTGCCGCTTTGAATACAAAAAACCCCGACCGGCAAAGGGATCGGGGTTTACGCAAACCCGACCTCTTTAGCGATTTATTTAACGTGGCCGCAAGCCGGTCGGCTCAAATCACCACGACGAATGGCGGGCATTTAAAGCGCAACCGGGCATGACGTCAAGTTGCTACTCGAAGGTGTTGCTCCAGAACGCTCAGGCGTTGTTCCATGCCCCGGACAATCGAATGCGCCAGATCCATCGGAAAATCATCCGGGAGAGAACGTAAAACACGATCTGAAGCAGCTCGCGCAACCTCGAAGAGTTCAACCAATATCCCGGTTACGAAAGCGGCGGGGATGCTGGCTTTCGCCGCCGTCTCGATGAAGTGCCGTGGGGCTATGTCATGAACGCGGTAGTGGCGCGTGTTCCCGGCGGACATGGCCATTCTCATCTGGTTCTTCTTGACCTCATGCCGATCCACATGCGGCTGCGCTGACAGAACGTCATAGAGCGGCGTCATTTGAAATCGCCCGGAAGGCAGAAGAAAAAGACTGAAATTTTTGGCGTGTCCATCCGTGGCGCCGAGAAGCCAAAATGCGATGGCGGCCTTGAGCAGCATTCTTTGATCGGTCTGCGGATCGTCGCTTGCCTTCAGTAGCTCAAGAAGCCGCTGAAGCCCCGGACCGCCTTTGTCTTCATATTTCTGGGTTGGAGACACCGAAAGAGCCTGACAAAAATCTTCCTGCGGCCGCCTGAGCAAACGACCGTCCTTTGCCCAGAGCCGGTCGAACCGCTCCACGAGGAGGGTGCGCTTGCTTCCGAAATCCATCATCTCGACTTTGGCGCTAGGCAAGCCGAAGGCTTCGGTCAGTTTGAGGCAAAGATACTCGTTCTCGACGCTTCTGGAGAGATCGATGCCATTCGGCAATTTTCCGATCTGCGGCTTCAATATATGCGTGGTTGCAGTGGTTCCCGTCGGCTTGTGCCAGACGCCGTCCCAGAACGACAGGGCGGTCTTCTCCTGCGCGCCCGCGATCGAGATACGGAAATCATCTTCCGCTATGACGCCAAGGGGCGTGGAAGCGAGATTGAGGAGAATATGCTCGATCTCTTCATCGCTCACCGGCACACCCGACCTCGCTCCCACCGGATCGTGGTTCTCTTCCGAGTGGAGAAACTGAAGTGCGCCGACGCAATCATGGCCGATGGCGGCGAGCAGGCTATAGGCGTCTATGCCCTCCGCATGGGCTCGCTCGGCCACTCGGCGGCGGATGTCGTCATTGTCCGGCAGCAGATTGTCGAATACCGCAACAACCGGCGCGCCAACATAGCGATCTTTCCTCAATGGCAGGGAGAGCGAGGCCGGTATGGTGTGCTCCCAGGCGAGCCATGCTTCATCATATTGAAAATCGATGGCGCCGCTGGCCGCGCGCCGAAGCCTGCCGACGAGACGGCCATTGAGGAAAACATGAAGCGGCGCATGAATGCTGTGTCGCGCCATCAAAAAATATCCTCGATGCTGCGGGGGTCGGCCTTGTCTCTCGGCCTGATGACGAGTTCGAGATTGAGAGCCGTCAGAACGTCGAAGAGCGTTCCGAGTTTTGTGCCAGCGCTCCCGTCCTCCAATTTGGAGATCGTGGCCTGCCGCAACAGAACGCGGCCTCCCAAATCGCCTTGTGAGAGACGGGACTGTTTGCGCTTGCGGCGAAGAGCGGCGCCGAGTTGCTCGGGTGAACGTATAACTTGAGTCATCGCGGCTCCCGATCCAAAAGGGTTATTTATACGCTATAGCATATAATATAAAAATATACGCTATAGAACATAATTATAAAATATACGTTATATCGTATAAATATACAATATACGCTAGAGCGAATATATAAGGAAAATTAAATACGGCTTTTAGCGTTTACGGGCCGGACCTATAACTTGCATCCGGCAGGCGAGGCCCATCAGGCGACATAATGACGAAAACGGCGGACGATCTTTTCCCGAACCATGACGGACTGGAAATCAGGCGCGGCCCCGGTCAGCTTCACGCGACCGGCATCCTGCCCGCGCATGGCATCCAGACGCTGATCCGCGAACAGGAAATCTGGGCGACCCGCGAGATCGAACCAAACCAGATCCAACCGGCAAGTCTCGACCTGCGTCTCGGGGCGCAAGCCTATCGTCTGCGCGCGAGCTTCCTTCCCGGCCCGGCGCGCGGCGTCATGGAATGCGTCGACGAGTTGACCTTGCACAAGATCGATCTCGCCGACGGCGCGGTGCTTGAAACCGGCTGCGTCTATCTCGTGCCGCTCGTCGAGGCGCTGGCTCTGTCGGAGCGCACCTCGGCTTCCGCGAACCCCAAAAGCTCAACGGGCCGTCTCGACGTCTTCACCCGTGTCATCACCGATTTCGGCACGGAGTTCGATCAGGTCGTGGCGGGCTACAAGGGCCATCTCTATCTTGAAATCGCGCCGCGCACATTTCCGATCCTCGTGCGCTCCGGCTCGCGTCTGGCGCAAATCCGTTTCCGCCGCGGCTCGCACACAAGCACCGACGCCGAGATGAAGCGCCTGCATGACGAAATCAAACTCGTCGACGGCGAAGCCGATATCGACGGTGGCATCGCGCTGACCGTGAACCTGACGCCGGACAAGGAACACGACATCGTCGGCTATCGCGCCAAGCATCATTCCGGCGTCATCGACATGGACAAGATCGCCGAATACGACGTGCTCGATTTCTGGGACCCCGTGCAGGTGCGTCCCGGCAAGGGGCTGATCCTCGATCCCGACGAGTTCTATATTCTTGCCTCGCGCGAGGCGTTGCAAATTCCCGCGACCCATGCCGGCGAGATGGTCGCCTATAATCCGCTGGTCGGCGAATTCCGCGTCCATTATGCGGGTTTCTTCGATCCGGGCTTCGGCATGCGCGAAGCGGGCGGCACGGGCAGCCGCATCGTTCTCGAAGTGCGCAGCCATGACGTGCCCTTCATTCTCGAGCATGGCCAGATCATCGGGCGCTTTATTCTGGAGCGCCTGACGGACAAGCCTGCGGTGCTTTATGGCGCGGGCCTCGGCTCGAATTACCAGCGGCAGGGCTTGAAGCTTTCCAAGCACTTCAAGCCGCTCTGACGCATGGATCGCCGCCGCATCCTTTCTTGCGTTCTGGCCTTTCTCGTTCTCGTTGCCTGCAACGAGGCGGGCGGCTTTATCGCGGCGATGCTTCATCTGCCGGTGCCGGGCACGGTGATCGGCCTTCTGATCCTGCTCGCCGCTCTGCTTGTGCTGCGCCGCGTCCCCGAAGGGCTGCGCGAGATGGCTGTGCTGCTGCTCGGTCATCTCAATCTCTTTTATGTTCCGGCGGGCGTCGGCGTGCTGGCCTATGTCGCCCTGATCCGTCAGGACCTCTGGCCGATTGTCATCGTGATGTTCGCCAGCACCTTCCTCGCCACGCTCACCGCTGCATTGGCTTTCCACTGGACGGCAAGGCTCACCGGCAATGAAGGAACGCCGGATGAGTGACACCGGGTTCACGCCGATCGGCTGGAGCGAATTTGCGCAGGATGCATTCTGGCTGGCGCTGACCGTCGCGCTCTATTTCGTGGCGCGGCGCGTGCAGAAGGCGGTCGGCGGCAATCCACTGGCAAATACCGTGTTGCTCGCCGCCCTGCCGATCATGGCGCTGCTCTACTTCGCGGGCATTCCCGTCGCGCAATATCGCGATGGCGGCTGGCCGTTGCTCTGGCTGCTGGGTCCGGCGACCGTCGCGCTTGCCGTGCCGCTCCATATCAATTTTTCCACCGTGCGCGTGGCGCTGCTTCCGATGGCCGTCGCTTTGATCGTCGGTTCCGGCGTCGCAGTCCTGTCGGCGGTGCTTCTCGGCGATGCGCTTGGCGCGGGCGTCGAGACGATACGCTCGCTGGCGCCCAAGACCGTGACGACGCCCATCGCCATGGGCATTTCCGCCGAGATAGGCGGCATACCGGACCTCACCGCCGCTTTCGTGATTTTCACCGGCATCATCGGCGCGGTCTCGGCAAGCGCCATTTTCAACATGATCGGTATTCGCGATTCCCGCGCGCGTGGTTTTGCCACCGGCGTTTCCGCCGGCGGCATCGGCACGGCGCGGGCTTTTCAGGAAAGCTTTCTGGCCGGCACGTTCTCGGGCGTCGGCATGACCTTGAACGGCATCGTGACCGCTATTCTTCTGCCGCTCCTCTGGCTGTTGTTCTCGCACTGAGGCAGTCTGTTGGAAGTGACAGATGGGGCGGGCGATGAGCAAACTATGGGACGTTGTCGTTATCGGAGCGGGACATAACGGCCTCGCAGCCGCCGCCTATCTGGCGCGGCAAGGTCTGACAGTCAAAGTCGTCGAGGCGCGGCATGTGATCGGCGGCGCGGCGGTCACCGAAGAATTTCATCCCGGCTTCCGCAATTCGGTCTGTTCCTATCTCGTCGGCATGCTGAGCCCGCGCGTCATCGCGGAGCTCGATCTGGTGCGGCACGGGCTTGAGATCGTTCCCCGTCCAGCGGAAGGCTTCTATCCGCAAGAAGATGGGCGGCACCTTCTCTATACGACCGATCACGCCGACTTCTCGCGCCAACTCGACAAATTCCATATGGGCGACGGTGCGGCCTTCGCGAAATATGACCGCGAAGTCAACGAGGTCGCTGCCGTCGTGCAATTGCTGATGGAGCGCACGCCGCCCAATCTCGACGCCAAGATCGGCGACCTGATGGCGGCGGCGGGCCTCGCCATGCAGGCGCGTCGCCTGTCGAGCCGTGCGCGCACAATTCTCGCAAGGCTGATGACGGCCTCGGTCGCCGATTTTCTCGACGGCTATTTCACCCATGACGCGGTGAAGGGCGCCTTCGGTTATCTCGCGGCCGTCGGCAGCTTGCAAAGCCCGCATGCGGGCGGTTCGGCCTATGTGCTTCTGCACCACAGTTTCGGCGAGGCGAACGGGAACAAGGGCGCATGGGGTCACGCCATCGGCGGCATGGGCGCGGTGAGCGGCGCGATTGCGAAATCGGCGCTCGCGTCTGAAGCCAAAATAGAAGTCAACGCGCCGGTTGCGAAGATCAAGACACGCGACGGCAAGGCGAGCGGCGTCGTGCTTGCCGATGGACGCGAGATCGACGCGAAGGTTGTCGTCGCCAACGTCAATCCGAAATTGCTTTACGGCAAGCTCGTCGACCGTGGGTTGTTGCCCGACGATGTGGCGACCGACATGGAAAACTACCGCTGCAAATCCGGCACCTTCCGCATGAATGTCGCGCTGGACGAGTTGCCGGATTTTGTCGCGGTGCCGGGCAAGCAACAGGCGCGGCATCACGGCAGTTCGATCATCATTTCGCCATCGATCGATTATCTCGAGCGCGCCTATCTCGATGCGAAAACCGGAAGCTGGGCGAAGAAGCCGGTTATCGAAATGTGGATTTCCTCGACCGTCGATAAAACGCTGGCGCCTGAAGGCAAGCATGTCGCCAGCATATTCGCGCAGCATTTTCATCCGCATCTGTCGGGCGGGCGAAGCTGGGACCGCCACCGCGACAAGGTGGCCGATCTCATTATCCGCACCATCGGCGACTATGCGCCGAACTTTCCAGGCTCGATCATCGCGCACCAAATCTTGACGCCGCTCGATCTTGAACGTCAGTTTCACCTTGTCGGCGGCGATATTTTCCACGGCTCGATGCAGCTCGACCAGCTTTTCTCGATGCGGCCTGTGTCGGGCTTCGCCGATTACCGGACGCCGGTGCCGGGCCTTTATCTATGCGGGGCGGGCGCCCATCCGGGCGGCGGCGTCACCGGCCTGCCGGGACGCGGCGCGGCCCGCGAGGTCATACGCGACTTTCACGCATTCAGGCTGCCGAACAGCTTGCGCCGCCGAGCACGCAAAACTTGGCGCAATGCCGGTGATTGAGTTTCACCGGCTGAAAGCTTTCGGCGAGCGTATCTCCGAGATCGAATTGCGGATCGTCGGGCAGGAGGGTGCAGGCGACGACGCGGGGGCCAGAAGCGCCCTTGCGCTTCACCACCATGCGGCTTGACGCGCACATGACGCTTGCCGGATCGACATGCAGGATGCCCCAGCACGCCGTCGTGATTTCAGGCACCTCGGCGCGCTCATCCATTTCAGGAAAAAGCACGAGCGAGCCGGGATGCGCGGCATCGACCGGAATGTTTTGGCGTGCGAAGAGAGCCGCGAAACCAGCTCGCATTGCCGCTTCATCCGTGGCCGAGCCCATGCGCCCGGCGACCGCCAGCGTGAAGTCTTCGCCGGCGAGCCAGCGCAAACCTTCCATCGTCTTGTCGAAGCTGCCGGCACCCCGCTCGGCATCGTGTTGCGCGGCGTCGTGGTGATCGACGCTGACGCGCAGACGGAGCTTCCCGCCATGCCGCGCCTTGAGCGCAAGAAGTCCTTCGCGGACGCGGGGCCGCATCATCGGCTGCATGGCATTGGTCAACACCAGAACGTCGTGCCCACGCGCCAGCGCGTCGCCGAGCATCGGCAGAATATCCGGATTCATGAAAGGCTCGCCGCCGGTGAAGCCGATTTCCCGCGTCGCCAATCCATCTCGCGCTATCTCGTCGAGATAGGCGGCGGCTTCGGCGGCGAGAATATAGGCGAGACGGTCTTCGGTCGGACTCGAATGGATATAGCAATTCGCGCATTCGATGTTGCAAAGCGTGCCCGTGTTGATCCAGAGCGTATCGAGCCGCACGAGGGCCACGGACGCGCGTGTCTCGCCCTTCGCCGTGATGTCGGGATGAGAGAATTTGGCGTGTATTGGCGCGGGCGTCATCCGGGGATAATAGCATTCCTCTGCGTCCCGGCGGTTCACAAATCGGCGAGGGCGGCTAGACTGCGCGAAAACCGGGGAATGACATGCAGCATGAATTGACGGCGGGCGAGCTTCTGGACGAGCGCGGGCGGCTCGTGGAAGCTGGCTGGGCGCGTAGCGAACAGCGCCGCTATCGCCGCGCCGCCATTCGCGCGCCGTGGCATCGCATCAAGGAATGGGATTACTACTATGTCGGAGACGAGGCGTGCGGGCTCGCGCTGACCGTTGCCGACAATAGCTATATGGGCCTGCTTTCGGCCTCCTGGCTCGATTTCATGAAGCCCGATGCGATCACGGAAAGCGTAATCCTGCCGTTCACCCGGGGCCGGATGAAACTTCCCGAAAGCGCCGACACGGGCGACATCGCGCAGCGCCACCCCAAAATGTCTCTGAGCTTTCGGCATGTGCCGGGCGGGCGCCTATTGAACGTCGATTGCCCCGGCTTTTCGGGCGGGCGCGGATTGCGCGGCGAAATCCATCTCGCTCAACCGGCGATGGATCGCATGGTGATCGCGACGCCGTTCCCCAAGGCGCCGCGCGCCTTCTACTACAATCAGAAAATCAACTGCATGCCGGCCTCGGGCGAGATCGTCTTCGACGGCAAGACGCATTGTTTCCAGCCATCGTCGGCGGCCGGCGTTCTCGATTGGGGACGGGGCGTCTGGACCTATGACAACACATGGTATTGGGGCTCGGCTTCCGGCTTCGTCGCGGGCCGGTCTTTCGGCTTCAACATCGGATACGGCTTCGGGGATACTTCTGCGGCAAGCGAAAACATGGTCTTTCTCGACGGCAAGGCGCACAAGCTCGGCGAGGTGACCTTCCATATGCCGCAGGGGACTTTTGACGGCGCGCCGTGGACGTTCACCAGCGGCGACGGACGTTTTGAGATGTCGTTCGAGCCGATCATCGACCGTAGCGCCGCGACGGACATCAAAATCCTGCGCTCCATCCAGCATCAGGTTTTTGGCCGTTTCACCGGCTTCGTCATTCTGGACGACGGCGGAAAATTCGAGATCGAGGACTTTCCCGGATTCGCCGAAGAAGTGGAG
>DASYEM010000134.1:0-35354 GCA_036499025.1 Parvibaculum sp. | reverse complement strand
AATTTTTTCAATTATTGGCGGCCCACCGGTTTGCAGCCGCCCATCTCAAAGAAGCAGGAACGGATGGAAAGAGAGTTGGCGAGTTGACGGCGAACAAGACACTCCGGTTCGGCGAGGCCGCTCTTACGCTTGAGGACATCTCCTCCATCGCTCTGGGACAACAACGCGTTGTCGTCAATGACGATGCGGGCTTTCGAGCAAAAATTTCACGCTCGGCTCATCATGTCGATGAAACATTGCGGCGCGAGGGTGTCATCTATGGCGTGACGACGGGCTATGGCGATAGCTGCACGACGGGCGTTCCCGAGGCGCTGATCAAGGAACTGCCGCTGCATCTGACGCGCTTTCACGGTGTCGGTACGGGCCGGATGCTGACTGCGGAAGAGACGCGCGCGGTCATGGCCGTGCGGCTCGCTTCGCTGGTCCACGGCTGGTCCGGCGTCAGCATAGAGCTTGTCGATCTGCTGACCGAGATGCTGAGGCTCGACATCCTGCCGCTCATTCCGGCGGAGGGATCCGTCGGTGCGAGTGGCGATCTGACGCCGTTGAGTTACATCGCCGGCGCACTTGTCGGCGAGCGAATGGTTCGCTTCCAAAACCGTCAGATGATGGCAGCCGAAGCCCTGGCGCTCGCCGGCCTCTCGCCCATTGCGCTACGGCCGAAAGAGGCTCTGGCCGTCATGAACGGTACCGCGGTGATGACCGGCCTTGGAGCGATTGCGCTTGTCAGGAGTATGCGGCTTTCAGCGCTGGCGACACGGCTCACCTCCCTCGCTTGTCTGACGCTCAAGGGCAATCCTGCGCATTTCGACGCGCGGCTGTTCACTGCCAAACCCCATCCGGGGCAGGCGCGCGTTGCCGCTCGTATCAACGAAGATCTTGCCGCCTTTGCCGGTCGGCATGAACCATCGCGGCTTCAGGACCGTTATTCGATCCGATGTGCGCCGCACGTCATTGGCGTGCTCGAAGATATGCTGCCGACATTTCGCGCGATCATCGAGACCGAGATCAACAGCGCCAACGACAATCCACTGATCGAGCCGGAGAGCGGCGACATCCTGCATGGCGGGCATTTTTATGGCGGCCATGTTGCATTCGTCATGGACGGACTGAAGACGCTGGTCGCCAATCTCGCCGATCTGATGGATCGCCAGATGGCGCTGATCGTCGATGCGCGTTTCAACAACGGGTTGCCCGCCAATTTGTCTGGCGCGCTCGGAGAGCGCGCTTTTATCAATCACGGGCTGAAGGCGCTTCAGATTGCAATGTCGGCCTGGACCGCCGAAGCGTTGAAACTCACCATGCCCGCGAGCGTTTTCTCGCGGTCGACGGAGTGTCACAATCAAGACAAGGTGTCGATGGGCACCATTGCAGCGCGGGATGCGCTGCGGGTTCTTGAATTAACGGAGCAGGTTGCGGCGGCGCTTGCCATTGCCTGCATCCAGGCATTGCGGCTGCGTCAGCGCAGCGGCGATCTGGTGGCCGGCGATCTGACCGCGCCACTTGCCGCGTTTACGGCGCTTTTGGGCGAGATCATTCCTTTCGTCGATGAGGACCAGCCGCTCGACCATATATTGCAGAGACTCTGCGGCGATATCGCCGCACAGAGCTGGTCTCTTAACTGGGAGAGCGCGCGATGAAGGCCATCGTCACCGCCAGCGCGCGCATCGGTATACAGTTCTATGACCTCGATCCCATGAACATCGTCTGGCATGGAAATTACGCGAAGTATTTCGAGATCGGGCGTTGCGCGTTGCTGTCAAAAATAGATTACGACTATGCCGCCATGCAAGCCTCGGGTTACGCGTGGCCGGTGATCGATATGCATGTGCGTTACTACCGGTCGCTGGCTCTGGGGCAGCAGGCCGAAATCACGGCGGGTATTACCGAGTGGGAAAACAGGCTGAAGGTCAGCTATCTCATAAGCGATAGCGAGACCGGCAAGAAAATCACGCGCGGCCATACCGTTCATGTGGCGTTGGATATGCGCAGCAAGGAGATGCTATGGGAAACGCCGCCGATCTTGCGCGAAAAGCTGGCGCCCTATCTGCCTTGATCGTCGGCGTATTGGTTGCGACGGAAGTTGCGGCCTGCCCGGCGCCCGATCAATTGCATGTAACGTCGCTCGACCGCGCCTTTACGCAAGAGAAATTCATGTCCGGCATGTCGAAGCCGTTGAAATCCGAAGGGCGCTTGTTGGCGAGCGCGGATGAAGTCGTCTGGCATATGACCAAGCCTTTCGACGTGAAGACTACGATCACCGGCAAAGGCATTTCTCAATCAGTCGATGGCAAGCCGGCGGAGCGGGCCGGGCCGGAATCGACGGAGGTGGGGGCGTCGATTGCGAAGGCCATGGCAGCTTTGATGCGTGGACAATGGAGTGAGCTGAAGACGATGTTCACGGTTAAGCCTTCGGCGCCGGTGGGCGCGGAGGATTGGCAGGTTCTGCTGACGCCGCTCGATCAGCGGTTGCAATCCGTTCTCGGTACGATTGTCGTGCGCGGCTGCGAGGATGTATCGCTCGTTGAAATTACCCGGCCTGACGGAGATCGAGAAACGATTGTGTTCAGCGAGTCCAGATGACCAGAAAACATCTTTCTGCATCGCTGGCTCTGGTGCTGTTTATTGTCGCGGGCGTTTTCGTTGCAACGCATATCAGGGGCGCAATCGATACGGATATTCTGTCGCTTCTGCCGGGTGATGCGCAAGATCCGGTTCTCGCCGATGCTTTACATCGCGCCAGTGCCGCCGCGTCTGACAGGGTTGCTTTTGCTATCGAGGGTGGCACACCGGAAGCGCGCCGCACCGCTGCGGGTGATCTTACGAAACGTCTGGTTGCCACAGGCTTGTTTCAGCCATCATCCGCGGATGCGGAGAGCTTGTGGAAATGGATCTTCGCGCATCGAGCAACGCTGCTTTGTGCCAAGGATCGTGCGCGACTGGAAGCGGGACAAGGCGCGGCAATTGCGCAGGAGTCCTTGTTGCAATGGTATGCGCCGATGGGCATCGGCGGATCGCGACTTCTCGATGCAGACCCACTTCTTCTGACCAATCGACTGCTCGGCTGTCTCGTTCCGTCGAATGTTCGTCTGATGCCCGACCCTTCAGCTGAAATCGTTTCGGGCAGCATCGGCGTTTCGGCTTATCGGCTGGATGTTCAGGATCGGATCGGCGCCGTTCTTCAAGACTGGCGCGCGCGAACGGCGAGGGAAGGGCTTACGCTCAGCCGCGCAGGGGCCGTTTTTCACGCTGCTTACGGCGCAGAGCAAGCCCGAAAGGAAATGTCGGTCATAGGGAGCATTGCGACAGCGGCCGTGCTGTTGCTTTATTGGTTGATGTTCCGTTCGCTGCGCGCACCCCTTATCGCCGTTACGATGGTTCTTTATTCGCTGACTATCGGTCTCGCATTGACGTTGTTGATTTTCGGCAGCGTGCACGCGATGGGGCTTGTATTCGGCGCAGCGCTGATCGGGATGGTGGTCGATTATACGACCTATTATCTGGTCACAGGGCTTGGCGACGAGAAGCGAACACGGGAAGAGCGTGCGACGCACATCATGAAGCCGCTGACGCTTGGCATGTTGACGTCTGTCGGCGCTTTCGCGGCGCTCCTGTTTTTCCCCGTGCCGGCATTTCGACAAATTGCGATATTCGGCGGGGCGGGTCTTGCGGCTGCCTGGTTCGCAACCTTCTCGCTGACGCCGTTATTTGAAGGCGGCGCGATGCGCAAGGGTCCCGGCGCGACGTGGATCGAGCAGACGGCTGGGCGATTTCTGTCGCGCTCGCCGCGCCCGCGAACCGCTTGGTTCGTACTGGCCGTTGGAGTGGTCCTCGGCGCGGCAAGCATTATGGGCGATACCATCGACAACGTACGCAGCTTCCAGGCGCCATCGCCACAGTTGGCACGGGAGGAGGCGCGGATCAAGGCGCTGACCGGCTTTGCAACTTCGGGTTCCTTCTTTCTCGTCCGTGGGGCGAGTTCCGAAGACGCGATCTCGAATGAAGAGCGCCTGCTCGCAACGCTTGAGCGAGAGGGAGCGGTTGAAAATGTTTTATGGGCCGCGAGCCGTCTCGACCCGTCAATGGCCAGCAAAGGGGGAGATGTGCACCTCATCGATGGAAGGCTTTTGCCGCTTCTGCCCAAATTCGTGGAGCAACTCGGCGCCGGCAATGCGAAAGCCTATGCAATGCCGGTGAAGGCTGTACCCTTACCGAGCTTTGCCGCATCCCTTCGCGGGCAGACCCGGGGCATCCATTGGTCTATTGTTCCGGTAATCGGAAATCCCGGCATAGGGAAGAGGACCTTGGCCAGCGAAGGCTCGTGGCAGTTTGTCGATCCGGCCCAGCGTTATTCGGATCTTCTGGGCAAGTATCGCCGTCTTGCTACTTACGGTCTTGTGGGGGCGGTTCTGTCTACCGGCCTGATGCTTTTGGTTGTCTATCGACAGCTTTCCGCGCTCAAGATCATTCTGCCGACTGTGATTGCGCTGATAGCCACCCCGGCGGTCACCATGCTTTTGGGGCTGCCCTTCTCCTTTTTCTCGGCTATGGGATTGTTTCTGGTCGTCGGAGCCGGCGTCGATTACGCGATATTTCAATGGGAACACCCGCGAGAAGGCGGGACCTGGACGCGCGTGGGGATCGTGCTTGCCGCCTTGATGACCTGCATATCGGTCGGCCTGCTGGGTTTGAGTTCTGTATTGCCAGTCAAGAGTTTCGGGCTAACAGTTGCTATCGGTATTCTTCTCTCGCTGGTTTTGTCGCCGCTTGTGAGAGGATGGAGATACGGGGCGTCTTCGGGGGAAGATCATGAACGCTGATGTTGTGATTATTGGTGCGGGGCCGGCCGGGTCGGTCGCCGCCGCCATGCTCGCCGACGCCGGTCTATCGGTCGAGGTGCTGGAGCGGACGCATTTTCCGCGATTCTCGATCGGAGAAAGCCTGTTGCCGCAGGCGATGGAATGGCTTGATGAAGCCGGCCTTCTGCAAGACGTCGTCGAGGCGGGCTTTCAGCACAAGAACGGTGCGATTTTTCGTTGGGGCGATAAGGAGGAGAGTTTCGATTTTCGCGCCAAGACGACAACGGGCTGGGGCACGACCTATCAGGTGCAACGCGAGAAGTTCGATCAAGTTCTGGCGCGGGGAGCCGAGCGAAAGGGCGCGCGCGTTCAGTTCGGACAAACCGTGATCGCCATGCGGCCGGATCCTGTTGCGCCGAGCCTCACTGTGCGCGATGAAGCCGGCATCGAGCGCGAAGTCACAGCACGATTCATTCTCGACGCCAGTGGATTTGGCCGGGTGCTGGCGCGCTTGCTCGACCTCGAAACGCCAACATCCTTCCCGATGCGCATGTCGGTCTTCACGCATGTTGCAGACAACATTCCGCATGGGCTGCATGATCGCAACAAGATCATCATCACCATCAACCCCGTCAATCCAGATATCTGGTACTGGTTCATCCCGCTCGCGGATGGGTTGACGTCGATTGGCGTTGTCGGCTTGCCCGACGATATTGCGCCTTATGGCGCAACAC
The DNA here is from genome assembly GCA_036499025.1 of Parvibaculum sp. Classification (GTDB taxonomy): domain Bacteria; phylum Pseudomonadota; class Alphaproteobacteria; order Parvibaculales; family Parvibaculaceae; genus Parvibaculum. The sequence continues at coordinate 29,821 of DASYEM010000134.1, read as the reverse complement.
GTGAGGAACAGTTGAACGCTCTTGTCGCGGAATCGGGATTGATGAGCAGATTGCTGGTCAATGCCAAACGCGTTCGCGATGTCGGCGAAATTTCCGGGTATAGCTGCAAGGTCAGCAGTCTGACCGGCAATGGATACGCGTTGCTCGGCAATGCCGGTGAATTTCTTGACCCTGTATTCTCATCTGGTGTGACGATTGCGCTGAAGTCGGCTTCGCTTGCGTCAAAGCTTGTGGTCCGTCAGCTCAACGGCGAGACGCCCGATTGGCAGGCGGAATTTGTGGAACCTTTGGGTCGCGGTATTGAGACCTTCCGCGCTTATGTGACCGGCTGGTATGACGGTTCGCTTCAGCGGGTGATTTTCGGCACGCCCGCCGATCCAAATGAAGTGAAGCGAATGATTACGTCTGTGCTTGCGGGTTATGCATGGGACGAGAGCAATCCCTTTGTTCGTCAGCCTCAAAAATATCTGCAGATGCTCGCCGAGTTGTGCGGATGAAATGGCTCGCCGCTCCTTGTCTTTTGTTTTTTCTCGCGGGCTGCGCGAATAGTCCGCGAGATAGCTTGAGCGTCCAGGGGATCGCGCCCGGCGTAACGCTTTCTCTTCCGCTCGAGCAACCGTTCGGCGGCGCGGCGGATGCTGTGCAACTTGTGCAAGCGCGTTATCGAAATCAGCATCAGATCTTTCAGTCCGTCATCGAGTCGAGCGATCAGCGCTTTACCGTTCTGATGACGGTGCCGTCCGGCCCACGCATCATGCGCGTCGACTGGAGCAGGGGATCAGTCACGGAAAAGAGAGAGCCTATCGCTCCGGCGAGCCTGTCCGCTGAACGCATGTTGGCGGATTTGATGCTCGTATATGCACCGGCCGAAGTTTTGCGTGCCGCCATTGGCGGCGGCATTCTGGTCGTTGAAGCCGATGGGACGCGCAGAATATCGAAAGACGGCCATGAGCTTGTTGTGGCGACGAGGCCGGCTGGCGACATTTGGAATGGACACGCGAGGCTTTCCAACATCGCTTATGACTATGCGCTGGACATTCAGAGCCAGCGAGCTGCGCCATGAGCGCTGGCCGGGACGCCATCTATCTTTCGGCATTGAGTGTGGCGAATGCGCTTGGCCCCGATTGGGATGAAGTCGCTTTACACCTCTTTGCGGGCGACCGGGCGGGCCTTCAGCAACGCGTCCGTCTCAATGATGGCCGATTGGTGCCTGTCGGGCAGCTCTGTTTTGATCCCGCCGCTTTGCCGGCGTCGCTCGCGGACTGGGACAGCCGGAACAATCGGCTGGTTCATCATTGCCTGCAATCGTTGATGCCCGCTATTGAAGCCGCCCGCTCGCGCTTCGGGGGCGCACGCATCGGTGCTGTCATCGGAACCAGCACATCCGGCATTCAGCAAAGCGAAATTGCGCTAGCCTCCCGCGCGAAGACCGGCGCTTGGCCGAAAGACTATCGTATCGAACGTCAGGAACTTGGTGATCCGGCGGCGCTCGTTGCCGCGCTGACGGGGATCGAGGGGCCTTATTACAGTGTCTCGACCGCCTGCACGTCGGGCGCAAAGGCGCTTGCCAGCGCTGCCCGTTTATTGCGCGCAGGTATTTGCGACGCCGTCATCGCCGGGGGAGTGGATACGCTGTGCGGATTGACGCTTAACGGTTTTTCCGTGCTCGACTCTATAGCCGATGAGCGTTGCAATCCGTTCAGTATCAATCGCAATGGCATTAATATCGGTGAGGGCGGAGCTCTCTTTCTTGTTACGCGGCAAGAATCCGAAATCAGACTCGCCGGTTGGGGAGAGAGCGCTGACGGCCATCATCTGAGTGCACCCGACCCGGAAGGCAAGGGTGCACGGATCGCTATCGCTCAAGCGCTCGACGCGGCGCGAATTGAGGCATCGGCGATTTCCTATCTTAATCTTCATGGCACAGCGACGCGTCTCAATGATGCGATGGAGGCGCAAGTCACGTATTCCATGTTTGGCTCTGGCCTTGCTTGCAGTTCGACCAAGGCGCTGACCGGGCACATGCTCGGGGCTGCCGGTTCGAACGAAGCGGCTTTCGTCGCCATGGCGCTCATGCGAGGCGAAGCGCCGCCGCATGTCTGGGATGGGGATGCCGATCCTGCCCTTCCCGAAATTCATCTGGCGGATCGCGTTGGAGAGCGCGTCTACGGCCGGTATATGATGAGCTGCTCCTATGCGTTTGGAGGCAACAACACAGCATTGATACTGGCGCGCGAATGATGTCGCAGGCTCTCCCTGATATCGAGGCTCTTATCCGCCATCGCGGAACGATGCTGCTGATCGATAGGTTGATTGAGGCGTCAGAAACTCATGCCGTCGGTGAAGTGCTGATTGCGGCAAGCTCGAGTTTCCATCGACCCGGGCGTGGCGTGCCGGCTTATGTGGGGCTTGAGTATATGGCGCAGACAGTCGCCGCTTTCGACGGAGCACGGCGTCTCGCGACTGGTGAGATGCCGGGCGTAGGTTTTCTCCTCGGCACTCGGCGTTACAAGGCGGAGAAGAGCTATTTTCAACCGGGCGAGATTTTGTTGATCCGGGCGGATATGGTTTTCAGCGAAAACGGTATGGCTTCTTTCGATTGTCGCATCAGCATCAGCAGCGAAACCTGCGTCACGGCCATGCTCAATGTTTACAGGCCCGAAGATGGTGCATATGTGTTGGAAGGTCTCGGATGAACAAGCGCTCCATTCTCGTCACAGGGGCGAGCAAGGGTATCGGCAGAGCGATCGCGCTTCGCATTGCGCGTGCGGGGTTTCCGGTGACCGTTCACTATGGACAAGATCATGACGGCGCTGAAGAGACGTTGCGGTTGATTTCGCGCGAAGGCGGCGAGGGGCGAATTGCCGGCTTCGACGTGGCTGACCGGGCTGCGACGCGGACGGCGCTTGAACAAGACATCAAGGAGCATGGCGCCTATTGGGGAATCGTTCTCAACGCAGGTATCGCACGAGACAATGCCTTCCCGGCGCTCGATGGTGAAGATTGGGATCAGGTGCTTACCACCAATCTCGACGGCTTATACAATGTGCTTCATCCGCTGACGATGCCCATGGTCCGGCGGCGGGACGGTGGGCGGATCGTCACCATCTCGTCAGTCTCAGGTATCATCGGCAATCGCGGGCAGGTCAATTATAGCGCTGCCAAGGCGGGAATCATCGGCGCGACCAAGGCGCTGGCGGTCGAACTTGCGACCCGCAACATTACCGTCAACTGTGTCGCTCCCGGCGTCATCGAAACGGCAATGATCGAGAAGGCGCCGGTCGAGGAAATTCTCAAACTGATTCCGATGCAGCGGCTTGGCCAACCGGAGGAGATCGGCGGCATCGTCGCGTTTCTGTTATCGGACGAAGCGAGTTATCTGACGCGGCAGGTGATCTCGGTCAACGGAGGAATGTGCTGATGCGCCGGGTTGTGGTGACTGGCATGGCGGGCATCACGCCGCTTGGTGCGAGCTGGAACGATATTCGCGCAGCAATGCGCGAGGGACGTACGGGCGTCAGATATATTAAAGAATGGGACAAGCTGACCGATCTGAAAACGCGGCTCGGTGCGCCCGCCGACTTCGATCACGAGAAAATTTATCCGCGTAAGCAGATGCGTTCAATGGGGCGTGTCGCGGCGTTGGCTGTGCGTTCCGCCGAAGAGGCATTGACCCAGGCCGGATTGCTCGACGATCCAATACTTACATCGGGGCGTACGGGCGTCGCTTTTGGATCGTCTTACGGTTCGACGGAGCCCACCAAGGGGTTCGTCCGTTTCATGGAGACGGGTGAGGCGACGGGACTTAGCGCCATGAGCTACATCAAGATGATGAGCCATACGGCGGTCATCAACGTCGGCATTTTTTTTGGTTTACGCGGGCGGGTCATCACCACCTCATCGGCTTGCACGTCAGGGTCGCAGGCGATCGGTTATTCTTATGAGGCGATCAAATACGGGCATGCGGATGTGATGATCGCAGGCGGCGCGGAAGAGTTGTGCCCGACCATGGCCATCGTCTTCGACACGCTTTTTGCGACGAGTTGCAAGAACGATGCGCCCCATAGCGCGCCCCAGCCTTATGACCAAAATCGCGACGGGCTAGTAATAGGGGAGGGCGCCGCGGCTTTGATATTGGAAGACCGCGAACGCGCTATTGCGCGTGGTGCTCCAATTTTTGCCGAATTGGTGGGCTTTGGGACCAACATGGACGGATCTCATGTCACCGATCCGCTTGCCGAGACGATGGGCGGCGCTCTGAAGCTCGCTTTAGACGATGCCGGCTTGCAGCCCGACGCGATCGACTTTGTCAGCGGGCACGGCACTGCGACGATCCAGGGCGACATTGCCGAAACGAAGGCGACCTCCGGCGTTCTTGGAGCGGATACGCCCATCCATTCGCTGAAAGGTTATTTCGGTCATACGCTGGGCGCCTGCGGCGCGATCGAGGCATGGCTGACGATCGAGATGATGCGAGACGGCAGTTTTGCACCGAATATCAACCTCATTAATGTTGATGATCGCTGCGCGCCGCTGGACTACATCACGGGTGGCTTCCGGGATATCGACGCAGAATACGTCATGTCCAACAACTTCGCTTTCGGTGGAGTGAATACCTCGCTGATTTTCAAGCGAACGGCCTGATTGCTGCTTTTTTACGCTGCGGCGACCTGTGGCGCGGGCTGCGGAATGTGCTAGATTGTGTCCGTCTGATGGCCAACCGGGGGGATTGCCGTCATCATGAGAGGCGATGATACAAAGGATCGCATTAAGTTTGCTGCGAGGCGGCTTTTTGCAGAGCGTGGGATCGACGGCGTTTCCATTCGGGAAATTGTCGCGGCCGCAGGGCAGCGCAATGTCGGCTCGCTGCATTATTATTTCCGTACAAAAGAAGCGCTAATTCGTGAGCTGATCGTCGATGGCGCTCGGCTCATCAATGACCGGCGCAATGTCATGCTCGATGTGCTCGAACGGCGTGGCGGCCCGCAGCGCTTGCGGGAGATCATCGACGTTCTGATCATGCCTGCCGCAGGGCCCGAAGGAATGCCGGAGGACGAAGAGACCTATTTCCGTTTCCTCATTATGCTGCAGCTCAATCATCGCAAGCTTTTCACTGGCGCACTCGGCAGTCAGTGGAACAGCGGTTATGACAGATGCGTCGTGCATATCAGGCGTTTGCTCGCCAATGTACCGTCGGCCCTTCTCGATCAACGCCTGCTCTTTGTAACGGTCTATCTCAGCACGATGCTTGCCGCGCGCGAATCCGCCGTCGGCGGCAGCGGGGGCAGGCATCGGTTCTGGTCGAAGGGTTATACGATGAGCAATCTCGCAGATACCGCGCAGGCGTTGCTCGAATGCGAGATGTCGGCTGAGACAGCTGCCGCGCTTCCTTCGGGCAGTTTTGCCAAGCGTGGCAAGGTCGCTGCCTTGAAGGTCGCTGAAGCCAAATAGAACGGCCCCGGAAGCGCTTCCGGGGCCGTGGCTTCACGTTCTTGCGAGGAAATCAGAACGCGTAGCTGACGTCGAACGTCATAAAATCACGATCATCCATCAGGTTCTGATAACTGTTCCCTCGTGTCAGCGTGTATTGAACGCCGGCACTCCATGTCTTCTGGTAATTGCCGCGCACGCCGACTGACAGCGTTTTGCGATTGTCGAGGAAGCCCGGTCCGATCGGACCTGCGGAACTGTTGAAGTCCTGCCCGAACTGAATTCCCGGCGTCAGAGTCCAGGGCGTGTCGAAGGCGTTATTGTATTGCACGTTCGCGATCAACCGGTAGCCATGCGAGAAGGTATCTGGATGAGCTAGCGGTTGAGCGGCGCTGCCCACTATGCCGCGGCCAGCCACATTCGGCACTTGCGTTTCCGAGCGCGACACGGCGAGCGCATCGAGTTCGTTCTGCGAAATGCCGGGCAGATACTGGAAGCCCCAGTTCGCGATCAGGACGATGAGATCGGCATTGAGGGCGCGCGTAATGCCTTCTGAGGTGGAGAGAGTGGAAATGGTCGAGAGCTGACCAGAGATCGCATCTTCTTTGACATAGCCGCCGCCGAAAGCGCCGGGCGTTGTGTCATATGGAATGTTCGTGCCGGTGCCGCGTCCGCCCTGATCGATCCAGCGCCCGAGCAGTGTCTCGCCTGCTGAGAGAGAGAAGGGCAGGTTTGGCTGATAGACGACCTCGCCGGAGAAGGCCGAGCCGTTCAGCAACCAATCCAGTGTCGTCGAGAAACTCGCACCGAAGAGCTTGATCCCATCGGGATATTCAAAGCGATAACGTTGCGTCCCGGCCGGGTTTCCCGGCAGATCGTTTGAATAGTCGATGAAGGGCAAATTGGAGGAGTAGTGGACGTAGTAGAGGCCAAGCTCCGTCCCCTGATTAAGCCAATCTGCATAATAACCGAGCTTCGCGCCGTATTGGCCAAAGTCACTCGGCTCTTCGCCCTCATCGATATGCAGCTGGCCAGGAGCATTCGGCCCGTCTGCAGTAAGGTTCAGATAGGAACCGCCGGGGCCTGCGACATCGGCTTGCGAGAAGAATGTGCCGACCGGATCTAGTTCCGTCTTGCGCCAACGAAGGCCCATCCAGGCTTCGACATTGAAGTCAGCGGGCAGGCCAAGCGACGCGTAGAGCATTTCTTGCGGCAGAAGCGCTTCCTTGATTTCGGCGCCCGGCGTCCTGAGTGCGCTCAGATCGACGGAGAGAAACTGGTTGATGCCGCCCGAGATCGCGAGGCTTTCACCCCAGTTCACGACCTGTTTGCCCGCGCGCAGATTGAGGGGCATGCCGCCGACATTGAAATTGCCATAGACGAAGGCGTCGAGCAGGCTGAAGTCCCGACCGGCTGCGTTGCTGGCATCGTCGCCGCGAACATCGTCATCGAGTTGACGACGCCCGAAGCGCGTGACTTCATCGCCCGCGCGCGTCGCACCGATGTAATCGTAGAAAGCTTTCAGACGGACAAAAGCGCCGTAGTTTTTATATTTGGCTTCAACGTCGGTGACGATTTTCGCCGTTGCCGCATAGGGATCCCATTTATCGAAGTTGATATCTCCATCGTCAGTATTGATGTTTGCGCCGGTGCCCAGCGAGTTGACGCAACCGCCGTTGGCCGCGCTGACGTGAGAGCAATCTTGTCCATGAGTACGAATGCCGACGCCGAAGGATACTGTGGTGTCGAGTGAGACTTTCATTTCACCAAACTTGTAATCCTCGGCCGATGCGCCGCCTGCGATACTTGCAAATAAAACGCTCGCAAATCCGCATAGAAGCGACTGACGAATAGAGATCGTCATCTTGGTTCCTCCCCAAAGCTGCCCGCATAGCGGGCGGTTCACAAAGTCAGGACTCCCTTTTCGCAATACATCAGCGTTGCCCGCCGCGACGCGCGTCGAGCTCCTATCTGAATTTCGTCTGGGGTGATCTGCGAAGAGGGCGTCGTCGCGGGTGCAGGCCTAGACCGCACACGAACTTTGGTGTCCCCGGCGCTTCCCCTCCCTCATATGCGGGCTGGCTTATGCCGCCTCGCTGTTTTTATTCTTTCGATTGAAGCAATCGTTCTATTTATTCAAGTGATCTATTCCTCGCTCGTCAAGGATGAATAGAGCGCCGGCGTATATCGGCACTTCTGACAAAATGGAAAGTAGAGAGAATAGGCTCGATACGGAGAGAGGGCCCCTGCGTCAGGCGATGCGATAGGCGCAGCGCCGAGCGCCAGAAAGAATGTGCTCAACGCGTTCGACGCGGCACTCTTCGCCCAGCACATCGCGAAATGTCGCCAATTCAGCGCGGCAGAGATTCTGACAAGCAGTTGCTGCGGCGCATATGGGGCAATGATTCTCGATGAGCAGGAAACTGCCATCGTCGCACTTCTCCCATTCAGCCATATAGCCCTCGGCCGTGCGAAGAGCAGCGAGACGTCCGACGCGAGCGGCGAGGGTCGGCGTTTCACAAAGAGCGGCGCGATAAGCAGCGGCGGTTTCACGCTCGCGGCGGGAGATCAGTCGATCGAGGCCGGTGTCGCCGAATTCCTCGCGTACCGCTTCGAGGATGCTGACAGTCATCTGAGCGTGGCTATCGGGGAATCGGCCATGCCCGGCTTCAGTCAGCGTCCACAGTCGGTGAGGGCGGCCGATCCCGGCCTTGATGATTTCGAAGCGGACGAGCTCGAGTGAAGCGAGATTTTCCATGTGCTGGCGACACGCCTGGCGCGTGATTCCGAGCGATTCCGAGAGATCGCCCGTCGAGGCGGTCCCGTGAGTTTTGAGCAGGAAAAGGATCTGGTCGGAGGTAGTTTTCACAACGGCCTTTTGACAAGAAACAGATTGCCAAATCTATAGGAAAGATTTATCACCGATATAATTTGAAAACAAGATTGTTGTCAAAATGAGTCTGGCAAAGAAATCCGGCTGGGGTGAATTGATGGTGGAGGGGCGTCTGTCCCGTTTCGCATTGCTTTGCCTCGGCATATGGCTCAATGCGGCCGACTCCCTGATGACAGCCACCATCATGCCGAGTGTGGCTGCGGATATCGGCGGCTATGCTTATTTCGGCTGGACGATTGCCGGTTTCATTCTCGGGGCGATCCTCGCCGGGGCGAGCGCCGGGCAAATTTCAATGCGGTTAGGGCTACGGCTCAGCATGGTGTTGGCAGCGGCCGTTTACACGGTCGGGTGCATCGTCAGCGCGGAGGCGCCGGAGATCGCGACGTTCCTCACGGGCCGTTTGCTGCAGGGCATCGGTGCGGGCTGGGTCGTCGGTCTCTGTTATGTCGCCATAGGCACCATGTTTCCCGAAAGCTTATGGGCGCGCGTCATGGCGTCGATCTCCGGCGTATGGGGCGCCGCAACGTTACTCAGCCCACTGATCGGTGGGCTCTTTGCGGAAGCGGGACTCTGGCGCGGCGCATTCTGGATATTCGCGGTGCAGGGTATCGGCTTCGGCTTTGCGGCTTTCTTTCTACTCAGCCCAACAAAACCGCAGGGCGTGTCGGACGCGATGCCGGTGCGTCAGCTCGCGGTGCTGGCGGGGGGTATTCTGTGCATCGCCGCCGCGGGGCTGGTGCCCGACATTCTACGCGCCGTTCTACTCAGCATTTCCGGGCTCATTCTTCTAGGGCTTTTCGTTCGGATCGACAGACGCGCGCGATCGCCCCTCTTGCCGCGTTCGGCCGGCGATCTGATGAGCGCCGCCGGGTCCGGCTATATGATGATCTTCACGCTCGCGGCGGCGTCCATCGGCTTTTCCGTCTATGGATCGGTAATCATGCAGGTGCTCTTTGGCACATCGCCGCTTGTCGCGGGCTACATACTCGGCGTCGAGTCTATGTCGTGGACTCTGTGCGCTTTGGCGGTCGCCGGTCTCGCTGACCGCTGGCATGGGCTCTTCATCAAGCTTGGGGCGCTTGCCGTTGTCATTGGCGTGGCCTCGCTTGCCGTCACCATGCGCTCGGGGCCGCTGGTGGCGATTGCCGCCGCATCGCTTTTTCTCGGCGGCGGATTCGGCCTTTCATGGGCATTCATTGCGCGGCGGATCATCACTTCCGTCGGCGATGGCGAACGCGCGCTGGCCTCTTCCGCTGTGCCGACTGTGCAGATGATCGGCTATGCGGCGGGGTCCGCCGGGGCCGGTGTCATCGCCAATTTCCTTGGATTTGCGGGCGGCATCGATGCGGCTACTGCGACGCGAGCAAGCTTCTGGCTCTTTGCTTCATTCGTTCCGGTGGCGCTGGTCGGGCTGGCTGCGGCGTGGAGACTGGCGGCTTGCGAACCCGATCAGATGAGCTTGCGCGCAGAAAGCTCATCCTTGATGTAGGAATAGTAGATCGGCGCGGCGATGATGCCGGGAATGCCGAACCACGCCTCCATCACCAGCATGGCGACCAGAAGTTCCCAGGCGCGCGAACGGATTTGCGTGCCGATGATCCGGGCATTGACGAAATATTCGAGCTTGTGGATCAGCACCAGGAAGATCAGCGAGCCGATGGCGGCATAGGCCGACACGCCGAGGCTGACGATGACGATGACGGTATTTGAGATCAGATTGCCGATAACGGGCAGCAGCCCGGCGATGAAGGTCACCGCGATCATGGTTTTGACGAGCGGCAGATGCACGCCGACCGCCGGCAAGATGACCGCGAGATAGAGCCCCGTCAGCAAGGTGTTGAGCGCCGAGATGCGAACCTGCGCGAAGACGACACGCTGAAAGGCCGTGCCGAGAAGCTGCGCGCGTTGCAGGAGCGCACCGCCAAGGGGCGGCAGGCTTGCCGGCTTTTGCGTTGGCGGCCCGAGCGCCGCGAGGCCGCCAACGACCGCGCCGACGATGATGTGGAAAAGAATGCGTCCGAAATTCTCGCCGACGCTCTGCAAGGCGCCCGCATTTTCGCGCAACCACTGCGACGCCTGCTTCTGCCACTCATCGGCGCTCGCGGGGATGTATTCATAGGCCCAGACAGGCAGGAAGCTTTTTGCCGTCTGCACCACGTCGGCCATTTTGCGCAGAAGAACGACGACGTTGTCGGAGCTATCCGTCAGCAACGACGTCAATCCCGCGACTGCCGAGGCGAGCAACAAAATGAAGGCGAGAGAGAGGAGAGCCAGCGCCACGGCTTTTCCCGCCCGGTGCGACAGTCCGCGTGAACGCAGCAGCGGCGCAACGACATGGACGAGTTCGTATACGAGGATGCCCGCGAGAAAAGCGGCGAGCAGACCTAGCTCCAGAACGGCAAAGAGGGCGATAGCCGTCAGGATAAGCGAGGCGATGTCGTATCGGCGGGTTTCTGCAAGCGGGAAGCCGGTCGGCGCGGTCATCGGTTCGTCTCCTGAGGCGCGAGCGGCCCCGCGCGCGGAGCTATCCTAGCATGAGGAGGCTACGAGGCGAGAGGGCGGAAACATTGCCGCTTTGGGCGCGATCCGCTAGAAGAGGCCGCAACCCATTCATCGAAATTCGAGAGCGAGCGGCGCATGGCCTCCTATCAATATGTCTACGTCATGGACCGGCTGTCCAAGACCTATCCGGGCGGCAAGCAAGTTCTGAAGGACATTCGCCTGTCGTTCCTGCCGGGCGTCAAGATCGGCGTCGTCGGTCTCAACGGTGCGGGTAAATCGACGCTGCTGAAGATCATGGCCGGCATCGACAAGGATCACACGGGCGAGGCCTGGGCGGCGGAGAGCGCCAAGATCGGTTATCTGGCGCAGGAGCCGGAACTCGATCCATCGAAGGACGTGCTCGACAATGTGATGGAAGGCGCCAAGGAGAAGAAGGCGCTGGTCGATCGCTACAACGAAGTCGCTATGAACTATTCGGACGAGACGGCCGAAGAGATGGCGAAGCTGCAAGACATCATCGACGCGCAGAACCTTTGGGACCTCGACAGCCAGGTCGAGATGGCGATGGATGCGTTACGCTGCCCAGACGGCGCTGCCGACGTATCGAAGCTCTCTGGCGGCGAGAAGCGCCGCGTCGCGCTTTGTCAGTTGCTGCTCGCCGCGCCCGATCTGCTGTTGCTCGACGAACCGACCAACCATCTCGATGCGGAATCGGTCGCCTGGCTTCAGAGCTATCTGAAGGCTTACGGCGGCACCGTCGTTCTCGTCACCCATGACCGCTATTTTCTCGACAATGTGACGGGCTGGATTCTCGAACTCGACCGTGGTTCCGGCATTCCCTATGAGGGTAACTACTCCTCATGGCTCGAACAGAAGTCGAAGCGGCTTGAGCAAGAGGGCAGGCAGGAAGAAGCCGTGCAGCGCACGTTGGCTCGCGAACTTGAATGGATCAAGCAGAGCCCCAAGGCGCGTCAGGCGAAGAGCAAGGCGCGCGTCAACGCCTATGATGACTTGCTGGCTCAGGCTGGAAAGCAGCAAGACGGCAAGGCGCAGATCGTCATTCCGGCGGGGCCGCGTCTCGGCGGCACCGTTGTCGAAGCGACGAGCCTTTCCAAAGCCTTCGGCGACCGTTTGCTGATCGACGATCTGTCGTTCCAGCTTCCGCCGGGCGGCATTGTCGGCATCATCGGGCCGAACGGTGCGGGCAAGACGACGCTGTTTCGCATGTTGACGGGGCTCGACGCCCCCGACACCGGCACGCTGAAAGTCGGCGATACGGTCGTCATGGGCTATGTCGATCAGAGCCGCGACGATCTTTCACCGACGAAGACGGTATGGGAAGAAATCTCCGGCGGCACGGACATCATTGAACTCGGCAAAATCACCATGCCGAGCCGGGCCTATGTCGGCGCGTTCAACTTCAAGGGCAGCGACCAGCAGAAGAAGGTCGGCCAGCTCTCAGGCGGCGAGCGCAATCGCGTGCATCTGGCCAAGATGCTGAAATCGGGCGCGAACCTGCTCCTCCTCGACGAACCGACCAACGATCTTGATGTCGATACGCTGCGCGCCCTGGAAGATGCGCTAGTCGCCTTTGCCGGTTGCGCCATCGTTATCAGCCATGATCGCTGGTTTCTCGACCGTATCGCAACGCACATGCTCGCCTTTGAAGGCGACAGCCATGTCGAATGGTTCGAAGGTAACTATCAGGAATATGAAGCGGATCGAAAGAAGCGCCTCGGCGCCGAAGCGGAAGTTCCGCATCGCATCAAGTACAAGCGTTTCAGCCGCTGAAGCTTGGCGGTCAGACAAACAAAAACGGCGCGGAATGAAATCCGCGCCGTTTTTTATTTGATATGTCAGACGTTTACTGCGCCTTGCCGCTTTCGGCGCTGGCGATCTGCGCTTTCAGGTGATCGATAAGCGCGCTGAATTCGCCGTTGTGGTTGGCAATGACGGAGGAGAACGTCGAGCGTTGTTCCTGAGCCAGCCAGATGCCGACGACATTGACGTCGAAAATCTTGTAGGAACCGCTGGCGTCTTTCACGAGCCACCAGGTCACCTTCACCGGCTCACGGCCATTGGTAAAATTGATCTGGCTGTTGACGATCGCTTGTTTGTCGCCTTTGGGCTTGGAGTCCGTGATGACAAGTTTCTCGTTATGGTAGTCGGAGAGGCGGGTCACGTAGACCTTGACGACGAAGTTGCGCACGAGCGCCAGGTATTCAGTCTTCTGCTCAGGTGTCGGCAGACGAAGATACTGGCCGAGAGCGAAAGCCGCGATACGCGGCATGTCGGCCGTCTCGTCGAGAAGCTTGCCGAATGCGGCTTCGCGCTCGGCGCGGCTGGTGCTCTTGTCGCTGATGATGTCGATGGCGCGGCCCGACACGTTGTTCACGAAGGCTTCCGCTGCCGGATCACCGGCGGCAAGCGCCGGGGTGCTGGCGGAGAGGATCGACGTGGCGACGGCGAAGGAAAACGCCAGAGATGCGAGTGCGGATCGCATGAAGTTAGAGGAGGTCATTGCCTAGTCTCCTGGACATGGGCGTGAAGAAAAGAGCGCGTGAACAACAAGCCGCGCTGAACGGGAAGCGCGTAAGATCAACGTCGAACCGGCGAAAGAGTTTCTACTTACTAGGAGAAACAGCCTGGGGTTCGTTTGTGTCGAAATTTAGATTGTCGATGTCAGGCAGGTCTTCGTTGTTTGTCTTGCCGTTGGCGATTTCGTTCTTGCGGCTCTGACGATACAGGCTGCGGACGGTCGCGTAATAATCGACCGACGTACGCTCGATCTGATCGAGTGTGCCCAGATTGCGTGAGCGCACGTCGATACCGTTGATCACGAAACGCGTGACCGGAACAGTGTACGGACCATCCCAATAGACATAGGTGAGCGGATCGAAGAACGAGTCGACGACGAAACCTGCAAGGTCGCGGGGCGGGGACGGACCGAGGATCGGCAGGAAGATATAAGGGCCTTCCGGCGTGCCATAGGTCGCCAAGGTCTGGCCGAAATCTTCGCGGTGCTGCGGATAGCCCCAGCCCGTCGCCGGGTCGAAGAGTCCGAGAACGCCGACGGTTGTGTTGATGCCGAGGCGGGTCGCCGTGGTGCCGGCGCGATCCCACTCACCCTGAAGTCCGTCATTGGCGAGAACGACCGGGCTCGAAAGGTTATCGAGGAAATTGCGGATGCCCTGGCGCGCGGGATCGGGCACCACACCGTGGTACCAGGTCGCGACGGGCTTGATCAGAATGATGTCGAAGAATCGGTTGAGCTCGAAGAAGTAGCGGTTCAGAGGCTCAGCCGGATCGTTGGTGTCGTCGTAAGCCTGCACCGCCGCCGCATTGGAAGGCGAGGGCTTCGTCGCACAGGCCGCGAGCAGAACGGTCAATCCGAGACACACACCCTTGAGACTCAAATTCAGGCTCCTTGCCACCAACTTCATTATGTCTATCCGTCTTTTGGCCTCTGAAGGCGGCAGGATTTAGATCGTCACCAGCTTCATTCACAGTCTGACAGATTCGGACATGCTGCTTAATTCCGCATAAATGCCCTTGAGACGCGTGTTTGAAACTACGCGCCTTAATCAGACCCCTTGCTCCTAGCTATCATACGGTTCCCCCGTTAACCAGCGTGGCTGGGCCGATTGCGTCTCCCCGATGCGTCACTGTTGCCTAAATGTACCGTTTTGCAGTGCCGGATTACCCCTTGAATATATACATAAAGATATGTTTATATAATACATCGACTTCGCGCGAGGTGATGGCATGGAACAGCTACTGACAGCTTTGAGGGCGGCGGGTGAGCCGACGCGGCTTCGCTTGCTTGCGATCCTCGCCAAGAGCGAGCTGACTGTCACCGAGCTCACCCAGATTTTGCGACAAAGCCAGCCGCGCGTCAGCCGTCATCTGAAGCTGATGTGCGAGGCGGGATTGCTCGACAGGTTTCGTGAAGGGAGTTGGGTTTTTTATCGGCGCTCGCAGGCCGGGGCGGGTGTGAAGCTCGCCTCTCTGCTGACGAACCTGATCCCGGCGGGCGACCAGACGATTGCCCGCGATCTCGAACGGCTGGAAGCGGTGCGCGCGGCGCGGGCGGAAAGGGCGGCGGCGTTTTTCCGCTCCAATGTCGATCAGTGGAACCGCATACGCTCGCTGCATGTGCCGGAGGCCAAGGTCGAGCAGGCTTTGGTGGAGCTGGTGCGGGCGGATGAAGAGGTGGAGAGTTTCGTCGATCTCGGCACCGGCACCGGCCGCATGATCGAATTGATCGGGCCCAAGGCGCGAACGAGCCTTGGCATTGATCTCTCACCGGAGATGCTCGCCTTCGCGCGGGCGACGCTTGAACAATCGGGCATCGAGCATTGTTCGCTCCGGCAGGGTGATCTCTATGATCTACCGCTGCAGGATGCGACCGCCGACCTCGTGACGTTGCATCAGGTGTTGCATTATCTTGACGACCCGGCGGCAGCCGTTGCCGAAGCCGCGCGTATTCTGGGGCCGGGAGGACGATTGTTGATCGCCGATTTCGCGCCGCATGATCTTGATTTTCTGCGCGAAGAACAGGCGCATCGTCGTCTTGGCTTTGCGGAAGATGAAGTGAAGGGCTGGCTTGTGCAGGCTGGTCTCGACTTAGCCGAGGTGCGGCGACTGCCGCCCGAAGGTGGCGAAGGTGCGTTGACGGTCGTCATTTATGCGGCGGACAAGGCGGCAGGACGCGGCGCAAAACACCAGCGTCGGACGGCGGAACTGGAGGGGACAAACGCATGAGCAAAGTATCGACTCAAAGCGGGAGCGGAGAGACGCGCGTTTCCTTCGAGTTCTTTCCGCCGAAGACACCGGAGATGGAAGAGACGTTGTGGCGCTCGATTCGCAGGCTCGAACCTTTGCAGCCGGAATTTGTTTCGGTGACTTATGGCGCGGGCGGCTCGACGCGCGAGCGTACACACGGCACCGTGAAGCGTATCGTGCAGGAGACGACATTGACGCCGGCGGCACACCTCACCTGCGTCGGCGCGACACGGGAGGAAACCGACGATGTGATCCGCGGTTATTGGGACGCAGGTATTCGCCACATCGTCGCGTTGCGCGGCGATATGCCGGAACTCGGCGCGCCTTACAGCCCGCATCCGCAAGGCTACCAATCGACGCCGGAACTGATTGCCGCGATCAAGAAGATTGCCGATTTCGATGTCATCGTCAGCGCCTATCCTGAAGGGCACCCGGAATCGGCGTCGATCGAAGCCGATATCGAGTTGCTCAAGCGGAAAGTCGATGCCGGCGCGACGCGGGCGATTACGCAGTTCGTGTTCGATACGGAGAAGCATGTCCGGTTTCTGGAGCGGGCGCGGAAGGCGGACATTGGCGTGCCGCTGGTGCCGGGCATCATGCCTACAACGAATTTCAAGGGTACGAAGCGGATGGCGGATCGCTGCGGCGCCAGCATTCCGAAATGGCTCGATGACTATTATGTGGGGCTCGACGATGAACTGGAAACGCGCAAATTGATCGCGGCCTATGTGGCGACCGAGCAGGTGAACCGTTTGCGCGCCTATGGCTTCGACCGGTTTCACTTCTATACGCTCAATCAGGCGGATCTGACATTTGCGATCTGCCATGTGCTGGGCCTCAGGACGCACCCCGTCCCGGCGCTGGCGCGGTAAGGACAAGACCATGACCAGAGACGAACGCATTGCGACGCTGAAGAGCGACATCAAGGACCGGGTGCTGGTGCTTGACGGCGCGATGGGCACGATGATCCAGGGTTACAAGCTTTCGGAAGCGGATTTCCGGGGTGAGCGGTTCAAGGAACATTCCGTCGATCTCAAGGGCGACAATGAGTTGATCGGCCTCGTGCGGCCCGACATCCTGCGCGACATTCATCTGAAGTATTTCCGCGCAGGCGCCGACATTGCCGAGACGAATACATTCGGCGCGACCGTGATCGCGCAGGCGGATTACAAACTTGAATCCGTCGCCTATGAAATGAATGTCGAGAGTGCGAAGATTGCACGCGAGGCGGCTGACATCGCCGAGAGCGAGACGCCGGGGCGCATTTGTTATGTCGCAGGTGTGCTCGGGCCCACCAACCGGACGGCGTCGATTTCGCCCAAGGTCAGCGATCCGGGATTTCGTAATGTCAATTTTGACGAGTTGCGCGAAGCCTATAAGAGCGCGACGCGTGGACTGATCGAGGGTGGGGCGGACATCATTCTGGTCGAGACGATTTTCGACACGCTGAATGCCAAGGCGGCGCTCTTTGCCGTCTCGGAAGTTTATGAGGAGCTTGGGTTTGAATTGCCGGTGATGATCTCCGGCACGATCACCGATATGTCGGGACGATTGCTTTCGGGCCAGACGCCGGAAGCTTTCTGGAACTCCGTCAGCCACGTGAAGCCGTTCTCGATCGGGCTCAATTGCGCGCTCGGCGCCAAAGAGATGCGGCCCCATGTCGATACGTTGTCGCGCATCGCAGGCGTCAATATCAGCGCGCATCCCAATGCCGGCTTGCCGAACGAAATGGGTGAGTATGACGAAAGTCCGGAGCATATGGCTCATCTCGTCGGTGAGTTTGCGTCGTCGGGCCTGGTCAACATTGTCGGCGGTTGCTGTGGCACGACGCCGGAACATATTCATGCTATCGCGGAGGCGGTGAAGGGCGTTCCACCGCGCGAGAAGCCCGAGATTGAACCGCGTCTGCGGTTGTCGGGCCTTGAGGCCTTCACCGGCTCGTGATGCGTTCGAAATCAGAAAAGATTTGAGATGACCAAAGGTACCGCGAACTTCATCAATATCGGCGAACGCACGAACGTCACCGGGTCGGCTAAATTCAAGAAGCTGATCGTCGATGGGCGTTTCGATGAGGCGCTCACCGTCGCGCTTCAGCAAGTGGAAAGCGGCGCGCAGATCATCGACATCAATATGGACGAAGGCATGCTCGACAGTGAGCAGGCCATGGTGCGCTTTCTCAATCTGATCGCAGCGGAACCGGACATCGCGCGCGTGCCGATCATGATCGACTCGTCCAAATGGTCGATCATCGAAGCGGGCCTCAAATGCGTGCAAGGCAAGGCGATCGTCAATTCGATCAGCCTGAAGGAAGGCGAAGAGGCTTTCCTCGATCACGCCCGCAAGGTGCTGCGCTATGGCGCCGCAGCCGTGGTGATGGCGTTCGATGAGGATGGGCAGGCCGATACGGCCAACCGCAAGTTCGAGATTTGCGAGCGCTCTTATAATTTGCTGGTCGACAAGATCGGCTTTCCACCCGAAGACATCATCTTCGATCCGAATATTTTCGCGGTTGCGACGGGCATCGAAGAGCACAACAATTACGGTGTCGAGTTCATCGACGCGACGCGGCGCATCAAGCAGAGTCTGCCGCACGCCCATGTTTCGGGCGGCGTTTCCAATGTCTCGTTTTCATTCCGTGGAAACGAGCCGGTGCGTGAGGCGATGCACTCCGTGTTCCTCTACCACGCCATTCAGGCGGGCATGGATATGGGCATCGTCAACGCGGGTCAGCTCGCGATCTATGACGAGATCGAGCCCGAGCTGCGCGATCGCGTGGAGGACGTCATACTTAATCGTCGCTCGGATGCGACCGAGCGGTTGCTTGAGATTGCCGAACGCTATCGCGGCGATGCGGGGAAGAAGAAGGAAGAAGATTTATCCTGGCGCGAATTGCCAGTGAAGGAGCGTCTGACGCATTCACTGGTCAAGGGCATCAACGCCTTTATCGAGGAAGATACCGAAGCCGCACGCAAGGAGGCTGTACGCCCACTCGACGTCATCGAAGGCCCTCTGATGGATGGCATGAATGTGGTGGGCGACCTTTTCGGCTCGGGCAAGATGTTCCTGCCGCAGGTGGTGAAATCGGCGCGCGTGATGAAGCAGGCGGTTGCCTATCTGCTGCCCTTCATGGAAGAGGAAAAGCGTCTCACCGGCGCCGTGCAGAACAAGGCTGCCGCGAAAATTCTCATGGCCACGGTCAAGGGCGACGTCCACGACATCGGCAAAAACATCGTCGGCGTGGTGCTTCAATGCAATAATTTCGAGGTCATTGACCTTGGCGTCATGGTGCCGACGGCGACCATTTTGAAACGGGCGCGCGAAGAGAATGTCGATGTGGTCGGGCTTTCGGGTCTTATCACGCCAAGTCTCGATGAGATGTGCCATGTCGCCGCCGAGATGGAGCGCGAGGGTTTCGAGATTCCGTTGCTGATCGGCGGGGCGACGACGAGCCGGATTCATACCGCCGTCAAGGTTCATCCGAACTACAAGCGCGGGCAGGCGATTTATGTCACCGATGCGAGCCGCGCGGTGGGCGTCGTATCGCAGCTGATGTCGCCGACGGCAAAGGTCAAATATATCGACGATGTGCGCGCTGAATACGTGAAGATGGCCAAGGCCCATGCCAATGCGCGGCAGACGAAGGAGCGTCAGACGCTGGCCGCCGCACGCGAGAACAAGTTGAAGATCGACTGGACCGATTACAAGCCGACGAAGCCAAGCTTCCTTGGCACGAAAGTTTTCGAGGATTACCCGCTGGAGAAGCTGGTGCCTTATATCGACTGGACGCCGTTCTTTGCGACGTGGGAGCTCGCCGGGCATTATCCGCAAATTCTGAAGGACGATTTAATCGGCGAGACGGCGCGATCGCTTTTTGCCGATGCGCGGGAAATGCTGAAGCAGATGGTCGATGAGAAATGGTTGCGTGCCTCGGCCGTCATCGGTTTCTGGCCGGCCAACCAGATCGAGAATGAGGATATCGAGCTTTATACCGACGACACGCGGACGGAACGGCTTGCCGTTCTGCATTCGCTGCGTCAGCAGATGGCACGTGGAAAGTCGGAGCGCGCAAACATGGCGCTGGCTGATTTCATCGCGCCAAAGGAAACGGGCGTCGCCGACTATATTGGCGGCTTTGCGGTTACCTCGGGCCATGGCGAAGACGCCATAGCCAAGGAATTTTCAGACAAGCTCGATGACTACAAGTCGATCTTGTCGAAAGCGCTGGCGGATCGTCTGGCGGAAGCCTTTGCCGAGCATCTGCATGCCCGTGTGCGGCGCGAATTCTGGGGCTATGCGCATGATGAGGCACTGAACAATGAGGACCTGATCGCTGAAAAATATCAGGGCATTCGTCCCGCACCCGGCTATCCGGCTCAGCCGGACCATACCGAAAAGCGGACGCTCTTCGATCTGCTCGATGCGGAAGAGAAGGCGGGCATCCAGCTCACCGAAAGCTACGCGATGTGGCCCGGCGCCGCAGTCAGCGGTCTTTATTTCAGTCACCCGCAGTCCGAATATTTCGGTGTGGGGCGCGTAGAGCGCGATCAGGTTGTGGATTACGCCGCACGTAAGGGCATGACGATGGCTGAATGCGAGCGCTGGCTCGCGCCGATCCTCAACTACACACCGGGCGAAACGCCGGGCGAGGCGGCGGCCTGACGCTTAGCGAATGGCCTTTGCCCATTTCTCCGCCCAGATCGAGAGCGGCGTGAACTGCGTCAGCAATTCCTGGCCCAGTGGCGTCAGTGCATAACCGCCTGCTTCTGTGCCGGCCAATGCCATCTCGCGCAATTCGGCGAGGCGGCCATTGAGCACGCTGGGAGAGAGGCCTCCACAGGCATCCTGCAATGCGCGAAAAGTCAGTGGGCCGCAGCGCAGTTCCCACAAGATGCGTAAAATCCAGCGGCGTCCCATCAGGTCGATCAGCGCCATGATCGGTTTGCCGGTACTCGAGCCGCGAACGGGTTTCCCAGGCTTTGGAAGTTTCGTTTTCGCCATGGTGGAAGAATATCTCTTGCGCTACGAAAAAAGAAGCATATCTTTTTTGCTACTGAAATAGTAGCATTGGAGAAAGCCATGACGGCCCGGATCGTACCCGCCGCTCAGCCTTACGAACCCGATATGGAGAAGACGCTGGAAGATCTGATGCAGGGCCGGGAGCCCTTGCTCCTGTTTCGCACGCTTGCGCGCGAGCCGCGCCTCTTTCGCCGCTTTATGGCAGGCGGGCTTCTAGACAAAGGCACGATCAGTTTGCGCGAGCGCGAGATCGCCATTGACCGCACCTGCGGACGATGCGGTGGCGAATATGAGTGGGGCGTGCATGTTGCGCTATTTGCCGAAGCGGCTGGCCTCGGGCGGGTTGAAATCGAGGCAACGGTTGCCAAGGACGCCGATGTAGCATGCTGGAATGACCGCGAACGTCTGATCGTCCGGCTCGTCGATCAGCTTCACGACACGGCGACAGTTGACGACGCGTTGTGGACTGAACTCGTGCGTGAATTTCGCGATGAGCAGCTCATCGAACTCATCATGCTGGCGGGATTTTATCATATGGTATCGTTTGTCGTGAACGCGATGCGCCTGCCGCCCGAGCCGTATGCGGCAAGGTTTCCGTCGGGCGCGTGAAGGAACGGGGCTTATAGAAGCCCAACGGTAATTGCGCCGACGAATACGAATGCGAGACAGGTGACTAGGTAACCGACTTGCGTGGACAAGGTCATTTTGGCCTCCCGAAGTGGTCATCGCCAAAGCACGAAACAGGTGCCCAACAGGGGGTCACGAGTGAAGTTTCTCCTGCTCTGAAGAAGGCGCAAGCCAATTTATGGCTGCGTTGTTCCGGCCACATTGTGGCGCGATTGCACGGCCTCACAAGCGGCGGAGATCGGCCTGAAATATGGCAATTGTGGTGACGTTGCCATGTCCCGGATCGTCACGGGGGATGAGTTGTGTGTGCGCCGATTCGAGGGACTGTGCATTTCACAAATCGGACGGGCCAAATGCTCCACCGCCCGGGGTTTCGATGATGATCGCATCGCCTGCCTCAAGCTCGCGCTGGGCGGAGCCAGCGAGCTTCTCAACATGCCTGTCAGCATGGCGAATGGAGTTTTTTCCGGGCGCTGCATCGCCGCCGCCGTTCAATCCGAAAGGCGCGATGATGCGATGTGTCGAGAGGATCGAGACAGACATTTTTTCACGAAAGCGGATGGTGCGTGTCGCGCCGTCGCCGCCTTTATGCGTGCCCTTGCCGCCGGAGCCGCGCCGGATCGAGAAGCTCTCGAGTATGACGGGGAAGCGCCATTCGAGAATCTCGGGATCGGTGAGCCGCGAGTTGGTCATGTGGGTGTGCACGGCATCGGCGCCGTCGAAGGCCGGGCCTGCACCAGCGCCACCACAGATCGTCTCGTAATACTGATACTTGTCGTTGCCGAAGGTTAGGTTGTTCATCGTGCCCTGCGCCGAAGCCATGACGCCGAAGGCACCGAAGAGCGCGTCCGTGACGGCCTGGCTTGTCTCGACATTGCCGCCGACCACGGCGGCAGGATAACGGGGCGCGAGCATCGACCCTTCGGGGATCACGATGTCGAGCGGCTTGAGACATCCCTCATTTAGCGGAATGTCATCATCGACCATGCAGCGAAAAACATACAGTACCGCTGCGCGGGCGACGGCGGAAGGGGCATTGAGGTTACTTTTGAGTTCGACGCTGGTGCCCGTGAAGTCGATTTTCGCGGAACGGCTTTCGTGGTTCACCGTGACTTTCACGCGGATGACGGAGCCGTCATCCATCTCCTGCTCGAAAGATGCGTCTTTCAGCTTGCCGATGACGCGACGGACGCTTTCCTCTGCATTATCCTGAACGTGGCGCATATAGGCTTCAACGACATCGAGGCCGAAGTCGCGAACCATCTTGCGGAGTTCATGCGCGCCTTTCTCGCAGGCGGCGATTTCGGCGCGGAGATCGGCGATGTTCTGATCCGGGTTGCGGGCTGGCCAGCGGCCTGAAGAGAGCAAAGCGCGCATTTCGGCTTCGCGGAAGTGACCGCGTTCAACCAGGCGGAAATTGTCGATGAGGATGCCTTCTTCCTCGACGGTTGTGGAGTGAGCAGGCATTGAGCCCGGCGAGATGCCGCCGATGTCGGCCTGATGGCCGCGCGCGGCGACGTAGAAGAGGCGCGTCGTATTTGTCTCATCGTAGACGGGCGCGACGACGGTGACGTCAGGCAGATGCGTGCCGCCATTATAGGGCGCATTCAGCACGAAGACGTCGCCGGGGTTCATATCCGCGTTTTGTTCGATGACCGTGCGAACGCTCGCGCCCATGGAGCCCAGATGCACCGGCATGTGCGGCGCATTGGCGACGAGGCCACCTGAACGGTCGAAGACGGCGCAGGAGAAATCGAGCCGTTCCTTGATATTTACCGAATAGGCGGTCTTTTCGAGCGTAAAGCCCATCTGTTCGGCAATCGACATGAAAAGATTGTTGAAAATCTCGAGCATGACCGGATCGGCTTCCGTGCCGATGGCATGAGCGCGATATTTGGCTTCATGGCGGGTCAGGAGAATGTGATTGAGCGGCGTGACCTCCGCCGACCAGCCGGGCTCGATGACGATGGTTTGATGCGGCTCGATGATAATGGCGGGGCCGGTTAGCGCGTTGCCGGGCGCGAGAGCCTCGCGGCGATGGACCGGCGCATCGCGCCAAGCGCCTTCGGTAAAAATGGAAGTGATGAGGGTCGGCTCCGGGGTGATGCGCGATTGCGCGGCAGAGTCGGGTTCTTCAACGATATTTGCGTCCTTGCCCACGGCTTCGACGGAAACGGCCTCGATGATGACGGGTTTTTCTTCGGCGATGAAGCCGAAGCGTTTGCGGTGCGCTGCTTCGAAATTCGCCCGGATCATAGCGAGCGGACCATGATCGATGATGAGAGCGGTGTCGGTCCCGGCGTAGCGCAGATGGAGGCGCGGGAGGAGGGCGATGCCGGCGGCGGCGATGTCTTGCCTCTCCACTTCTGCACGGGCTTCGGCTCCAAGCGCGGCGATGGCCTCGGCGACGATGGCGAGACCGGCTTCGTCGAGTGCGGCCTCGATGGCGCGTTCGCGGATTGCGCGGATATCGGCGAGGCCCATGCCATAGGCGGAGAGCACGCCGGAAAGCGGATGAAAGAAGACGCGGCTCATGCCGAGCGCGCCGGCGACGAGACAGGCGTGTTGGCCGCCCGCGCCGCCGAAGCAGGCCAGCGCATAGCCCGTGACGTCATGGCCGCGCTGGACGGAGATTTTCTTGATCGCCTGCGCCATGTTTTCGACCGCGATGCGGATGAAACCTTCGGCGGTTTCTTCCGGCGGACGGCCGATCTCGGTGGCGAGGGCGGCAAAGCGTGCGCGGACGGCTTCGGCGTCGAGCATCTCGTCGGCGGCGGGACCGAAGACGCGCGGGAAAAAATTCGGCATCAGCTTGCCGACCATCACATTGGCGTCAGTGACGGTGAGCGGACCGCCCAGGCGATAGGCGGCGGGGCCGGGATTGGCGCCTGCGCTATCAGGGCCGACGCGGAGGCGCATATTGTCGAAATGGAGGATTGAGCCGCCGCCTGCCGCGACCGTGTGGATCTGCATCATCGGGGCGCGCATGCGGACGCCTGCCACTTCGGTTTCGAAGCTGCGTTCCAGCTCGCCGTCATAGTGGCAAACGTCCGTTGAGGTGCCGCCCATGTCGAAACCGATGATGCGGGGCAATCCGGCGAGGCGCGCGGTTTCGACCGCGCCGACGACGCCACCAGCAGGGCCGGAGAGAATCGCGTCCTTGCCCTCAAAGAGGGAGGCGTCGGTGAGGCCACCGGAAGATTGCATGAAGAAGAGGCGTGTCTCTGCGCCGAGCGCGCTTGAGACGCGATCGACATAGCGGCGAAGGATCGGCGAGAGATAGGCATCGACGACCGTTGTGTCGCCGCGCGAGACGAATTTCATCAAGGGACTGACGAGGTGGCTCGCCGAGATTTGCGTGAAGCCGATCTCCTGGGCGATGCGTGCGGCAATCTCTTCGTGGGCCGGATAGCGATAGCCGTGCATGAAGCAGATGGCGACGGCGCGGATACCGTTCGCATAGGCGGTGGCAAGGGTGTGGCGCGTTTCCTCTTCATCGAAGGGTGTCAGGACATCGCCTTCGGTGGTGAGGCGTTCGGAGACTTCAACGGAGCTCTCGAAAAGCATGTCGGGCTTTTCGATTTTTAGACGGAAAAGATGCGGGCGATTCTGATAGCCGATGCGAAGCGCGTCGGCGAAGCCTTTGGTGGTGAGGAACAGTACGCGCTCGCCCTTGCGTTCCAGCAGCGCGTTCGTCGCGACCGTCGTGCCCATCTTGACGGCGCCGATGCACGCTGATGAGAGCGGCGCATTTTCTGGCAGGCCAAGCAGATCGCGGATGCCTTGCAGGGCGGCATCTTCATAGCGTCCGGGATTTTCCGACAATAGTTTGTGTGCGATCAGACGCCCGCCCGGCGCGCGCGCGACAATGTCCGTGAACGTGCCGCCACGGTCGATCCAGAAATCCCAGCGGGATGATGCTTCGCCTTGATCGCTCATGTGCGTGAACGTGCCACAAGAGGGAGATGTGGGCGAGCCGGAATGGCACATTCGCTGCTTTTTCAACGGAACGCGAATAGAGATCGCTCGTTTATTTGACAGTGAACATAGAACAGAGGTTACGCCATGCGTATGTCTTCATTCGCTTCCAAAGCGGGCCGTTACGCGATCATCGGTTTGCTCGCCCTTTCCCCGATGGGGTTGACGGCTTGTGGCGCGCTGGTGGGCGGCGCGGCGGGCGGTGTGGCCGGTAACTCCATCGGCAAGGGCAACGGTAAAACCGCCGCGACCATTGGTGGCGCAGCGGCGGGCGCAGTGATCGGTAATGCGGTCACGGGTGGCCGTTAAAATATTTCTCTTGGGAAAGATTGGCGACCAGTCCGCGAAAGCGTGGCCGGTCGTTGTCGTTTTTGGCTGAAATTGCAGGGTAGGTTCAATCCGTCAAAACGATGTGCGGATTTGCCAAGTGCGACCCGGGAAAAATCCCTCTAAACTGGCTTCATGTCCATTTGGGGAAAAATTGCGGGAGCCGGTGTCGGGCTAGCGGTCGGCGGACCCCTCGGCGCGCTTGTCGGCGCGGTGGCGGGACATCTCGTCATCGACCGGGCCCTTGCGGACGACGAAGTGGTTTTCACCGTCGCGCTGATCGCACTCTCCGCCAAAATGGCCAAGGCCGATGGGCAGGTGACTGAAGCCGAAATCCGCGCCTTTGAGGAAGTGCTGAAGGTGCCGGATACCGAGCGCGCGAACGTAAACCGCGTTTACCGGATTGCACAGCAAGACGTGGCGGGCTTTCAGGCCTATGCGGAGCAGGTGGCGCGCGTCTATCGCGACCGGCCGGCGACGCTTGAAGACGTGCTTGATGCGCTTTTCCATATCGCGAAGGCGGATAAATACATCCATCCTGCCGAACTCGAATATCTGCGCACGGTGGCCGATATATTCGGCTTTTCCGAAGTCGAATTCGCGCGCATCAGGGCGAGCCATCTCGGGCCGGAGAAGACCGACCCCTATCTGATCCTGGGCATCACACCCGATATTTCGAGCGACGATCTGAAAAAGGCCTATCGGCGGCTGGTGCGCGAAAACCATCCCGATACGCTGATCGCGCGCGGCGTGCCGAAGGAGCTTGTTTCCATCGCCAATGAGAAGCTGGCGATGATCAACGTCGCCTATGAGAAGATATTGCGACAAAGAGGCCTTAACGCTCAGGATTGAGCGAGGCGGGGCTAGGCGAGCCCACAGGCTTGCGCTAACAAGAGCCGTTCAAGCCCCGCCGGACCTTATGACCCGCCAGCACCTCGCTTTCATGATGCTCATAAACCTCATCTGGGGGTTCGCGCTTGTCGCGGCCAAGGTGAGCCTTGGGCATTTTCCGCCGATGATGTTCACGGCGATCCGCTTCATTCTCATCATCATGGTGCTGTTTCCGTTCCTCAGGCTGCATGAGGGGCGGATGAAGCAGGTTCTCGTCATCGCGCTTTGCGCTGGGCCGCTGGGCTTTGGATTTTTCTTTGCTGGTGTGGCGCTTTCAAACCCGTCCGTTGTCGCCGTCGTCAGCCAGCTCGGCGTGCCCTTTGCGACGATTCTTTCCGTCATCTTCTTGAAAGAGCAGGTGCGCTGGAAGCGCTGGCTCGGTATCGGTCTGTCCTTTGTCGGCGTCATGGTCATCAGCTTTGATCCGACGGTGTTCAACTTTTTGACGGGGGTGATCTTCGTCGTCATTTCGGCGCTGATCGGTTCCGTCGGCACGATCTTCCAGCGGCAGATCAGGAATGTCGGCGTCTTCGAAATGCAGGCATGGATCGCGGTGATCGCCGGGCCGATGATGCTCGTCTGTTCGCTCGCCTTCGAGAGCGGTCACTGGGAACTCATCAAAACGGCGTCGCTTCTCCAGTGGAGCGGCATTTGCTACACGGCCTTTGCCTCAAGCTTGATCGGCCATGCAGGC
The DNA here is from genome assembly GCA_036499025.1 of Parvibaculum sp. Classification (GTDB taxonomy): domain Bacteria; phylum Pseudomonadota; class Alphaproteobacteria; order Parvibaculales; family Parvibaculaceae; genus Parvibaculum. Next base: position 2,678 of record DASYEM010000134.1, on the reverse strand, counting down.
ATTTACTATCTATTGCAGCGGTATGAGGTGACGCAGACAGCGCCGCTGACCTTGCTTTCACCCATCTTCACCGTCATCTTCAGTGTCACACTGCTCGGCGATGTGGTGACGACGCGGATGGTCGTCGGCGCGCTGATCGCGCTCACCGGCATTCTGATCGTGTCGTTGAGGCAGAAGCAGATCGTGGATATCGGCCCTTGATCGAAGCGGGGCCCTTGATTGAACGGCGCTTTGCATGAGCCTTCCCATCGCCAACCGGCCATCGCCCAATTTCAACGACCGGCCGCAGCCCGCTCCCATCGACATTCTGGTTTTGCATTACACAGGCATGAAGACCGCCGAGGGCGCGATCGACCTTTTGTGCTCGCCTCAGTCAAAAGTTTCGGCGCATTACGTGGTGGATGAGCAGGGCGACATCACGCGGCTGGTGGATGAGGGAAAACGCGCCTGGCATGCGGGTGTCTCAAGCTGGGCGGGCATCGCAGATATCAACGGGCGTTCTATCGGCATCGAGATCGCCAACGGCGGACATGATGGCGGCTGCCCGCCTTATCCCGACGTGCAGATGAAAGCCGTCGAGGCGCTGTGCAAGGAAATCGTGGCGCGTAATCCGATTGTGTCGCGTTCGGTCGTTGCGCATTCCGATATTGCGCCGGAGCGGAAATCCGATCCGGGCGAATGGTTCGACTGGGCGCGGCTCGCCCGGGCGGGCGTCGGCGTCTGGGTCGATCCTGCGCCGATCATGGACGGACCGGTGCTGAAGCTCGGGGACCGTGGTGATCCGGTGTCGGAGCTTCAGTTCCGTTTGGCGAATTACGGATATGGAATTGAGGTTCTTGGCGTTTACGACGCGAAGACCGAGGCTGTGGTGCGCGCTTTCCAGCGCCATTTCAGGCCTGCGAAAGTCGACGGGGTGGCCGATCTTTCGACTGTCGCCACACTCCGTCTTCTTCTCGATAAGGTTGGCTCCTGAGCCTTACGGGATCAGCAGTACCCGGCCTACCGCCTTGCGGCTTTCGATATATTCATGCGCCGCAGCAGCGTCTTTCAGCGGAAAGGTCTTATCGATCTGGACCTTCAGCTTACCCGCCGCGGCATCATTGATGTGGCTCTGGATGTTGTCATGCACACGGTCGGAAAAGATTTCCGCACCCAGAAAAACACCCGATAGGGTCTGATTGCCCTGCATCATCGTTGAGACATCGACCTTGGCGGGATCGCGGCCGGCTTGTCCGACGAGGGACACGTGACCGCGATAGGCCAGAGAGAGGATCGACTTTTGCAAGGTTGTGCCGCCGACGGGATCGACGACGAGATTGACGCCCCGATTGTCGGTCAGGCGCTTCACTTCGGCGACCAGATCCTGTGTCGCGTAGTTGATGCCGTGATCGAGACCAAACTCTTTGAGGCGGGCGAGGCGCTCGTCGCTTGAAGCCGTCGCGATCACCGTTGCGCCTGCGCGCTTGGCAAGCTGGATGGCGGCAAGACCGACGGCTCCCGCGCCTGCCTGCACGAGGACGGTTTGCCCGGACTGCAATTTGCCAAACTCGAACAGGCAATCATCTGCCGTACCGAAAGGCACGGGGATGGCCGAGGCTTTCTGGATGTCCAGGTTGTCCGGCACCTTCCATGCCGTGCGCGCATAGATGGATCGCAATTCAGCGTGCGACCCGGCGAAATTGATGGTGGTTGCGCGGTCGCCAACCTTGAAATCGGAAACTTCGGAGCCGACCTCGATCACCGTGCCTGCCGCCTGATAGCCGACGATATGCGGATGAGAGGTGAGGTCGCCGCCGGCACGGTTCAGCGTGTCGCCGCCTTCGATGCTGACAGCCTCGACCCTGATGATGATGCCCTGCGTTTCACATTTCGGGTCGGGCACATCCTCATATTTGAAAACGCTGGGCGGGCCATTCTCGTAATAGACGGCAGCTTTCATTGTTTCTTCCCTTCAGGATTGGTTGCTTGAGGGCAATGTCGGGGCTGACGCAGCGAACCGCAACCACCTGCCATGCACAATTTTGGGAGGAACTTGACGCCAACGGACAATGCCCCTTATGTGCACAGGGTCAGATGGCCGGATGGCCGCTGTCCGGCGCGATCCGGGCAGAGGAAAGTCCGGGCTCCACGGAAGCACGGTGCCGGATAACGACCGGCGGGGGCGACCCCAAGGAAAGTGCCACAGAGAAGAGACCGCCTGTGTTTGACGCAGGTAAGGGTGAAACGGTGCGGTAAGAGCGCACCGCGCGACCGGTAACGGAAGCGGCACGGCAAACCCCACCGGGAGCAAGACCAAATAGGGGCGGCATGTCGGGCGCAAGTCCGGCAAACCCGTTTCCGGGACGCCGCCCGGGTTGGTTGCACGAGGCGTTCGGCAACGAACGTCCCAGATGAATGGCCATCGCCCGCAAGGGTACAGAACCCGGCTTACAGGCCATCTGACATTTTTCCGCCCGGCAATTTTTGCCTGAAGAGGCAAAACTTGCCGATAGCTGCTGTCGTCGCGGTGCAGGAACATCAAGCGTTTCAATGTCTCCATCGCTGGCTCTGAACTTGCTTCGGCGTGCGTGAAAGACAAAGGGACGCGACGCCGCAATGATTTCAGGATTCAGCGCCATAGCGGGCTATGCGTCCTCTCTATCTCCCGGTAACGCGAAACCTGCCGGACAGTCGTGGAC